>CAKUEU010000034.1 GCA_934646865.1 uncultured Collinsella sp. | reverse complement strand
TCTCCTTTTGTCACAGTCCACCATTGGCAAGGGTTCAGTATTTTAATCGTATGACGGGGGTCGACCCCGGCGTCACTTACAGAGTTCATCAAGATATCCACGAACGGTTCCTCGGAGCGATCGTGGCCGAGCAGAATTACGGGCAGCCCACGTAGGGTAAGGTCCTGCGCTACGTGGTAGCCCGCCTCGCCGGTCACGATAACGTCCGCGCCCGCGGCGATGGCGAGCTCGCCAAAGTCGCCCAAGGAACCACCGAGGATTGCGACGGTACGGCAGGCGTGGTCGGCTTCGCCCCACACTCGCGGGTCGCTGCCAAAGGCCGCGGCGGCACGGGCGGCAAGGTCGCGCAGGCTGCAGGGGTCGTTGAGAGTCGCGAGTGCGCCTAGGCCACAGGCTTCGGGGTCGTCCACGTGCTCCAAAGAGCTCACGGGCTCAGCGCCCAGCAACTCACTCAGACGGGCTCGCGCCTCGTGCGAGCGATCCAGATTGGTGTGGAGCGAGATGATGTTCACGCCGCAACGGGCTGCCTCGTACAGTGCCGCGCTGCACTGGGGATGTGCGGCATCGGCCGGGCAAAAGGCCTCGGGTGCCTTGATATAGATGGGATGATGCGTCAGCAGCACATTGGCGCCGGCCTCAAGAGCGCGGTGCACGTTAGCTTCGGTCGCATCGAGTGCGCAGACAACGCCGGTGATTTCAGCAGCTGGGTTTCCAACGGACAGGCCTACGTGGTCCCATCCCTCGGCATCTGCCTTGGGATAGCGCGCCAGCAGCGCGCGTTCAAGCTCGGCGACGATCATGCTGCACCCACGATCGAGAGCAGCGCCTGGGCAAACTCGTCCAGGTCGGCAGGGTTCACGCGGTCATCAAACGAGATACGCAGCGCACCCAGCGCCTGCTCGCGGCCGATACCCATGGCGCTGAGCACGTGGCTCGGGTCCATGCTGCCACTCGAGCAAGCCGATCCGGCCGACACCTCGAAGCCGGCGGCGTCGAGCTTGATGATGAGCTCCTCGGAATCCATGCCGTCAACGTAGATCGAAACAATGCCCGGCAGGCGATTGGCCTGCGCGTAGTCGCCCATCGTGGCGTGGATGCGCGGATGAGCCGTGAGCGTGGCGTAGAGTTTGTCGGACAGGGCCTGCAGCGTCGCGCGCTCCTGAGCTACATTGGGAGCCAGCGCAGATACGGCAGCGGCAAAGGCCAGCTGCGTGCGCAGGTCCTGCGTGCCGGCGCGACGTCCAGCCTCCTGTCCGCCGCCAAAGATGCGCGGACGCAGCGGCGTGCGGCTCTTAAGGTAGAGCGCGCCGGACGCCACGGGGCCGCCAACCTTGTGGGCGGCAACGGTCATGGCATCGACGCCCAGCTCGGTGACATCGAGCTGAATATGCAAATAGCCCTGGATGGCATCGGTGTGGAACAGGGCGCCGGCAGCGTGTGCGGCGGCGGCCAGCTCGCGGATGGGCTGCACCACGCCGGTCTCGTTGTTGGCCACCATAATGCTCACGAGCGCCACGTCGTCGCCCAGCAGCTCGGTGAGCATAGCGGGCTCGATATAGCCCGCGCGGCAGGGCTGCACCAGGTCGACGGTAAAGCCGGCGGCACGCAGCAGCGGCAGGTTATCCAGGATCGAATCGTGCTCAATGGCCGAAACGATCACGCGGTCGCGCTTGCGATCTCGCTGGCGGGCGCCCTCGGCAAGACCAAGGAGCGCCAGCTGGTTGGCCTCGGTGCCGCCGTTGGTCAGGACGATCTCGGACGGGCGGACGCGCGCGCCAAAGCTACAGGCGATCTCGCGACGGGCGACTTCCAGGCGCGCGGCGGCCTTGCGGCCGAGCGAGTGCAGCGAGTTGGGGTTGATACCGGCAAGCTCGCTTTCGTCGTATTCACGCTGCGCAAGGAGCGCCTCGGCGCGCATGGGCGTCGAGGCGGCATAGTCAAGATTCACGGGTATGCGGTTTTGACCTGCGGTCATAAGGGATTATGCCTCCTGTGCGGCCTCGTTGCCCAGCTTTTGCAGCAGCGCAACCTCGGCGGCGGGATCTTCGGACTTAAATACGGCGGAGCCGGCCACGAGCACGTTGGCGCCGGCCTTGACGACCTCGGCGATGTTCTTGGAAGAGATGCCACCATCGACCTCGATCAGGGGTGACACACCGTGGCGCTCGCACATGGTCTTGAGCTCGTGCAGTTTGGCGATGGTGCCCGGGATAAAGCTCTGGCCACCAAAGCCGGGGTTCACGCTCATCAGCAACACCATGTCGACGACGTCGATGATGCTCTCGAGCACGCAGACGGGGGTGGCGGGGTTGAGCACCACGCCGGCCTTGACGCCGCGCTGCTGCAGATGCGTAAGCGTGCGGTGCAGGTGCGTGGAGGCCTCGTAGTGCACGGTGATCATATCGGCGCCGGCGTCGGCGTACCAATCGACCGTCTCGTCGGGGTTCGACACCATCAGGTGCGCGTCGACCGGCACATCGGTGGAGCGCTTGACGGCCTTGAGGATGTCGACGCCAAAGGTGAGGTTGCCGGTAAAGTGACCGTCCATAACGTCGAAGTGCACGTAGTCGGCACCGGCGATCTTGTCGAGCTCGCCCTTGAGGTTGGCCATATCGGCCGAAAGGACGGACGGAGCGATTTTGATGGAACCCATGGTAGAAGCCTTTCTGCGCTAGTCGGTGAGTCCGTAGAACTCTTGGGAGGGGACGCGGTCGGTAAGAATCTCGAGCGCCCTATCCAAAGTAACACCGTTGTAGAGCGTTTGCTCCACGGCAAAGGTGAGCGGAATGTCTACGCCCAGTGAACGGGCAAGTTCGCTGACGCTGCGAGCCGCGACGGCGCCCTCGACCACCATATGCGTGCGCGCCTGGTACTCGTCGAGCGACACGCCGTGGGCAAACTCGTAGCCAAAGGTGCGGTTGCGCGAATGCTCCGAGGTGCAGGTGGCGATAAGGTCGCCCATGCCGGCAAGCCCCATGCAGGTCATGGCCTGGCCGCCGCGGGCATGCACCAGGCGGCTGATCTCGGCCAGACCGCGCGTCATGATGAGGGCGAGCGTGTTGTCGCCCGCACCCGAGCCGGCGGAAATGCCGCACACGATAGCGATGACGTTTTTCATGGCACCGCAGACCTCGACGCCGGTCATATCCTGTGACAGGTAGATACGGAAGGCCGTGGACAGCAACAGGTCCTTAAAGGTCTCCCCCACCTGCTGGTCTTCGCTGGCGATGACGGCAGCAGAGAGCCCGCCGCGGCAGATCTCCTCGGCATGGTTGGGGCCCGAAAGCGCCGCCACGCGCGACTCGTTGCCGATCTCGCTGGCGATGACTTCGCTCATGAGCAGGCCGGACTCGGGCTCGATGCCCTTGGTGAGGCACAGAGCCGGCGTCTTGTCCGTGATAAACGGCGCCGCCTGGTGGCAGACGCTGCGCAGATGCGTCGAAGGCACGGCAAAGATGATTGCCTCGGCACCGTCGAGTGCCTGGGCCAGATCCGTCGTGGCGACAACGTTTTCCGGCAGCTCGTAGTCCACCAGATATCGCGGGTTGCGGTGCTCGGCGTTAATGCCGGCGGCCGTCTGCTCGCTATGGGCCCACATGGTCACGCGCTCGGCTCGCGCGGCGGCGAGGCCGGCGACGGCAGTACCCCAGGAGCCGGAGCCAATCAGCGCAACATTCATGACTCTCTCCTACTTATCGTCGGGCTCGGTGACGCGCTTGGTAAACGAGAGCTTGGACTCCTTACCGGCCATGAGCTTTTGGATATTCGAGCGATGGGCCCACACCACGGTGATGCCGATCATCGCCATGCAGAACTTGAGGCCCAGGCTGCTGTACGGAAAGACCGCGCAGGCAGCGATGGGAAGACCGATAGCGGCGGCAAGAGATCCCACCGACACGTACTTGGTGATGGCGACGGCCACGATAAACATGCCCAGCAACGACAGGCCAATGGGCCAGTACCAGGCAAGAATCACGCCCAGGCCCACGGCGATGCCCTTGCCGCCGTGGAAGTTGAGGTAGGGCGAGAAGATGTGGCCCCACACGGCCGCCAGGCAGATGACGCCGAGCATCCAGTCGCCGGCCGCGCCGGGAGCCATGATGCTCACGGGAAAGCCATAGCCCACACTCGCGATGAGCGGGCGCGCGATTTGTACGCAGATGGCGCCCTTAAGGCAATCGCACAGCAGCGTGAGCGCGGCCACCTTGGGGCCAGCCACGCGCAGCGCGTTGGTGGTGCCGATGTTGCCGGAGCCCGCCTTGCGAATGTCCGTGTGGTTGAACACGCGGCCCAGGATCAGGCCAAACGGAATCGCTCCGATAAAGAACGAGACCACGGCGCAGATGGCGGTCAGCAGAATCGGATTAAGCATCCTTTTGCTCCTTCTTCCTAAAGAAGAGTCGAATGGGCGTGCCGGCAAAGTCGAAGGTCGAGCGCATGCGGTTCTCCACGTAGCGCTGGTAGGTGTCGTTGACCAGGTCGCTGTGGTTGACAAAGAACGTGAACGTCGGCGGGTTGACGCCCGTCTGAGTCACGTAGTGCATACGCAGGCGGCGCTTGCCGTCCACCACGGTGTGGCCAAACTCGCGCAGGTCGGTGAGGAACGTGTTGAGGCGCGAGGTGGTGATCTTTTGCGAACGCGTCTTCTCGGCGGCATCGACCATCGCCCAGATCTTCTCGATGCTGCGGCCGGTGAGGGCAGAGATACGCAGGTACTGGGCCCAGGGAGCCATGACGCCCAGACGGCGGTCGACGGTCTCCATGCAGGCCTCGCGCTTGCGGTCGTCGTCGAGCAGGTCCCACTTGTTAAGCAGTACCACGATGGCGCAGCCGCGCTCGATGGCAAGGCCCATGACCTTCTGGTCCTGCTCGGTAACGCCCACGGAGGCGTCGACGACGAGCAGCGCTACGTCGGCGCGGTCGATGGCGCGCAGGCCGCGGACCATGGAGTAGTACTCGATGTTCTCGTAGACGGTGCTCTTCTTGCGGATACCCGCGGTGTCGACCATGCGGTAGTGCTTGCCGTTGCGCTCCACGACGGTGTCGATGGCGTCACGCGTGGTTCCGGCGATGTTCGACACGATGGAGCGGTCGGCACCCAGGATGCGGTTGAACAGCGAGGACTTGCCGGCGTTGGGTCGGCCGATGATGGCGACGTTCAGCGCGTCGGGGAACTCGTCGGCGACCTCGTCCTCCTCCTCGGGGAGCAGGGCCACGATGTCATCGAGCAGGTCGCCCGTGCCATGGCCGTGCAGGGCCGAAAGCGGCGTGGGCTCGCCGATGCCGAGCGAATAGAACTCCCAGATGTTGTCGTTCTCGCGATCGGGGTTGTCGAGCTTGTTCACCAGCAGAAAGACCGGCTTGTCGGAGCGCTTGAGCATGCGGGCGACCGATTCGTCCTCTTCGGTGACGCCGGTGCGGCCGTCAACGACAAACAGGATGACGGCGGCTTCCTCGGCGGCGGCGAGCGCCTGGTCGCGGATAGACGTGGCAAAGACGTCGTCGCTCTTGAGCGGCTCGATGCCGCCCGTGTCGACGATGGTGAACTCGCGGCCGTTCCAATCGGCCGTGTGATACGAGCGGTCGCGCGTGACGCCGCGGGACTCATGGACGATTGCGTCCGAGGTCTGGGCCAGGCGGTTAACGAGCGTGGACTTGCCCACGTTGGGGCGTCCGACGACGGCGACGATAGGTTTCATCTGCTCTCCTTTAATGGGTAGGGTCAGTGGAAGTAGTAGAGTCGGCGGGCGTTATGCCAAGGATGTGCTCCAGGGTATCGAGCAGCTCATGCGGCATGGTCGACACCACATGAACCTCGGCGCCGCGAACTTCAAGGCTTGCGAGTAAATCGTCACGATGATACTCGTCAAGCGTCATGCCGTCAGCGTTGAACATGAGCTTAGGCACAAAGAGCATAACCCCCGACAGGTCTTGCGGCAGCTGCTCCAGGATGTCGCTCGCGACGATGAGGCCGGTCACGTCCACGTTGCCGCCAAAGTAGCGGTTCTTGATGGCCGTGACGGTGCCGGCAAGGCCCTGCGGCGACTCCACAAAGCGTGCCACGGTGTCGCGCGCGCTGGCGCCCGAGAGGCACAGCAGGCGCTGGTCGCGATCGGCGATGGCCCCTCGAACGCGAGCCAGGCGCTCGGCATCGGCGGCAAGCACGTCGTCCGTCTCGTCCAGATACGAGCGGATCATGCCGATGCCGTCGTAGTACTGCGGGTAGCCGTCGTAGAAATCGGCCTCGGGCGGCTCGATGCCGGCGTCCAGGTAGAACTCGTCACTCATCTGGAAGGTATGGCGACCAAAGCGCTCGTAGGCGCGATCCTGATAGGGCCGGATCATGGCAATGGTCTCGCGTGCCAGCTCGGGTTTATCGCTGTATGACCAGCTAAAGCGGCTCTGGTGCTTGGTAAAGCCGAGCGGCACAATGCCTAGGCTCGTGATCTGCTCGTGCTCCTCGCAGTAGCGCAGAGTCTTCTGCAGCTCCTCGCCGTCGTTCATGCCGGGACACAAAACGATCTGTGCGTGGATCTCGATGCCGGCGGCCATGATGGCCTCGAGCACGTCCATGCCGCGCTGGGCGTTGCGGCCCATCATGCGGCGGCGGACGTCGGGGCTTACGGCATGGACTGACACGTTCATGGGACTCATGTTGCGGTCGATGACGTTTTGCACGTCCTCATCGGTGAGGTTGGTCAGCGTGACAAAGTTGCCCTGCAAAAAGCTCAGTCGGTAGTCGTCGTCGCGGATATAGAGTGTGGAGCGGCCGCCCTTGGGCAGCATCGTCATAAAGCAAAACACGCAGGCATTTACGCAGGTACGCATGCCATCGAAGATGGGGCCGTCGAACTGCAGGCCCCAGTCCTCGCCGGGAAAGCGGTCAAGCTCCACGGGGGTTACGGTGCCATCGCGCGGGTCAAAAACCTCCAACTCGACGGTATCGTCGTCGGCCTCCCAGAGCCACACGATCATGTCGGTGAGCCGCTCGCCGTTGACCGTGAGCACGCGCATGCCCGGCTCGATACCCACATCCCATGCGGGCGAATCGGGGCGCACGTTCTTGACGAGCGCGCCCTCACCCGGCTCGGGGTCGCGGCTGCGCCCGTAATCGGCCACCTCGGCGGCGTATGCGGGTACGGTCTGGTCCATGATTAGCGGCAAAGCTCCTTGATGCGCGCGACGGCGCGTTCGATGTGTTCTTGCGGGGTGGAAGCGCCGGCGGTGATGCCGATGTGCTGAGCATTGGCAAACCACTCGGCCTCGAGTTCAGATGCTTCCTCGATATGATGCGTACGCTCGCAGGCGTCGGCGCAAATCTGCGCCAGGCGACGGGTGTTGCCAGAGTTCTTGCCGCCTACGACGACCATGCAGTCGCAGCGGTTGGCGAGCGACGCGGCCGCCTGCTGGCGCTCGCTGGTAGCGGCGCAGATGGTGTTGATCACGCGCAGTTCCTGCACGCGCGGGGTGATGGCGGCCACGACTTCGGCCAAGTTCTGTGCGGTCTGAGTGGTCTGCACGACCAAGCCCACCTTGCCCTTGAGCGGTAGCTCGTCGGCGTCGGCGGCGCGGCTCACAACCTGCGCGTCATCGCCGGCGTGGCCCAGAATGCCCTCGACCTCGGGATGACCCGGCTCGCCCACGACGATCACGCGGTAGCCCTCGCGTACCAAGCGCTCAGCGGCCACGTGGACCTTCTTCACGTAGGGGCAGGTGGCATCGACCACGGTAAGGCCGCGGTCGCGAGCAGCGTCGATGACCTGCGGGACCACGCCGTGGGCGCGGATGATCACGGTGCCCGATGCTGCGTCGTCCAGGGTCTTGGCCAAGCCCACGCCCGCCTCGGCAAGCTCGCGCACCACGATGGGGTTGTGGATGAGCGGGCCCAGGGTGTGGACCTGCGCGCTCTCCCCTGCCTGCGGTGCGGCGGCCAGCGCCATGTCGAGTGCGCGCTGCACGCCGTAGCAGGTGCCGGCGTGGGCGGCGATCTCGATGGTAGGGACGGTGTCCTCGGCGACGGTCGCGGCGGTGTTCTTCACGTTCTCACCCATGGCTAGAACCTGCCCGGATGCTCGTCGCACAGCTCGTCGCGCATGGTGTAGACGCGACCCATGGCCTCGGACTCAAACCAGGCCAGGCGCTCCGTGCGCTTGAGCCCGGCCGGTGCGTCGGAAAGCGAGACGGCCTTGCCGGCACGGATCCAGCACTTTTTGGGGCGCATGAGCTTTTTGCCCTTGGGCGTGATGTCGGACCAGCCGCAGATGGCGAGCGGGTTGACGGGCGCCTTGCCCATCTGGGCGATGAGCGCAAAGCCGCCGTGGACCTCGGGCTTGATCTCGCGCGAGCGGATGCGCGTGCCCTCGGGGAAGATCAGGACATCCTCGCCGCGTTGCAGCGCATGCTGGGCGGCGCGAAGGCACTTCATGTCGGCGGTACCGCGCTCGACGGGGATGCCGCCCACGCGGCTAAAGGCCCAGCGCACGATCTTGGTCTTGGCGAACTCGGATTTAAAGATGGGACGCACGCGGCGGCCGCCAAAGAACAGCGCCGTCTCCACGGCCAGCACCTCGGCCATCGAGGTGTGGTTGCAGATGACCACGCTGCCGCGGCCTTCCTGGCGCTCAAACAGCAGGTCGGCGTCCTCGACCTTCCAGCGCCACATGAGCTTGGAGAAGACCCATAGTATTGCCATGACCACGACGACGGTGCCGCGGATGAGTGCCGGGAACTCGGCGTAGGGGGCGTTGTAATAGTCCTCGGGCGTCTGCTTAAACAGGCGCATGGGCTACCTCCTTTGGTTGATGAGGTCCTCGATTATCGAGACGACCTCGTCGATGGTGTGGGCGGTGGAGTCGACGTGCACGGCGTCCTCGGCGGGCACGAGCGGCGCGACCTCGCGGCTGCTGTCGAGCTTGTCGCGCTGCTTGAGGGCATCGAGGGTCTCGTCGACCTCGGCCTTGAGCTGCTCGGAGGTCAGCGGATGGGCGTCATTTTGGTGACGCTGCAGCACACGGCGGCGGGCACGCTCACGCGGGTCGGCGGTCAGGAAGACCTTGACCTGCGCGTTGGGGAACACGACGGTTCCGATGTCGCGACCCTCGGCGACGATATCGCGGTCCTCGGCGGCGCGGCGCTGGTGGATGAGCATGGCGGCGCGCACGCCCGGGTAGGCCGAGACCTTGGACACGTTGGCGTCAACCTGCGGGGTGCGAATGGCGGCCGAGGCGTCCGTGCCGTCGATGGCCAGGCGCGTGTCTTCGCCGGTACCGTTGGTAAAGCGGATGTCGATCTGCTCGGCGAGGGCGTCAATGGCCGCCTCGTCGTCCAGATCGATGCCGCGGTCGAGGGCGGCAAAGGTGACAGCGCGATACATGGCGCCCGTATCGAGCTTGTTAAAGCCCAGCTGGCGGGCGATCTCCTTGGCGATAGTGGACTTGCCGGAACCGGCGGGGCCGTCGATGGCGACGATCATGCAATGCTTCCTTTCGATGGTTGACGTGCTGGTATGGGACGCGGGCGTTGGGGCGCGGCGGGTTGCCTAGCCCGTGTAGCGCTCGCGGTAGGTGTTGCGCTTGGGCGCGGAGCCGTGGCTGCCGTGATGACGCGTGCGGCTTGCGGTGTTGGTCGCGGGCGCGGCGCCGCGCTTGGCGCTCGCCTGCTTGGGCGGGATGCCGCCGTCCTTGAGGATCTGCACCTCGCGGTCGGTGAGCTCGCGCCACGAGCCCTTGGCCACGTCCTTGAGCTCCAGGCCGGCAAAGTTGCAGCGATGCAGGCGGATCACCGGGTGGTGGATCTTGCTCAGCATGCGCTTGACCTGGTTCTTGCGTCCCTCGCGGATGATGACCTCCACGGCGGTGGTACCGGGCTTTACGCCTTGCGGAGCCACGGCCTCTGCCTCGCGCGCGGTGATGACGCGGCAGATTGCCGGCTGGCACAGGCCGTCGTCGAGCTCGATGCCACGGCGGAGCGGTTCCAAGTCGCGGTCGGTGAGATGGCCGTCCACGAGCGCCTGGTAGGTCTTGTAGACGTGCTTGCTGGGGTGCAGTAGATCCTGCGACAGGTCGCCGTCGGTGGTAAAGAGCAATAGGCCCGTGGTGTCGCGGTCCAGGCGGCCCACCGGAAACAGGCCCGGAAATCGGTCGCGCGGGACCAGATCGGCCACGCAAGGGCGCTCCTGCGGGTCGCTCATGGTGGTGAGGTAGCCGGTCGGCTTGTAGAGCATCAGGTACGCGGCGCCCTGGTTGAGCTTGACGGGCATGCCGTCGACCTCGATCAGGGCGCGGTCGACGTCGACCTTGGTGCCCAGCTCGGTCGCGACCTCGCCGTTGACGGTTACGCGGCCGGCGGTCATTAGGTCCTCCGAGCCGCGTCGGCTCGCCACGCCCGCGCGCGCCAAAAAGCGCTGCAGGCGCATGGTGTGCGGGTAGACGGGCTGGGCGTCGGTTGCGGGTGCTGCGTTGCCCATGGCGCGCGTCTCCCCTACTTCGTTAGTCCTCGTCATGCAAATCCTCCGAGGTCTCGTCCACGACCACGGTTTCCAAGTCCTCGACTGCCTCAACATCGTCAACATCGGTATCGAGCAGTTCGCGCTCTTCGTCCAGGTCCTCGGCCTGCTCCTCGAGCGTGGACTGAATGCTGCGGCCGCTCAGGCGCTCGCGGATAAACTGACGCGACTGCTCGTCGGGGGCAAACTGCTCCAGATCGGGCAGGTCGCGGGTGGAGCGTAGACCGAACTTTTCCAAGAAGGCGTTGGTCGTGCCGTAGATGATGGCCTGACCTCGCTGGGGGTCGCGGCCGAGCTCGCGCACCAGGCCCTTGTCCACGAGCGACGCGATGACGCCGTCGGAGTTGACGCCGCGAATGCCCTTGACCACCTCGCGCGTGACGGGCTGGTGGTAGGCGATGACGGCGAGCGTCTCGAGCGCCGCCTGCGAAAGTTTTTGCGTGTCCCAACTCAGCACGTAGGCCTCGACCACGTCGTGGTAGGCGGGATGCGTAAACAGGCGCCAGCCACCGGCGACCTCGCGCAGTTGAAAGCCGCGGTTGGCCTCCTCGTACTCAACCTTGAGCTCAGCGAGCAGCGAAGCGCACTCGCCGGGGGCGATATCGAGCGCGTTTGCCAGCGCAGGCGCGCTCACGGGGTCGCTCGAAACCAGCAGCAGCGCCTCGAGGGCGCCTTTGAGGCTGTTTGCCTCCAGCGTGGAAAGGTTTGACATGGTTGGTCGCTCCTATTCGGTGAGCTCGGGGCCCTCGCCGGGCACATAGGCCTCGGCGCCCTCGACGCGGTTGATCTGAATGGTTCCGAAGATCTCGTCCTGGCTCAGCGTGAGCGAGCCGCGCTTGGCGAGCTCCAGCATGGCCAAGAAGGTGACGACGAGCTGTTCGGTGGTGGCGTCGCCGTCCAGCAGCTCGCGGAAGGTGCAGGTTTGGTGCGCCATGGTAAAGCGGTCGACCGAGGCCACCGTGAGGTCGAGCGGCACGCGGTGCGGTGCCACGTGCTCGGCCTCCAGCAGGAAGGTCTGGCGTTTGCCGTCCAGATCGGCGCAGATGACCGCCAGGCCACGCAGGGTGATGCCGGCCAGGTAGTCGGGCATCAGGCCCAAAAACTCGGGGTCGGGGCCGGCCACGCGCGGATGCATGCGGCTTTCGGCCTGCATGCGGGCGCCGAGGGCCACCGCCGCGCCCTTAAACTGCTTGTAGGCAATCAGGCGCTGGATCAGGACCTCGCGCAAGGCATCGCCGTCGAGCGCACTGAGCTCCTCAAGGTCTTCGTCGAACTCGTCATCGTCATCGGCTTTGCGCGGCGCTTCCTGCGGCACCAGTGAGGCGGCCTTGATGTCCAAAAGGGTTGCCGCGACCAGCAAAAAGTCGCTCGCCACGTCCAGGTCCAGCGCCTCGATGCGCTCGGCCTCGGCGAGGTATTGCTCGGTCACTTCGCTAATGGAGATGGCGCCGATATCTACTTTTTGGCGGGTTACCAGCTGCAGCAGCAGGTCGAACGGTCCGCTGTAGACCTGCGTCGACACGCGATACGACATCTTCGACCTCCTTTGACGGCGCCTTCGCGGCGCGGTTTGGGTGCATGTTACGACCGTTTTGCACGGTCGACCTGTAAGTTTACCCTAGATGCCGGCGATTGCGAAGGAAAGGAGCTGCTCTGCCAGCGGATACACGGTAACGTCGAAATAGCGGCCGATTACGTCAATGCCGGTCCACATGGGCAGCAGATACAGCACGATGATGAGGATGGGCATGGCGTATTGCTGCAGGCGGTAATAGTTGTCGAGCGCCTTGCCTTTAAGGAACGGAACGACGATCGACGAGCCGTCGAGCGGCGGGATCGGGATGAGGTTAAAGAACGCAAGCGATAAGTTGACCACGATAAAGGTGGCGCCGAAGTTCATGATCTGCGACGCCACGGCAAAGGACATGCTGGCGTAGAGGTTGCCATAGGTCAGGCGCATGAGGGCCGCGGCCAGGCACGCGAGCACGATGTTCGATGCGGGACCCGCCGCGCTCACCAGGACCTCGTCGCGCTTGGGGTGCTTGAGGTTGTTGAGGTAGACGGGCACGGGCTTGGCAAAGGCGAACACGGGGCCGCCGGCAGCGAGCATGAGCAGCGGCAGGATAATGGTGCCAAACGGGTCGATGTGGTTGAGCGGGTTGAGTGAGACGCGGCCGCGCGAACGGGCCGTCTTGTCGCCGAGTGCCCAGGCCGCGGCGGCGTGCGCGCTCTCGTGGATGACGATGCCGACGATGACAGCGACGGCGCTGGCGAGCAGGTTCATGAGGTAGCTGCTGGACATGGCTCTCCCCTAGCGGACGCGGCGCGAGGCGCGCGTGAGCAGGTAGTCGGCCACAAACAGGATGACGGCCACGATCGCGTAATCCAGGCGGAACACGCCGCCAAAGGGCGACGTGATGACGCCGTAACCGGCAATGGCGCTCGGCAGCGCGCGCGAAAGCTCGACGACAAAGCCGACGATCTGCAGCTTGGCGGTGAGGCCGCTAAAGCACAGCAGCACGGTCATCGCGCTCATGAAGATGCCGCAGACGCGGCAGGCGATGGCGATGATGCTCATCGCCACGGCGGCGGCTTTACGAGAGTTCACGCGCGGTCTCCTCTTCGATCTGGGTGGAAAGCTCCAGCCATTCGTCCTCGAGCTTGGGAAGCTCTTGCTTAAGGCCGTTATATTCCCCCAGCGCGGCGTTGAACTTGTCCTGATCGGCATAAAGCTCTTCGCTTGCCATCAATTCCATAAGCTCGTCATAGCGGGCGCGTTTTTTGTCGAGCTCGGCCTCGATCTTCTTGAGCTGGTTGCGTACGCCCTTGAGCTTTTTATTGAGCGCGGCGCGGGCCTGGGCCTCGGCGCGCTTCTGCTCTTTGGTCTTTTTGCCCTCGGCCGGCTTGGGAGCGGCGGCGGGAGCACTGGCCTGAGCGGCGCTGGCAGGCTTGGCGTTCTTGGTTGCGGCCGGCACGCTCTCCCCTGCCGCCTCGGCGGCTGCGCGGGCGGCGAGGTCCTCGCGCTTGTAGAGGTAGTAGTCGTAGTCGCCGTCGTAGACCGTGACCTTGCCGTCGCGGATGTCGATCACGCGGTTGGCCACGGCGCGCACCAGGTGCTCGTCGTGGCTGATCAGCACGATGGTGCCGGGGAAGTTTTGCAGGGCGTTCTCGAGCATATCCACCGAGTCGATGTCCAGGTGGTTGGTGGGCTCGTCCAGGCACAGGAGCGCCTCGGGCGCCACGAGCATCTTGGCCAGAGCCAGGCGCGCCTTTTCGCCGCCGGAGAGGACGCGAACCTGCTTTTCGATGGAGTCGTTGTCGCTAAAGAGGAAAGCGCCCAGCAGGCTGCGCTGCTGCGGCACGGTCCACTTGGGCGTGACGGTGTCGATCTCTTGCAGGACGGTGTTTGACTCGGTCATGCCCTCGAGCGCGTGCTGGGCGTAGTAGGCAACGCCCACGTTGGTGCCCAGGTCGCGGGTGCCGGTGGTGGGCGGCTCCAGGCCGGCGAGGAGCTTCATGAGCGTGGACTTGCCGGCGCCGTTGGGGCCGACGAGCGCCACGTGCTCGCCGCGGTAGAGCTTAAGGTCGATGTCGCTGTAGATGTGCTTGTCGCCGTAGGACTTGGATACGCCCTCCAGGCCCACGACCATGTCGCCGGAGCGCGGCGGATCGGGGAACTTAAAGTCGATGTGCTTGTGGCCCTCGGGCAGGATGACGAGCTCCTTTTTGATCTGCTCTATCTTGCGGATGCGCTCCTGCGCTTGGGCGGCCTTGGTGGGCTTGTAGCGGAACTTGTCGACAAAGACCTGCATGTGGGCGATGTCGCGCTCCTGGGCGGCACGCTTGGCGCGCATCTGCTCCAGGTTGTCCTCGCGCTGCTTGAGGTAGCTGCTGTAGTTGCCGGTGTAGGTGGTCACGCGACGGTTCTCGAGGGCGGCGACGTGGTCGACGCAGGCGTCCATGAAGGCGCGGTCGTGGCTGACGATGAGGACGGCGCCGTCGTAGCTGGCGATAAAGCCGCGCAGCCACTGGACGCTCTCGAGGTCCAGGTGGTTGGTGGGCTCGTCCAGAAGCAGCAGGTCGGGGTGGCGCAGGAAGAGCTTGGCGAGCGCGATGCGCATCTGCCAGCCGCCGGAGAACTCGGAGCAGGGGCGCTCAAAGTCGGTGACTTTGAAGCCCAGGCCGGACAGGATTTTGCGGGCGTTGCTCTCGAGTTCGTAGCCGCCCAGGTGCTCAAAGCGGTCCTGGACCTGGCCGTACTCGTTAAGGAGGGCGTCGACGTCCTTGCCTTGCTCGGAGAGCTCGGTGATCTGGGCCTGCAGCTCGTTGGCCCGCTCACCCATGCGACGGATTTCCTTGGCGGCGGCCATGACCTCAGCGAGGACGGTGGTGTCCTTGTGCTCCAGGTTGGTTTCCTGCTCTAGGTAGCCCACCTGGCAGTCCTTGGCGTACTGGACCTGGCCGGCGTCGGGGCTGTCGATGCCCATGATGATCTTGAGCATGGTAGTTTTGCCGGCGCCGTTGGGGCCCACGAGCGCAAAGCGCTCGCCGGGGTTGATCTGGAAGGAAGCGCCGCTAAAGAGGACGCGCGCGCCGAAGCTTTTTTCGATCTTGTCGACCAGAAGGATCATGGTGCCGCCTTTGACCTTGTGTACCTATATGAAAAAAGGCCCCAACTTGCGTTGGAGCCTCATTCAATGCTCGGGTGGAGACGAGGGGGATCGAACCCCTGACCTCTTGACTGCCAGTCAAGCGCTCTCCCAGCTGAGCTACGCCCCCGTGCGAACAAGTACTATACGGGAACTCGAACGCCGATGCAAGGACAATTTTGGAAAAACTTTCGCCCGCGCCGGCGCGCGCGGAACACGACCCGCCCCGCACAACAGGGTTTCCTGTGCGCCGCCAGTCCCATTATCGGGTCCGATTGCGAACCGCCCCTCCTCTGCGCCTCAGAACTATGCCGGTTTACTACGATTAATCAGGAATGTTCGACCACGCACGCCTTTTCGCGCAACCGTCGGGCTCCCTACCTGCGGTTTTGCAAACGGAGAACACGCGATGCTCGGGGTTCGCCGATACATCGTAGTAAACCGGCATGGTTTTGAAAAAAGCATCAGGTTTATTTCACGCATAAATGAGTTGGAGCCCTGAATATAAGGCCTTAACTTTTTCTAAAACACGTCTTTTCTGCGACGGTTGATTTCCGATCTCAGCCGAACACGTTGAGCGGATAGGCCGTTCCCGCAGCTAGCCGAACGCCCCCGCGGCCCCATTCGGGCCCCGGCGGCGCCGTTTTCCCAGTTGAAGGAACGGTGGAGATGTGTTTCGATAGGTCCGGTGGCCATGCTCCGCCCGCCGCCCGGCACCTCTTCCCAGACTCAGCCGAACGGTCGGTCCGTCTATTCCGTTTTTCCCTTTAGGCTAGGCCAGCGGGGCATCGCCCCTCTCTGCGCGCGCCCGCTCTATGAGCCCCGGCGTCAGGTCGAGATCGGCGAGCGCCACGTCCTCCACGCCGTAGGCGTCCAGCAGCGCCTCCGCGTCCTCCCCGAGCATCGCCCTGAAGGCGCGGGCTGGCGTCGTGAAGCCGAGCGCGCCGCGCGGCTCGGAGTTCACGTGCGACATCGCGAGCGCCATGTCGGCCGGGGCGAGCCGGTCGAACCTGAGGCCGCAGCCCTTGGGCAGCAGCTTCCTGATCTCGACGTGGTTGCGCTCGCAGGCGCCCTTCTGGTCGCTTCGCCTGGGGTCGCAGTAGAACAGCCTCGTCTCGCCGGGCCCCTCGCCGAGGAGCGCCGCGATCGCGCCCTCGTCGGAGAACTCCGCGCCGTTGTCGGTGAGCACGGCGCGGAAGACGCGGCGCATGCCGTCGGCGCCGAGGACCGCCCGGATGCCGCCCAGGGCGTCCGCGACGCACCCGGAGCCCTTCGCCTCGAGCAGGAGCGCCAGCTGGAGCCTGCTGGGGCGGTGGAGCAGCGTGAGCAGGCAGGCCGAGTCCTCCCTGGCGCCCTCGACGGTGTCCATCTCCCAGGCCGCGGCGCACGCGTCCTCCCCGAGGGCGAGGAACGCGGCATACGACCTGCGGGCGGAGTGGCGCGTGGCGGCCCGGCCGGCGGCGCGCTTGCGCGGCCTGTAGCCGACCTTTCGCCTGAGCTCCATGTTGGTCATGCCGTCGTAGCCCGCCGCGACCCAGCGGTAGATGGTCGAGGGCGACAGGTCCACCGGCCCGCCGTTGCGCGCCGCCATCTGCTCGGGCGACAGCCCCCGGCGCAGGCAGTCCCTTATCGCCTCCAGCCTGGCCGCCGCGGCGGGCTCGTCGGCGTCTATGCCGCGCCTGGACGAGACGAGCACCGAGTCGGCGCACAGCTGCGCGGCGCGGGCCTCGTAGAAGACGTGCGGGCGGCGCTTGCAGCCCACCGCGCGGTACCGGCCGCAGCCGTTGCAGCAGCGCGGCCACGCCGCCAGGCGCGGGCAGGCCGCCGACAGGTCGACCGAGCCGTCGACGCGCTCGCCGCGCCTGGGCTTCGGCGCCGTGACGAACCTGTGCGAGGCCACCTCGGCGCTCACCGTCGAGGGCGACCTGCCCAGCTCCCTCGCGATCTCCCTGCACGAGGCCCTGCGCTCCAGCATCCTCTGGACCGTGTCCCGCTCGTGCCTCGTGAGCCTGCCGTAGGCCCTCGGGGCCGCCTTCTCGGAACCCTTCTTCCTCTTTCCGGACATGCCGTCCTCCGATCTCCCGGGGCCGGCCGGTCCGGCCCTCAGGGTATCGGGTTCCCACATTCAGCCGTACATGTACGGCTGAATGTGGGAAGTGTTCAGATGAAGTTGATAATCAAGGTTACATATAAGGGGAAGAAAAATTTCTTTTAGGTACTTGCTTTCCTAAAACTGATGTGATACAATGGTTTAAACCAGAAAAGGAGTAAAAAATATGCGGCAAGGTATTCTTAAATAAAATTTGATAATGGGCGCAAAAATGATTGCCCCTTGCAGGGGCTTAGTTTTTGTACCCAATTTAAGAATACTTTTGCCTTTTAAGTAAATATCGTGACGGACAGCGGCTCATGTAAGCCGTCATACTTCTGTTTGTCCGAAGTCATGATCCCCAGCGGTAAAAGTATTAGCCGCTGGGGATTTTTGCGCCCATTTGGGCCTTGTATGGAGGATAGACATGAACATTATCAATATCGGGATTCTTGCCCATGTAGACGCTGGAAAGACGACCTTGACGGAGAGCCTGCTATATGCCAGCGGAGCCATTTCAGAAC
>CAKUEU010000033.1 GCA_934646865.1 uncultured Collinsella sp. | reverse complement strand
TCGCCGATCGGGCCCGAACGGTTCTTGGCCACGACGATACGCGTAACGCCCTCGTCGGGTCGATCGTCGCGCGAGGCTTCGGCCTCGTCGGCGGAGCGGTCCAAGAACATAACGATATCGGCGTCCTGCTCGATGGAGCCCGATTCACGAAGGTCGGAAAGCTGCGGGCGCTTGCCGGTACGGGATTCGACCTGACGCGAGAGCTGCGACAGCGCGATGAGCGGGATCTTGAGCTCCTTGGCCATGATCTTCAGACCACGCGACATCTCGGAGACCTCGACGGTACGGCTCTCGGAGCGGCGTCCCGGCGGAGGACTCACCAGCTGCAGGTAGTCCAGGATGATGATGGCCTTCTCCTTGTTATGGAGCATACGGCGGCTCTTGGCGCGAATCTCGGTCACCGTGGTGCCGGGCGTATCGTCAATCAGAATATCGAGCTTGGACAAGGTCTGCGTAGCCTCGTTGATGTTGGCCCACTGCTCGGGGCTAATGCGGCCCATACGGAAGTCACTGATCGAGATCATGGCATAGGCGCAAATCAGGCGCTGGGCAATTTCCTTGCCCGACATCTCCAACGAGAAGAAGCCGACGGTATAGCCCGCAGCGGCGGCGTTGAGTGCCAGGTTCAGGGCGAACGAGGTCTTACCCACGGCGGGGCGGGCGCCGATGATGATGAGCTGGCCCTCGCGGAAGCCCATAAGCATGCGGTCGAGCGACGGGAAGCCCGTGGGCACGCCCGCGGCCTGGCCGCCGGCCTGGCACACTTCCTCGGCCTCGTTATAGGCCTCGACCATAAACTCGGTCAGCGTCTTGTAGCTCGACTTGACCTCGCGCGCCGTGACCTTGAGCAGCTTGCTCTCGGCCAGCTCCACGACCTCTTTGGTGTCGGTGGGGGCGTTATAGGCCAGCGCATTGATCTCGTTGGTGGCGCCAATCAGCTCGCGCAGCATCGAGTCGCGGCGAACGATGGCGGCGTGGTGCTGCCAGTTGACGAGCGACAGGGTCTGGCCCATCAGCTCCAAAATGTACGCCTCGCCGCCCACGGCATCGAGCTTGTTGATGCTGCGCAGGTAATCGATCAGCGAGATGGAGTCGATGGGAATACGGCTGTTGTACATATCGACCATCGCGGTATAGATGGTCTTATGAATGGGCCGGTAGAAGTCATCGGGCTGCAGCTCGACCTGGGCCTCTTCGACCACCTCGGGCGATAGCAGCATAGCGGCCAGTACATTGGCCTCTGCATCTTGGTTTTGGGGAAGACCCAACTTGGAGCCGCGGTCCTCAACCGTCAGCCCGGTCTCCCTATCGTCATATGCCATGAGCATCCTCATTCATATCGCTTGCGAGCATCCATAGTATCAGCCGCGGTCCAAAAACGAGCCGCGCCTCGACAATCATCACCGAACGAAACGGATGAACGGTCCCACAAATAGACCTCACCGCATCGTCTTCTATGGCACTTGCAGAGCGCTAAAAAGCAAAAGGGCGCCCTGGTCTCCCAGAGCGCCCTTCTTAGAACAAGATTGTTGCGTCGCAGCAAATGCTACTCGGCAGCAGCCTCAGTCTCGACCTCGGCGGTCTCGGCCTCAGCGGCCTCCTCGACCTCAGCCTCGGCAGCGAGCTCCTCGGCGGTAACGCCGACGAGAACGACAACCTCGGCCTTGATCTCGCGGTACAGCGAGATGGAAACGGTGTGGGCACCGGCAACCTTGATGGGCTTACCGAGCTCGACGCGCTTGCGGTCGATGTCCATACCGAGCTGATCCTTGATGGCGTCAGCGATCATAGCGGCGGTAACGGAGCCAAAGAGGATGCCCTCGTCGCCGACCTTGACGTCAACGGTGACCGTCTTGCCCTCGAAGGCAGCCTTGGTCTCGTTGGCGGTAGCCAGACGGACGGCCTCGCGCTTGGCGATGTTGTTGCGACGCTCGTCAAGCTGCTTGAGGTTGCCCTTGGTGGCGGCAACAGCGAGCTTCTTGGGGAACAGGAAGTTCTCAGCGTAACCCTGAGCGACCTCTACGACGTCACCCTCGCCGCCCTTGCCCTTGATCTCATCGAGAAGAATAACCTTCATGATGCGTCTCCCTTCTTAGCCGCGGTCGCGGTTGCCACGAGAGGAAACCACGGGGACGGTGTACGGCAGGAGAGCCATCTCGCGGGCGCGCTTGATGGCGTTGGCGATGTCATGCTGATGCTGCGTGCAAGCGCCAGTGACGCGACGGGGCTTGATCTTGCCACGGTCGGTCATGTACTTACGGAGAAGCTGAGTGTCCTTATAGTCGATGAACTCAGTGTTCTCCTTGCAGAACTGGCAGTACTTACGACGCGGCTGACGTGCAGAATAATCATTAGCCATGTCAAAATACCTTTCATTTGGCAACTTCGGCGAACCAAAGTCGCCTCTCACTCAAAAATAGGTGAACAACCCTTAGAACGGGATGTCCTCATCGTAGACGTCGACCGCAGGCGGCGTAGCCACCGGTGCGGTAGGACGCGGTGCGGGCGCTGCAGGGGCTGCGGGGGCGTAACCGCCCTGGTCGTAGCCACCCTGGCCACCACGGGAGCTCATAAACTCGATCTCATCGACGATGACCTCAAGCTTGCTCCGGCGCTGGCCGTCGCGCTCCCAAGAGCTGTAGCGCAGCTTGCCCTCGATCGCGACCTTGTTTCCCTTTGCCAGGAAACGGCTCACGGCCTCGGCGCGGGTGCCGAACATAGTGCAGTCCACGAAGTTGGGATAGTCCTCCCACTCGCCAGTCTGCGGGTTGCGGCGACGATCGTTCACGGCGACGCCAAAGGACAGAACCTGGGTTCCGCCGGCGGTGGCGCGCAGCTCGGGATCACGCGTGAGGTTACCGGTGATGTTCACTCGATTGATGCTCATAACTCACTACTTCCTCTTGGGGCACAAGCCCAGTCCAAAACGACAGTCTTACTCCTGGTCGTCGCGACGGACGATCATGTGGCGGACCACAGCGTCGGTGATGCGCAGGACGCGATCAAGCTCGGCGATCTGGGTAGGATCTGCGTGGAAGTTGATGAGGGTGTAGTCACCATCGGTGAGGTCGTTGATCTCGTAGGCGAGCTTGCGCTTGCCCCACTCGTCAACGGAGTCGACCTTGCCAGCGCCCTCAGCGATCGTGGTATCGATACGCTTCATAACAGCGAGACGAGTCTCGGGGTCGAGCGACGGGTCAACAAAGAACAGCAGTTCATAAGCCTTCATATTGTCACCTCCTCTGGGCAAATGTGGCTTCAGGTCGTGAAGGTGCGCCTGAAGCAGGAAAAGACTTGGTAATAATATCTTTCAACCTCCCAGGCCGCAAGAATATGCAGCTACAACCTCATGACCTCCACATATGTCCATACTTGCACGGCGTTTCATGCGCGTTCTAACCAAGTGCTGACCAAGAGCTTGACGGATTTGTGGACAAGATACGGTGCCGCGGGGACAAGTTGAGCCAAACCGCAGGTCAACGATTGCAAGGCCGTGGTCGCGAAATGCATACCAGTGGTTCGCTCGGCTGGCCAGATATTTTTAAATTCGTTGCCGCAGCGTTTATAAATACCTCTTTTGAACATTTCGCGGGGCGCGATTCGGCTGGTCAGGAGTCATTTCGAAGTCCAAAGACCGGCGATCGGAGCCAAATACTGCCCAAGCGGTTTAAAAAATGCCAATTTTTCTGTTTGCACTTTGCGATTCCTCGTGTATACTGACTTTCGCATTTAACGGAGAGTTGTC
Organism: uncultured Collinsella sp.; assembly: GCA_934646865.1. Taxonomy (GTDB): domain Bacteria; phylum Actinomycetota; class Coriobacteriia; order Coriobacteriales; family Coriobacteriaceae; genus Collinsella. The sequence goes on along the minus strand of CAKUEU010000033.1, from coordinate 15,244 downwards.
CGAGTGGCCGAAGGAGCACGATTGGAAATCGTGTAGGCGTCAAAAGCGTCTCCAGGGTTCAAATCCCTGACTCTCCGCCAGTTAATTCCAAAGCAGGCCTTCGAGCCTGCTTTGTTTTTACCCCACGCGGAGGGGTGGCAGAGTGGTTGAATGCGGCGGTCTCGAAAACCGTTTGGCCTGTATAAGGTCACGAGGGTTCGAATCCCTCCTCCTCCGCCATTTTGGTTGAGAAAGCTCCCAATATTGGGAGCTTTTTTTGTTATCGAGTCATTTTCAAGCAAATACGGCGGAGGAGGAGGGATTCGAACCCGTCAGGGCGCGCAGCGTAAAGAAAACGCGCCGCGGCGCGTTTTTAGCGAAGCGCGGTCGGCGCGAGCCGACCGGATAAATTTTGAGCTCCGCTCAAAATTTGGACATCCCTCCTATTCAAGCCGCACCCTCATCGCTTTCAATCCCGGCCCCAAATCCAAAACGTGTACATCACCCTCCAAAACCGACATTTTTTGACATCTTTGGAGGCTGATGTACACGTTTGGATATTGAACCCCGCGTGCTTCGGCCGATTTACTCACATCCAGTATATTTTCCCACCTCAACGGACATAAGAGTTGAGTATCGGCTCAAAGCGAGAGGCCATAGATGGATACTCCTGTTCTCATTTCGCATAAAACCGCATGGCTCGTCCATCACGCGCCACAAGATTTGGTTCAATCCGTCGCAAAGCGCGACTGCGAGATAGGTGTGCAGGGCCTCTCCACCCAACAACGTATCGCGCGTATTCGGCAGGCCCTCACCGACTGCGGTATTCCTTCCAGTATGCTCGCGACAATCGATATTTCTGTCGTGTTCGCCTTCGAGCGCATTCGAACCAGCGGAGTCGCCTGCCATGTTCTTGGCCAAAATCTCCCCTACGATCACATCGACGAGCTAACGCCTGGGATCTTTATCACCGACGAAGCCTTCACGTTTGTGCTTGCCGCCGAATGGATGGATAGAATCGAACAACTCGAATACGGCTACGAAGTTTGCGGAGATTACCGCATGGGACCACGGGCGTCCGACCCTTATGTCGAACTACCCGCCACCACCTCAAAAGATCAGATCGTCGAGATACTCGACCAGCACCCCGGCAAACCCGGTGCCACACGCGCACGGCTCGCACTCAGACATGTCTACGATCATTCGGCCTCTCCCATGGAAAGTGCATCGGCGATTGCCCTTTCGTTGCCCGCAAGCGAGGGCGGTCTTGGCATCCGAGGTATCGAACTCAACAAACCGCTCGTGATCCCTAAGCGGCTTTGGCATTGCACCAAAGCCCGAACATTCAAAATCGATGCCCTTATCACCTACCAGCGCAAAGAACTCGGTATCGAATACAAAGGCGGGTTTCACGACGAAGCCGACCGCAAGGGAGCGGACGCGGAACGGGAGGCCATACTCGCCCAAATGGGATATCGCATCATCACACTCACTTCGGCTCAGTTTGCGAGCCAGCTCGCGTTCCACCGTGCCATGAACAACATTCGAGAAGCACTTGGCATGCCACGCTGCACCGATGCCGAGTACCAGCGAAAGCAAAACGAGCTACGTAAAGCACTCATCCGCAACTGGAAGGGCGCACAGGACGCTGAAGCACCTACCGAGTAGTGCCGCTTGCCGCTCGCCCCGCCAAAACGTGTACATCACCCTCCAAAACCGACATTTTTCGACATCTTTGGAGGCTGATGTACACGTTTTGGCCCTACACCAACCCCCGCTCCCAACCGTTTGCCGAGGAATGGGCTCGCGATGCCCGACAACCATGTACTATGTACGGGCATTGTCTAAACCAACAACTCAAAGGACCCCATCTTGCCCGTCGCCGCCGCTATGACCGTTACTGCACACGCCTCGGATGCCATGGTTGCCATCCCGTTTTGGCTCGAGATGTTCGCCGTCGTCGCGGCTTCGATCTCGGGCGTGCTGGTCGCACGCGAGCACAAACTCGACCTAGTGGGCGCGGTCGCACTTGCTGTTGTTTGCGGCCTCGGCGGCGGTCTTCTGCGCGACATGACGCTCCAAGTCGGCAACGTCTACATTCTCAACCAGCCAATGGCGCTCCCGCTTTCCATTGCCACGGCGGCCATCATCTATATTTTCCCGGCAATCGTCGATAAACCCGACAAGCTCATCCCCTTGCTCGATATCATCTCGGTCGGCATCTACGCTGCCACCGGCGCCGACAAGGCCCTGGTCTACGGATTTGCCCCGGCCGTTTGCATCATGATGGGCTTTTTCACCGCGGTGGGTGGCGGCATGCTGCGCGACAGCTTTATGGGTGTGGTGCCGGGTATTTTCCAGCGCACAAATTTCTACGCCATCGCGGCCATCGCCGGGTCGGCGAGCTATGTATGTCTCGTTATGAGCGGCCTCGTCAGCAACGTTACCGCGCTCATCGTGTGCGTCGCGGTGACCATGGGGCTGCGCTGGCTGTCGCTGCGCTTTGACATTAAAAGCCCCACCGAGGAAGACATCGCGCGCTTTTTGCACCGCAAAAAGTAGTTAGCGTGGCCCTTTACCTCGAAATGCAACCGAGAGGTTCTTTTAGAGCGCCTGTGCGTTGGGTACCCTGTTAGGTACATGTCGAGCACCTAACGAAGGATTCACCATGCCCTGCAATCAATTCCCGCCGACGCGCCGTCATAAAGCACGGGGTCGTCTCTTTATCGCCCTCGCCCTCATCGCGCTGGTACTTGCCGCCCTTCCCGCCGCAGCATTTGCCGGCACGGATACCGCAGGCAATGTTCTTGCGACCGACAGTGACTCCAATCCGTCCGGCGTCGAGGGCGATCTGTACTGGGCAGGCCAGAGCCTCGATCTGGACGACGCACCCATCGACCGCGACATTATCGCTGCGGGCGAGAGCCTCTCCATCCGCGACTGCACCGTGGGCGGCGCCGTTCGTCTGGCGGCGCGCACCATCGATATCGCCCAGACCGCGGTTGATGGCAGCGTGACCGTCGCGGGACAGCACGTCGTTCTCAATACTGACAGCACCGCCAGCTGTTTCTATGCGGCAGGCGAGACGGTTGCCCTGCGCGGCTCTGTCAAGTCGGCGGCGCTCGCGGGCGATACCGTGACTATCGACGGCACCGTCGATGGCGATGTTGAGGTTTGGGCCGACAAGCTCATCCTGGGCAAGAACGCCCGCATCTCCGGCACCGTGAACGCACACGTTTCCGAGGATCCCGAGCGCGCGGCAGGGGCCGAGGTCAGCGCACTCAAGATCGACCGCACCGAGAGCGAGGACACCTCCACCGTCAACGAAGTCATCGGTGGTATCGTCGCCTCGGCGCTTTCCACCTGCTTTGTCGCCTTGCTGCTCGAGCTCGCCTTTCCGCGTGCGACCGCCAGCGCTGCCGGAATGCTCCACCAGCGCCCCACGCCCCTGTGGGTGAGCGGTCTTCTGGGCACAGTCGCTATCGTCCCTGCCGTCCTGCTGCTGATTATCTCGATCGCAGGTCTGCCGCTTGCTGGAGCCCTCATGTGCGGCGTTATCGGCATCGCATTGGTCTCTACCGCCTTTACAGGATGCGCGATCGCCCGCATGGTCGGACACAGCCAGAACCGCTACGCCATGGCAGCCATCGGCGGCGCGGGCGCGGGCGTGCTCACGGCAATCCCTCTCGTGGGCGACTTCATCAGCGGCGTAGCCTTCGTCTTCATGCTCGGCTACATCATCCAAATCATCTGGCGCAACGCCCATCTCAAGCCGCAACAGGCACCAGGAGCACCCACTCTGCCCAGCGCCTAGCCAAAAACCACCACAAAAGGGCCAGGCACCTTTGTGGTGATGCAAAGGGGTCAGGTTACTTTGCACCAACAAACGAAGCGGGGCACCCGATCACATTCGACCGGGTGCCCCGCTTTTTCATGTCTCCTGTTGACGGTCGGGACGAACGGTTACTCCTCGGAACCCTCGTCGCGTTTACGACTACGAATAAGGTGCGCCACGCCAATGCACAGCACCGCGCCACCAGCGATCCAGGTGAGGGTCACGCCGTTGAGACCGGTGAGCGGGAGGTTGGAGCCCTTCTTGTCGACGATGGTGAAGCTGAGCTTGCCGGCCCCGGCCGTTGCGGTGCCGCCCTTGACAACATCATTGCCAGCATCAATGGTGGAAGTATCAAGGTTCACATTCTTACCTGTTTGATCGAACGTACTCTTGATAGTGAAAGTAACGCCATTTGCTGCAGAGTTATTGTAACCGGGCGCCGGGGTGACCTCTTTAAGGATGTAGGTGCCCTCATCAAGGCCGACAACGTTAATCTTGCCGCTTGCGTCGGTCGTCAGCTCGGCCAGTTTACCATCCGTCGTCTTGGTGCCGTTTGCCATAATAAAGGTGCCGTCAGCATCACCCTGCTCTTGCAGCGTGAACACAACACCGGCGAGAGGCGGATTGTCAGTCTCTGAACCAACCTTGGTTACATCGATACCATAGGTGTAGTCGTAAGCAGGATGTTTAACCGTGGTACCGGTAGCACCGGTACCCTCGGCGTGAGGATTGTTGGAATAGGTCAACGTGACGGTATTCTCCTGGGGGTTACCCACCAAGCTGCCAAACTGCGGATTAATCGCACCATCCTTGCCGTTTACAAAAATCTTTGCAGAATCAAGCTTGGCCTGATATTCAACGGTCACATGGGACGATTCGCTAACGGTAATGGGTTTATTTTCCTCATCAAAGCATGCCTTAAGATTCGTAAAGCTAACGGTAAGCACGTTATCCTCTGAGAAGGCTTTGGTATAGTCACCGCTCCTAACGGTCTTACCATCAATCTTAACCGTCACAGCAGGGGTCGTGCTGCCGACCTCATCAGTAAACATGGGCGTCATGGATTTGGGCAGCTCATCCGTGAAAGTGTACGTATAGGCACTGTAGGTGTTGATGTTACTCGCAACCGTGCCGGTAAGCTGGTACTCGATAAACTGATCCATGCGGGAGTCGGCGGACTTATTGGGGCTCTTAAACACGTCGGTACCAAACGTGCCGTCCTTGTCATCCTTGACGGCCTTGGTCACGTTGGGGACGCTCTTCTTGGGCTCCGCATTCACATCGGCGCCGCCGACGATAGTGAAGATCGGCGAGGTATAGGCGTCAACGTTTCCATTTGCTCCAGTGGTTTTACCGACCGACTTCGTTTCAAAGAGCCAGTAGCCCGCTTTAATGTCCTCGAATGTTCCCGCAGTACCGTTCTTTGCCTCAGTCCACGTCTTGCTTTCAAGCGCCTTGGCGATTCTGTCGAGCGTCGTACCCACATTCAGTTTGGTAGTCTGGTCGGTGCCAGCCGCATACTCAGCCTCGGTCTTAGTTTTAATCCATTCCGCCCACGTCTGAGCATCATCACCCGTCGGCTTGCCGTCACTAACAGTAAACGCGCCCATGACGGCAGTCTTCACATCATCCGATGCCCACGTAATATCGGACAGCGTCTTCTCATCGGTAGTGTCCCAAACATCGGCGCTTGTCTGATCCTGCGTAACCGTAGCGGAGAAAATCTTGATGCCCTTAAAGGCCGTACCCGCGTAGCCGCCATTTTCGATCGTCACATTGCCGCTCGTCGTAGCCACAGGCGTACCCGCAGCGAACGCCATGCTCACGGGGGCCATCACACCGCCGAAGCTCAGCGCTGCTGTAAGTCCGGCGGTTACTGCCAGGCGGGCGATGTTCTTGGTTGTCTTCATGTTTGGTCCTCTTTCTTGGAGGGTTCTCTTGTAACTTTTTCAAAACCAATGATCATCAGGTCGGTAGGCCTGCGCGTCACTCGCTACGGAGGCAGTACGCCATTGAGCAGGGGGGGGGGACAATTATTTTTCACGGCGACCTCCTCCCCGCTTGATGACGAGCGCGACAACAATAGCCGCCACTCCGATGGCAGCCAAAGCCGCCACCAGCACCAACGTTCTATCTCCCGTCGAGGGCATAAAGCCTCGACTTGCTTCTTTGCTTGGGGTGTTGAGCACCGACAGCTCAATCGAACCCGTCCCAGCATCGGCGGTATCAACCCGCAGAGGGCTTTCGACCGATACGGTTACCTTGGGCTTCGCGGCGGCCACTTGCTTGACGTCCAAGCCATCGGCTGCAACCATCACTGTTCGCTTGCCCTCAAAGGCGGTGTAGCCCTTGGGAGCTGCGATCTCCTCGACGGTATAGACGCCTGCGTCCACACCGTTCAGCTCCACGCGACCGTCGTTGTCGGTCACAACGCACGCATCGGCATCCGTCGTCCACGTACCGTCGGCCGACAGCACGCGACCGCGGTCGTCGACAATGCGCATCTTGGCGCCCGCAAGCGGCTTGTCATCGGAGCTTGAACGTTTGATCAGGTTGAGCCCCCAGGTGTAGGCCGTTGCGTCGTCACTCGGCGTGCGGGTGAAGCCAGCGTCGCCGGACTGGTCGGCAAAGGGAGAGCGCGGGTAGCGCAGGTAGACCTCGTTGGGGTTGCCCTTGGTAGCGCCTTGGTTGCAGTTGGCCCCCAAGGGTGCATTGTAAACAGCCACCACGCGGGCACCCGCGGCGAAGACGTCGACCCCGCCGAGCGCGGCAATCAGATCGCCGGTGCGCACGGTGAAGGTGCTTCCATCGACCGAGACCTTGCACTGGGCCGTGATGTCGGTCCAGCCCTTGGCGGGCTCGGTGCCGGCACGGCCGTCCTTGCCGGCTGGGACGGCGTCGAAGCTGCCGTCCGCGCCCGCCGCCACGTACACATGCATGCTCGCGGCGACCTTGGAGGGGTCGAGCCCCGCGCTCATGGCGTCGACGAACTGCACCGCGTAGGTGTCGTAGGCGGAAAGCCCCGCCGGGACCGTGGCCGAGAGGCGCCAGTACAGGTCGTCGGCGACCGTTGCGTCTGCGGCCTTCTGCCAGGCCGCGGTGCTGTCCTCCAGCACGTGCTTGGCCACCTTGGGCGTCGCGGCCTTGGGCTTGACGGTGACGGGGCTGCCGCCCACCAGGGCCATGATCGGCGCGGTACCGGCCTCGTTCTGGGCCATGGCGTCGTCGTCGGCGACGATGAGCCAGTAGCCGCAGGGCAGCTCGGCCGCCGCGCCCGCGTTAAGGGTCACGGACACGGCGCCTGCTTTGACAATCGCGCGGGCAAGCTTTGCCGTCAGCGCAGTCGTCATGTGCCCGTCGGCATTCATCCATTCGGCAGCCTCCTGTGCCGTCGATGCCGAGCCATCAAGCCCCGCATCATGAAGCACGGGGAGAACAGCTTGGCGAACGGCGTCATTTGCCCACGTTATGTCAGTTGCGACCTTTTGGTCGGCATCGGCGTCGTCGATAACGGTCGCCGAAAAGAGCTGGCATGCGTCATACCGCGACGCAACTGTACCGTCCACCGTAATAGCTCCGGCATCGGCAGCACGAGCCGCCCCAGGGGCAATCGCGAAAGAAAACACGGCAACCACGACTATCACCACGACGGCCAACATATGACGGAGTGGTTTACTCACGACGACCACCTCGATCCGTATCGCGATGACGACGAGCATGCATCCACGTCGCGGCAAAGCACAGCATCGAAGCGCCGGCCAGATACGTCATAGTCAAGCCAGCCCCGCCCGCCTCGGGAAGCGTGGTCGAGTACTTGTTGGTAAAGGTCGGTGGGTCCTGGGAGCCATTGTCATAGGTGACTACGGCGTTGAGCTGGTCCGTGCCATTAGTTACCTTAACCGTGACGTTGCGCGGGGTCGTGTCATAGGTGATGTGATCTTTAACGTGATCGACGGCACCCTCGGGCTCAACCTCGGAGATGGTGTAGGTATAGGTGCCGGCCTTGTTGTACTTGACGTCAAAGGAGACATTTCCCTTGTCATCATTGGTTACTGTCTGGAGCACCCTACCGTTGCTGTCCTTGAGCTCGAACGAGAACTGTCCTTCCTTGAAGGTTCCGCCTTCAAGCACTTTCTTAGCCCGGATTGTCGCGGTTCCCGTTAGGCGATTATCGTAGATCCAGATCTCGTCCTTTTTGTCATCGCCGACAATCTTCGCGTTGCCGACGATGGCCTTCGCCTTTTCGAGCGCTGCTTGATACTGCTCATTACTCGCTTCGCCCTTGAGCATAATCCACGTGGGACCCGTTGTGGCGTATCCCTCAGGCGCCTTCGACTCCACAAGCTTGTAAAGCACGCAATTAGCCATCTTTTTGGTGCTCGTGCCGAACGAGATTTTTCCGCTGCCATCTGTCTTGTCAGTCTGGAATATCTCCTTAGTCTCACCGGCGCCATCCATAACCACACTGTAGAGCGTAAACTCAGCACCCTCGATCGGCGCGCCGACCTGCTGGGCGTCGTACTTGGTCATCGTGATGCCGTAGCCGTTGCCACCCGCGGTAGCAGAAGCACTCTGGACAGTCCATGTTTGATCATCAATCGCGGAACCGTCCTTCACCCCCGTAAGCGTGGCGGTATTGGAAAGAGGAACCTGGTCGCTAGGATTTCCGCTCGGGATGACCTCGTACTCGACCTTGAGATACTTGCCGTCGGGCACGCTAAGCGTCAGCTTCGTGCGCGAGCCCGATTTGTCGTTAACCTGCTCCATCTTCGACGAATAATTCTTATTGGTCAGCTCAGACCAATCGTTGTCCACCCGCTCATAGACCTTAAGCGTCGACGGAACTAACGTGCATTTGGCATCCATGGTGTCGACAAGCTCAAGGAAGTCGGTGCCGCTCTTGAGGGCAACCGCAGATTCGTTAACGAAAATGGTGTACTTGATGCGGTTGCTGCTAGCGACCTGCTCGCCGGTCTTCTTAATGACATTGTTCTTAATGGTGACAGTGCCGCTGCCAGAGTCGAACTTCTTGTTTCCTGACTCAGCACTGGCTGAGTTGGTGAACTTCGCTTCGTTCTTAGAAGTGTCGAGCTCGCCGCGCTTGACCGCCGTCTGATACGTAAGTTTGGCGTAACCAGCGTATTCGCCAAGCTCTGTTGTGGGGATGGAGAAGGTGACCGTGTTACCGTCGCTGCTGATGTTATCGGCGGCGAGATGCGAGTTATCAACGACCGTCTCTGCCGTATAATTGCGCCCGAGCCCCGTATGCAGATCATAGGGATTCTGCACGAGCGTGAACTTGGCAGAATTCGCAACATAGCTCATGCCATTCGGAAGGGTGTCGACGATATTCAGCGGTTCGCCACCGAGCTTTCCAGCTCCGTAGTATTCTCCGGCGTCACTCTTCTGGCGGTTCGCGTACACCGTCCACTCAACAATCCATGCGCCTTTCTCATCCGACTCGTCAACGGAGCTCCAGTCGAAACTCTCGTTCCAAGACACCTTCGACTCCGCTTCCGGCTTCTCGACCGCAGGCGTCGTTTCCTTGTTGACAACATACATAGGGCTATCGGTGTAGTACGGCCAACCGCCGTTCTGCCCCGGCACTGCAACCGATGCGAAGTTCGAATACCAGCCCGGCAGCGCATCGGAAGTGGTGGTGTATGTGATGCTGGCGTAATCCTCGTTCTTGAGAGCCGCCTTCACCGTGTCGTTAATGTATATGTCGAGGTTGAAGTTTCTTTTGTGCCCATCCTTCTGTACGACGCTATTTCCATCTTTCAGCTCATTTGTTGTTAGCTGCCAGTCGTCGCCTCGAACTAGCTCATTTTTACCAATCTTGATCTTGATCGATTCGATATCGACGCCGATATCCTGCTTCCACGCCGACTGAAACGTGTCCTTCACTGTTACCTTATCAAGGTTAGACGCATTAACGATAGCCTTTAGAGCGACGCGTGTCTCCCACTTCGCCTCGCCAGTCGTCGCGGCATCTTCGGAGCTTACGCGCGTCTTGGTGATCGGCGTGACCCCCAGCTGTGGCGTAAACGTGCCTTCGACTAACCCCGAAACGGAGTCAGCGCGCTTAATCGTCGCATTGTTGTGCACGGTGTCGTATGAGTTCGCATCGATCATCTTGGTGTGATAAACGATGCGGTAAGTGATGTACTTATCGGCAAGGTCGGTCGGGAACGTGTAGGTGAAGAAGCCCTGCGCCGGGTCGAACGTGTCCGTCTTAAGGACCTCCGAACCCGAGCTGCCCTTGTAAACCGTGTAGCTTCCCGTCGCATACTTCTGCTTACTGTCCAGAGTATCGGTGAACACGTAGCCGCTCATGTCGGCTTTGAGCTCGCCCTGGTTGAGCGTAACCGTCCACGTGATGTCAGACGGCGTGCTATTACGGTCGCTAGACTTGCTAATCATGTCGTAACGGAAAGGGGGAGAGGCAGCCGAAAAACTGCCGTCCGTGCGATCGCCAGCACCGCCCCATTCCCACTTTGCTGTATTCTTGGAAGCCTCCTGGCCGTTGATGAACTCTCCGTTATCCACGGAGATACCGTTCTTCAGCTTGGTTTCATACGTAATCGTATGAACACCCTGGAGAAGGCCGCCCAGGTTCTCGCAAGTCGCAACTTGGCCATCAATCGTCGGCTGTGGACTGAGCTTCTCTCCGTCGCGCATAAAACTGTCGTTCACAAATTCGAAGTTGTCGCCTAGAGTATCGGTGAACTTGACGTTCGTGGCATACGACTCGACGGTGAGCTCGACGGTCCAGGTGACCTTGGCCGTGCCGTCGGCATCTTGGGAGAAGGCTCCCGACTTCGTTCCCGTGACTTTGCCGTCCTTGGTGGGGATATTGATCGTTCCCGCACCAGGGAACACGACGGACGCGCTGTCATCAGAACCGACGTTCTTGTTCGCAAGCTGGAACGAGAAGTTCGCCGCGACATGAACATCTGCGGGATTGGACGAGAGCCACGTCTCGTCAAACGTAAAGATAACCTTGTTGCCCTTGATCTTCCATGTGCCAGCCTTGGCAGCGGTAGCCTCCGGACCCTCCATGAGGTCACCACCGTCGTTATCGTCGACGATAATGGTCCTGGGGAACTCATAGACGGCGACGTTATTCCCGGGCTTAGGTTCGTTGCCGTTGTTGAACATTGCCGAGAAAGCTCCATAGAGCTTCGAAGTAGACATTACAGCGCTATCGAGCTTTTGAGTATGGTTCCCATCGGTATACAGCTCAACCGTAACGTCCGCCGTATCCCCATCAATCACAATCGGATCCGGCGTCGTCACGTCTTCGGCGCGCACGGGGGCTGCGCCGTGGAAAACGGCGGCGGTGAGGCTAATCAAAATAAAGACCAGGGCCGCCATACCCAGCGACCGTGAGCGGTGTGCGTTCATAGTTGTCCCCTAATTCCTACAACACAGTGTGGAATACGGCGAATCGTCGGACGTACGCAAACCCCAACATCAACAAGAACCTACCTAGCGCATTGCAAGAACCCATTGGGGAGCAACTTCTAAGACGGTCCGTCTATGCCACGTGCATAAAATACAACATAGATACCAATCATGTAAACCGCAGGTCAAGAGGTCTTTTAATTTAATACCAGTTGATATTTACCTGTTAACAGTTTTGTATCAAAGCGGTCATATTTCGATGATTCCTGTATATGTTTAAACAACCTAACTTTACCCGGAATGGCTCAGAAGGGGGCGTCGTCTCCTCCGTGGTGCGAACTAACCCGTCCCCCCTGCACCAAAGAAAGGGCGCCGACCATTGCGGTCGACGCCCTTTCTTATTGGCGGCTATAAACCTCAGCGCTTATTTGTTGACCTGGCCAGCGCGAACGGCAGCCTTCTTACGGTCGGTGGCGTTGAGCAGACGCTTGCGCAGGCGAATGTTCTTGGGAGTGATCTCCACCAGCTCGTCGTCGGCGATGTACTCCAGCGCCTCCTCCAGCGAGAAGGTGCGGGGCGGCACCAGCTGGACAGAGATATCGGAGGTCGAGGAACGCTGGTTGCCCAGATTCTTGGTACGAGCGATGTTGACGACCATGTCGCCGGCCTTGCTGCGCTCGCCCACGATCATGCCCTCGTAGCACTCGGTGCCCGGCTCAACAAACAGCTGGCCGCGCTCCTGCAGCGTACCCAGAGCGTAGGCAACGGCCTTCTCGGTGGTCATGGAGATCATGGCGCCGTTCTGACGGTTGCCGATCTCGCCGGCGTAGGGGCCGTACTCCAGGAAGGTGTGGTAGAACACGCCCTCACCGTGGGTGACGTTCATGATGCGGTTCTTAAGACCCATGATGCCACGCGTCGGAATCTTGAACTCAAGGTGGGTCACGATGCCCGAGGTGTCCATGCTCGTCATGATGCCACCGGAGGTACCGAAGACCTCGACGACCTTGCCCGAGTACTCGTCCGGGCACTCGACGACGGCCTGCTCGACGGGCTCCAGCTTGTTGCCGTTCTCGTCCTTCTTAAACAGAACGCGGGGACGGCCGACCTGGAACTCAAAGCCCTCGCGGCGCATGGACTCCATCAGAACGGACAGGTGCAGAATGCCGCGGCCCGAGACCTCGACGCCGCTCTTGTCCTCGAGCTCCTCGATCTTCATGGTCACGTTGTTCTCGGCCTCGTTGAACAGGCGCTCCTTGAGCTGACGGGCACCCACGATGTCGCCATCGCGGCCGACGAGCGGGGAGGTCGAGGCCTCGAAGACGATGGACAGGGTCGGCGGGTCGATCTCGATGGGCTCGAGCTCGACGGGGTTCTCGAGATCGGTGTAGACATCGCCGATATCGGTGCGGTCGATACCCACGACGGCGGCGATATCGCCGGCGCCGACTTCCTGGCACTCGGTGCGGCCCAGGTAGTCGAAGGTAAAGAGCTGCTTGACGGTAGCGGTGGCGCTGGAGCCGTCGTTCTTTACAACCAGGATCTGGTCGCCCTGGTGGATGGTGCCGGAGTACACGCGGCCGATGCCGATGCGGCCGACAAAGTTGGAGTGGTCGATGGTCACGCACTGCATGGCCAGCGGGGCGTTCTCGTCAACCTCGGGCGCGGGCATGTCGTCGATGATCATGTCGAGCAGCGGGTACATGTCCATATTGCCGTCCTCGGGATCGAGGCGGGCAAAGCCGTTCATGGCGCTGGCGTAGACGACGTGCTCCATGGCGAACTCAAGCTGGTCGTCGGTAGCACCCAGGTCGGCCATAAGGTCGAGGCAGTCGTTGTAGGCCTTCTCGGGGTTTGCGCCCGGACGGTCGATCTTGTTGATGACGATCATGATCTTGAGGCCGGTGTCGATAGCGTGACGCAGCACGAAGCGGGTCTGGGGCATGGGGCCCTCAAAGGCATCGACCAGCAGCAGGGCGCCGTCGGCCATACGCAGCACGCGCTCGACCTCGCCGCCAAAGTCGGCGTGGCCCGGGGTGTCGATGACGTTGATCTTGACGTCCTTGTACTCGATAGAGATGTTCTTGGCGAGAATCGTGATGCCGCGCTCGCGCTCCTGGTCGTTAGAGTCCAGGACGCGGTCCTCGACCTGCTGGTTGGCACGGAAGGCGTCCGTGGCACGCAGGAGCTTGTCGACCATCGTCGTCTTGCCGTGGTCGACGTGGGCGATGATGGCGATGTTCCTCAGATTGTCTACGCGCATGTAGTTCCCCTATCTTCTATCCATATACAAACGGCACGCGTATGCGGCCCGCCCAGCGATACAACGCTCAGCGGGAATATTGAGCCTTTTACCGAAAACTCGTTTATTTTAGCGATTTTAGATAAGAGGGGTTTCCTCACCTGCAGGTTCAGGGTCGCTCCACATAAAACCATCGCCGGCGCCCATGCCCTCATACAGCACATATGCCGAAAAACCGCTCTCGAGCGTGGTCTCGAAGAAGCTCACGAGCAGGGCATCGTGGTAGCCGCCGTCAATTTCGACACAGCCGGTGTAGCCGATGGCATAGCGGGCGATGCGTCCGAGCCCCTCGTCCTTAAGACCCATCTTATGCTCGGAGATAAAGTTGGTGGCGGCCTCGAGGCATGCCTCCTCGCCGTCCTCGTCAAGCGCCGCCAGATAGCGGTTGGAAGCAGCGTCCTCGATCGCCACGACCACACCCGGATTCTCGCCGGCAGCAAGGTCGTCCAAGAACGCGCCAATAAGGTCGCACACCATGGCGTCGAGCTCGGCGGAGACGTTACCGGCGTCCTGCATATCCTGTGCCATCTTTAGACCTTCCCATCGAGTCTGGCGTCGTTACAGTTCTTGCGCCTCGGCAGCGATCTTGGCGGCTGCGTCGCGGGCGCGCATCATATCTGCCGCGCGCTTGTCGAGCACCTTGATCTGGTTGGCCAGCATTACCGCATCGACCACACCCCAGATTACCAAGCCTGTTGAAATCGAAAACCCAAGCGCACCAACTGTACCACGAAGGCGCGAGCAGATTGCCGCGACAAGAGCGGAGATGACAACCATCTTGATATAGGAGCCACGACGCTCGCGAAGCGTGCGGGCCTGCGTCACATAGGCGATGCGGGCAGCCTCGGATGCCTCCGAGCGCATCTGGGCTTCACGCGCAATGGCAGCCGCCTCGGCCGACATGCCGCCGGCCATCAGCGAACGCTCCGCAACCTGGCCGCCCCGCATTTAGAAATCATCGGGGGAGAGCGTATGGACGAACTCGTCGAACTTCTCGAACTCCTGCTCGTCGTCGACTTCCTCGGCGTGGGTGGAAACGGTACCCAGGCGATTCATGATGTCGTCCTCCACAAACATGGGGGCATTGCTGCGCACGGCGAGGGCGATGGCGTCGCTGGGGCGGGCGTCGATCTTGCGCTCGCCGCCATCGGCGAGCACGACGATCGTCGCATAGAACACCGGCGGCTCGGCGCGCACGATCTCGATGCGCTCGAGCTTGGCGCCTAGGGCGTCAACAGTATCGAGCAGCAGGTCATGGGTGATCGGGCGCTCGGCACGGCCGCTATCGATGCCGCGGCTGATGGCAGCGGCCTCAAACGAACCAGTCTGAATGGAAAGGGAACGCAGCGGCGCGGGCGAATCCGATTTACTGCTGCGCTCGCGAAGCACGATAAGCGATGGCACGGGACCGGCGGCCATGACGATGGTCTCTATGTCGACACGAACCATGGAACACCTCCGGTACGTAGCGGTTAACGCGCGGCAGGGCTGCCGCATTGAATAGCTATACTACCCAATCTTTCGCCCAGCACACAAAATCAAACTAGTTAATTTGGGACGGGGCTCTTTTGACTACCCCCAGCGAGCTGAGTAGCTAAGAAAAAAGCCCCGAGGCAAATGCCCCGAGGCTCTTTACGTTTTTGATGGTGGACCTGACAAGATTCGAACTTGTGACCTCCCGGTTATCAGCCGGACGCTCTAACCAACTGAGCTACAGGTCC
>CAKUEU010000032.1 GCA_934646865.1 uncultured Collinsella sp. | reverse complement strand
GGATTGCGCTTGACGAGCGCCAGCAGCGTATCGTCGGACATGACCCACTTGCGCGGGATGTTGCGGCGCTCGGCACGGTCCTCGCGCCAAGCGGCAAGCTCGCGCGCAATGCCCAGCTGGTGACGACTGCAGGAGTTGATGCGCTTGACCTTACGGAATGCCTCGTGACGGTCGGCGCGATAGTGCGACTCGTCGGCCAGCGGGCGTAGCTCGTCGAGCACCCAGTCCACGCGGCCCAGCTCACGCAGACGGCTCATCATCTCGGTATAGGCGACGATCAGGTACTTGACGTCATCGATCGCGTACTCAATCTGCTTGTCGGTCAGCGGGCGGCGCGACCAATCGGTCAGCGACTCAGTCTTGGGCAGCGAGACGCCGCAAAACGTCTGCACGAGCGCGCCGTAGGAAATCTGCTGGCGCTCACCCAAAAAGGCGGCGGCCACCTGCGTATCAAAAATAGGACGCGGCAGCACGCCCACAGTATGGAGCATGACCTCCATATCCTGCGAGCAGGCGTGGAACACCTTGGTTACGCTCTCATCGGCCATAAGCTCGGCGAGCGGCGACAGGTCGTCGATCACCAGGGGGTCGACCGCGACGCTCTCGGCAGGAGTGGCAATCTGAACCAGGCACAGACGCGGATGGAACGTGCGCTCGCGCAAAAACTCGGTATCGACGGCAATCACGTCGAACTCGCGGGCGCGCTGGCAAAAGTCGAGTAGAGCCTGATGTGTGGAAATGTACATATCAACCCATCGAATAAGGTTAGGCCCGAAAAACACGGGTAGGATATCGGCATTGCCTTACAACTATACTCGGTTAGTCACAGAACGGGAACGTAAGTATGCGCTGCCTTATCATCCACAACCCGGCATCGGGCCCCAGCTCAGATGAAATCTACGCATTCACGCACGCCCTGGCGCAGGGCGGCGACGAGGTCGTGATGCGCTTTATCGGCGATGGCATGGAGCCCGAAGACGCCGTGGCGGACGTGCGCGAGTTCGATCGCGTGGTGGTCTCGGGTGGCGACGGCACCGTCTCCAACGTGCTCGACCAGATGCGCGGATGCGGCGTCCCCACACTCGTCTTCCCCTCTGGCACGGCATGCCTGTTCTTCAACAACATCGGCAATGCCCCCGAGGCGGCGGCACTCGCCAAGGCCTGCCGCGCCGGCCGCACGGTCAAGGTCGACATGGGTGAGCTCTTTTGGCTCGACGAGGACGGCAACGAAAAGCGCCATGGTTTTATCATCATCGCCGGCTCGGGCTTCGACGCCGAGATCATGATGAAGGCCGCCCCCAGCAAAAACGACATCGGTGAGATCGCCTACTTCCTGTCTGCACTCGCCACGCCCAATCCCACGGTGGCGCATTTTACGATTGAGCACGACGGCATTGTCGAGGAACTCGACGGCATCTGCTGCATGGCAGGCAACACTTCGGTCATCCAAAACGATATCAACCTGTTCCCCAACTGTCGTATGAACGACGGTATGGTCGACATCGCGGTCATCGAGCCCGTAAAAACCGTGCAGCTGCTGCCCACCGTGATCACCGCTGCGCTCGACCCCGCCGGCAAGGTGCTCGGTCGCCCGCAGTTCAAGATCATCCAGACCAAGGAAGCTAAGATTACCTGTACGCCGTCGCTTGGCATGCAGTTCGATGGCGAGATTATCTCCAGCAACTCCGGCGTCTTTGGCGCCCGCGCACTTCCGCAATGTCTCGACCTCATCGTCGATGAATTCTCGCCGCTCGGTAAATAGGAGGACCCCATGAATGACAATCCCTTGCTCGGCTTTATCGTCATCGTTTTGGCCATGCTCGTCGGCTATGCGATCAACGTGATCCACCGCCGGAAGAAGTAATTCCGCATTGGTATGATATTCATCCAATTATCGTCTCCCCCGCTGTTTATGCATTTGCCGAACAGCGGGGGATTTTTTCTTTGCGACCCGGCCATGTGCTTTATCAAGGTAGAGTAATTGCAGGGTGCCTTTATTTAACTAAAGCCACAAAATGAGTATTCTTATCCGCTCATCGCATATTTTAGAACGCTTATCGAGTATTTAATCAAAGTTGATGAATACTATTTCAACTTCCGATAGGCTAATAGGTGTATTTATTAGCTGGAATCTCGCACGGTTGTGCGGGGTTTCAACCGTTGGGAGGGATTATGAGGTTTACTCATCCTGTCAACACGCTCAAAAAGCTTGGCTGCGGCCTTGCATTTGGAGCTGCGGCCATTATGGCCATGCCGACTTCAGCGCTTGCCTGCACCCAGATTTACATGGGCAGCAAGCTCACGGCAGACGGCAACACGTACTACGGCCGCGCAGAAGACTTTGGTACGCGCTACCTCAAGCACTTTGGCATCGAGCCCGCGCACAAGGACGGCACCGAGTACACTTCGCTCGAGTCCGGCTTCGACTACAAGTCCAAGGGCGCAACCTACCGCTACACCTTCGTTCGCGACAACCCCTCGCAGTGGGAAGATCGCTATGACGCTTATTCCGAGGCCGGCATCAACGAGAAGGGCGTTTCCTGCTCTGCCACGCTGAGTACCTCCTACAACGAGAAGGCCGAGGAGGCCGACCCCATCACCGAGGAGACCGGTATCGGCGAGTATAGCTACGCCAGCGTCATCCTGGGCGAGAGCGCCACGGCACGCGAGGGCGTCGAACTCATCGGAAGCCTGATCGACAAGCAGGGGACCTGCGCCAACGACCAGGTCATCATCGCCGACAACAACGAGACCTGGCTGTTCGCCGCGCTTTCTGGCCATCAGTGGATCGCCATGAAGCTCACCGACGACATCGCCTCGGTCAACCCCAACATAGGCAACCTTAACTACGACATCGACCTCGACGACACCGAGAACTGCCTCCACTCCGAGGGCATTCAAACCATGCCCGAGGAAAAGGGCTTCGCCAAGTACTTCGAGGATGGCAAGCTCGACGTTGCCCAGACCTACGGAGAGGAAATTAGCGAGAAGGCCATGCATTCTTGGTCTCGCTATGTCCAGGGCCGCGATTACTTCATGGCTCCGCTTGCCGAGGGCACCGACTACGAGATCGTCAAGGACGAGCGCGAAGACGCTCGTGCCACGACTGGCGCCCTGGTCCACGAGTTGCAGCCCCTGTTCTTTACGCCCGGCAAGTCCGACTGGAACACCTTTGAGATGATCCGTTCCTTCGCCGCTCGCGGCGAGAACGTCGCCGGCCTCAACGCCAACACCGACGGCGCCTATGCCATCGGCTCTAACCGCAACACCGAGATTCACACTTTCCAGATCCGTCAGGGCATGGACCCCGAGATCGCGACCATTCAATGGGAGATGCTCTCCAACGCCGAGTTCTCCGTCGCCATCCCCCTCTACTCCGCACTGCTCACCGAGGTCAGCCCCTACTTCAGCGATCAAGATGTCTCCTTCGATCACTGCGAAGAGGAAGACGTCGTGAACAACGAGGAGCCCAAGAACTCCATCAACTACGTCCTCATGGACATCAACACGCTCGCCTATGAAAACCGCGACCACTGCGCCACCGGCGTCCGCGCCTATCTCGACGCTCTGCAGAAGGAGCTCATCGAGCAGAACCTGACCGTCGACGAGGCCATGCAGGCCGAAGAAGGCACCGAGGCCCGCACCGCCCTGGCCAACAAGGCCGGCAAGGCTGCAACCAAGAACACTTATGTTAAGTGCAAGGCCATGCTCGAGGAGATGCGCGACTATCTCCAGGAGGGCGACTTCTCCGAGGAGTTCGTCCCGAGTGACTACGATGCCGACAACGACTGCCTGGTCAAGTCCATCACCTACGCCGACGAGGCCCTTTCCGATGAGGACGTGGCCGAGCCCGAGGCCGAAGAGGAAGAGGCCACCGAGGAGAAGTCCGAAGGCAACAACATGGCCGCCATGGCCGTTGGCGCCGTCGTCATCATCGGTGTCTGCGTCTACGTGATCTATCGTCGCAAGAAGGCCTAAGGCCCTCATGTCCTTGTCGAGTGGGCAAGGCAGCAATGGCAGCCTCGCCCACTCAGCCCGTCCTTTTGACCGGCGGGAAACATCGCTGAAATCTTTTCAAAAAAGATTTCCCCGCACACACTTTGCTGTGCTATAGTGCAGCGCAACAGCAATCAGGTGCTACTGCGCCACGGCGTCACGAAAGGAGCCATCAACATGAAGAACACGATGAAGTCTCTCAACAACTGGTGGTGGCGTGATGCGAATACGATCGGTCGACAGTGAGTCCCTCACGCCTGTTTTTGCGCTCTAGGTGATTGGAAGGCCTCCGGTTTCGACCGGGGGCCTTTTTCTATCTCGAGCCCGATCGCATTCGCATCACGCGCCTCCGCTTTTCTCCTGCACTCCCCTTCTCCGAAAGGATTCCCATCATGTCTCAGAACACCGCCACCGCCCAGCCCCGCACCGTCCAGACCGCCGACCGTGGCAAGCTCGATGTTCGTGCCCTTGTCCTGCTCGCCATCTTGCTCGCCGCGGGCTTCATCCTCAACTTCACCGTGGGCAAGGCCATCTCGGGTATCTCGGGCGGCATGATCAGCCCCGAGTTCATCATCTCGGCCTTCTGCCTCACCATCCTGGTCGTGCGCCCCAACCTGGGCCAGGCCCTGGTAATTGGCCTCATCTCGGCCGCCGTGATCCAAATCACCACCACCTCGCCGTTCGTCGACTTTGCCGCCGAGGGCATCGCCGCCATGCTCATGGCCGCCATCGTTAATGCCGCCGGTGCGAAGGGCCAGGTCAAGCCCGCCATCGCCGTTGTTGCGACCTTCGTCACCACCTTTGTCTCTGGCGTCATCTTCATGGTGATCAAGATGGCTATGCTCGGCGTGGTAGGCGAGCTCGCCGCCGCCATGCTGCCCGTCGTGGCCATGACTGCCGTCTTTAACGCCATCCTGGTCGGCGCTCTCTACCTGCCCATCCAGAAGGCCCTGAAACTCAACTAACCCGCTCGGCTTTACGAGCCACCCCATCTTGGCGTTCATTCGTCGCTCGCGTACCCAAGTACGCTTCGTTCCTCTTTCGCGCCAACCTGGGCCCCTCGTAAAGCCGTCTCCGTGCTCCATTATTCAAAATTAATCCCCTTTTCGATTTAACCCCTTTCGTGGGGGTCTAGGACACGCTTATCTCAAATCCCACCTTAAGGAGAACATCATGGCCACCAACACTCAGGCTCGTACTATTTCTGCCAACGCCGCTTCCGACAAAGGCATCCTCGACATCACCTCGCTCGTCCTGCTCGCCATCCTCCTTGCCGCCGGCTTTATCCTCAACATGACCGTCGGCAACGCTCTTGCCGCAACGGGTATTAAGCCGCAGTTCATCATTGCCGCCTATGCCCTGGCCATCGCACTCACGCAGGCAAGCTTTGCCCAGGCAGCCATCTTTGGCATCCTGTCGGCCGCCGTCATCCAGATCACCACGTCAATCCCCGGCCTCAACTTTGTCACCGAGCTTGCCGGCGCGCTGACGATGGCGGCGCTCATCAAGTCCAACATCGGCGGTAGCAAACTCAACCCCTTCATCGCCGGCCTGCTCACCACCTTGGTCTCGGGTGCCCTCTTCGCCGTCCTGGGCACCGTCATCATGGGTGCCGCGCTGCCCACGGCGCTTGCCAAGGTGCCCATCGTGCTCGGCACTGCCGTCTTCAACGCCGTCGTGGTCCAGGCCCTCTTCTTCCCCCTGCGCAAGGTGCTCAACAAATAGCCTGATATGATGGACGGGGCCGCGCGCAAGCGGCCCCGTCACTAAAGACTGTCCCAAACAGCTAGCTTTTGGGGACGTTCTTAGACGACTCGTCATTTAAGAACGTCCATTGACTATGAAAGGTATCCATGAAAACGATCATCAACGTCGACGATGTCTCGTTCTCCTATGGCACGCAGACCGAGCAGGCGCTTAAGCACATCTCGCTCGACGTGAACAAGGGAGATTTCATCGGCATCATCGGGCCCTCGGGCGCCGGCAAGTCCACGCTTGCCGCTTGCTTGTCGGGCGCCGTACCCCACCACTACACCGGCACGTTCTTTGGGTCCGTCATGGTTGACGGCCGTGACACCTGCGAAGTCTCGCTCACCGACGTATCGCAGATCGTCGGCAGCGTGCTGCAGGACATCGACACGCAGATGGTCGCCTCGGTTGTCGAGGACGAGATGCTCTTTGGTCTGGAGAACTTTGGCATCCCCCACGACCAGATCGAGCAGCGCGTAAGCGAGACACTCGAGACGGTCGGCATCAGCGACCTGCGCGACCGCGAGATCGCCACGCTTTCGGGTGGCCAAAAACAAAAGGTGGCCATCGCCGCCATCCTCGCTATGCGCCCCCGCGTGCTGGTGCTCGACGAACCCACCGCAGCACTCGACCCCGCCAGCTCTACGCTGGTCTTCGAGACCCTGCGCGAGGCAAACCGCGCACTTGGAATCACCATCGTCGTCGTTGAGCAAAAGGTCGCCCTGCTCTCGGAGTACTGCAACCGCGTGCTCGTGCTCAACCATGGCGAAATCGCGCTACAGGGCGAGCCGCACGAGGTCTTCGCGCATACCGATGAGCTCCGCGCCATCGGCGTCGATTGTCCCCGTGTCACGCGCATCTTCAACAGCCTCGAGGCCGATGGCCTAGCAAGCGGCACCCCTTGCTTGGATGTCGACGAGGCTGAACGCCTGATTTCGGGCATCGTCGACCCCGCACACACGGCCAGCGAAGTCCAAGCGCCCGCGGGCTCACCGCACGCCCCGTCGTTGCGCCCTCATGCCAAGGACGCCGAACCCGTGCTCACCTTCGATCATGTTGAGTTTGCCTATCCCAACGGCGGTGCCGCCGTCCACGACCTCAACCTGACCCTCTACCCCGGCGAGCTCGTGGGCATTGTCGGCCAAAACGGCGCCGGCAAGACCACGCTCACCAAGCTGCTCACAGGCCTGCTTAAGCCCGCCTCGGGCAGTGTGCGCGTCACGGGCCTTGACACCGCCGCGGTCCCCACGAGCCGCATTGCCCGCGAGGTCGCGACGCTCTTCCAAAACCCCGACCGTCAAATCTGCAAGGATACCGTGCTCGACGAGGTCGCTTTTGGCCTGGAACTTGCCGGCATCGACCGCACCGAAGCCCTGCGCCGTGCCCAGCTCGTCATCGACCGCTTTGGCCTGCCCGCCGACGAGGCGCCTTTCTCGCTTTCGCGCGGCCAGCGACAAATGGTGGCGCTCGCCTCCGTCGTAGTGGTTGAACCCAAGATCGTAGTGCTCGACGAGCCCACGAGTGGCCTTGACTACCGCGAGTGCATGACCGTCATGGAAACGGTGCGAACCATGGCCGAGCGTGGCTGCGCCGTGATCATGGTCTGCCACGATATGGAAGTCGTTTCCGACTTTGCCGAGCGCATCGTTGTGATGGCCGACGGCCGTATCCTCGACCGCGGACGCACACACGAGCTGTTCTCGAATATTGAGCTCATGCTGCGTGCCTACGTGGAGCCGCCTCAGGTCATCGAGCTCTCGCGCCGCTTGGCATCCTCCGTCTCCCCCGCTTTTGCGCAGGTGAGCGAGGTCACCGATATCGTCCGCATTACCAAGGAGATGGTCCGCCGTGGTTAACGTCATCGACTACATGCCGGGCGACACGCTGCTGCATCGCTTGAACCCGGTCGTCAAACTGGGCCTTGCCGCCGCCATCATCATCGGCATCTTTTTGTCCGACACCTATGTGGCGCTGCTGGGCTTTTTGGCACTCACCCTTGCGTTGGGCGCCTACGCCGGCGTCGTCGATCGCCTGTTCTCGCTGCTCAAGCTGCTGATTCCGCTCGCACTTATCATGTTGTTGCTCCAGCTGGCCTTTATGCGCGATGGCAACGTGATATGGGGCTTTATCACCGACACGGGGCTCATCACCGGATCAAAGGCCTGCCTGCGCCTGCTGGGTGTGGCATTGCCACTCATCCTCATGCTCATGGTGACCAAGCTCAACGACCTCGCCAACGCCTGCGTCGAGGTGCTGCACGTGCCGTATCGCTATGCCTTTACCTTTACCACGGCGCTGCGCTTTGTGCCGGTGTTTGGCCAGGAGATGAACGCCATCATGGAGGCGCAGACCGCACGCGGCGTCGAGTACGACACCAAGAACCCCATCAAGAAGCTCAAGCTCATGCTGCCGCTGTGCGTACCGCTGCTTATCTCGAGCGTGGGCAAGACCGACGCCACCGCGCTTGCCGCCGAGCAGCGCGGCTTCTACCTGCGCACGCGCGCCAGCTCGTACAAGCGCTACCCCATCAAGGGCCTGGACATCGCCGTACTCATCGTCAGCATCGCCCTCATCATCTTGGGATTCCTGTTCTAGCAATCGCCAGCGGTAACCGGCACATGCAAAAGGCCTCGGCTCGCACCAAACGAGCCGAGGCCTTTACTGTTTTCCCAGATAAAACCCACCAAAATAAACCTGTCCCTTTTTGGTAGGTTGAGAGCTATTGGCGGTAGGGGGCGCCGCTGCGAATGATGGACTCGCGCACCAGGACGTCCATGGCGTCGAGGGTAATCTCGGGCATCTCGCGGTACTTCTGCAGCACCGAGAGCTCCGTGCAGGCCAGAATGACGCGGTCGCAGCCGCTGCGGGCAAACTCCCACATCACGCGGTCGAACTTATCCATATCGGGCTCACGTCCGGCCTTCACATCGTCGTAGATAAGCGACATCACATCGGCCTGACGCTTCTCGCTGGGATAGACGACCTCGACGCCCGCTGCCTCGCATTCGCGCCCATAGACACCCGCGCCCACAGTTCCGTCGGTGCCCATGATGCCGATCTTGCGCACCGGCTCGGCCGGCATGCTCAGGTTAGGATCGAACTCGCACTCCCCCATCACCGCGCCAGCTAGGGCATAGCGCACCGACTCGCGCGGCATGTGGATAATCGGCACCTTCGTAAACGACTGAATCTGGTCGTAGAAGTAGTGTGACGTGTTGCAGGGAATGGCGATGTGCGCACAGCCCAGCGACTCGAGCGCCTGGGCGCACTCCTTCATAGTCGCCAGCAGCTCGGCATGTTCACCGGTCTTGATGGCCAGCGTGCGGTCAGGCATGGTCGACTTGGAAAGCACCACCATGTCGATATGCTCTTGGTCGCACGTAGCCGCCGTATGGCGCACCACCTGGTCGTAGTAATACGACGTGGCCTCGGCGCCCATGCCGCCGATAACTCCCAGCTTTTCCATCGCCGCCTCCTTGGTGACGCCCACGCAATTGCGCGTATCATACCCGCGCCCGCCCGATGTAAACCGGACGGGCGCCGCACTCATCTACTTGTAATACGTCTTGAACAGCTTAAAGTGGCGCAGCTTGGTGTGCCACATGCGCAGCCAGCGGTTAAAGACAAAGTCACCCTTCATAAACGAAGGATCGGCGCCCTTACCCTCCTTGGCCAGGCGATGTACCTTCGCGCGCAACTCGGGATCCTTGACGTACTTGTCGACGACACCCATGGGAACGACCATCCACAGCGCCTCGTCCTGCGCCGTCACAAACTCCGGCTCAAACGGGCGGTTGAACACATACTCGTCCACCACATACTTGGCAACGTTAAAGCCGCTGTTGGTTACGTAGTAGTTGCTGCGGCCCTGGCGGGTGTTGAAGTCGAAGAACTTAAACGAGCCATCGCGCTCGTCGTACTTGACGTCAAAGTTGGAATAACCAACAAAGTTCAGGTCCTCGAGCAGCTTGCGCACGCCGCCCATGAGCTCGTCGTTGGGTTCGGTGATGATACAGGCATGGTTGCCAACGCCATGGGGCTGATGCTCCTCGAGCAGTACGTGGCCCAGGCACATCATGCGCACCTTGCCGTTACGGTCGGAATAGCTGGTGAGCACGCGCATGTACTCGTCGTTGCCGGGCACGCGGTCCTGCAAGATCAGATCGTCGGTGTAGCCGCTGGCATAGGAGTCACGGATAACCTGCTCCAGCTCGGCGCGATCGGCAATCTCATAAGCCTTCTTCTGGCCTTCAAACTCATGCTGCCACCACATGATGCCGTCGGACGGCTTCAGGATCATCGGGAACGGGAAGTCGATCTGGTCGAGCACCTCGGCCGGCGCCTCGCCTTGCGCGTTGAGCATCTGCGCAGTAAAGGTAAACGTATGCGGATACGGCACGCCATGCTTCTCGCACAGCTCGTAGAAGATCTCCTTCTTCTGGCACTGCTCGAGCATGCTGTAGGGTGCGTAGGGCGCAACGATGTTATCCGCCAGCTCATCGGCATCCTTTGCCTGAGCCACCAGAGCAACATAGTTATCGCCGCAGCCCATCAGGACAATCGTCTTATCGGTATGTGCCTGAGCGATGCCGTTGACGGTCTTGAGCATCACGGGCATGGTATCGATGTCGACGTTGGGCGTGTAGTCGATAATCTGGCTTCGATACGCAGGGCCCGTCTGGTACTTGCCAAAGACCAGACTCTTGACCTGATACTCCTCGTAGAAAGCGCGCGCCACCGAATAGGCGTTGATGTCGCCACCGAGCAGCACGGGAATGAACTCGCGCTCTGTAAATTGCAATGCCATGGAAACTTCCTATCATGAACTGCCCGCACAACGGGCGGTCTTAGTGCAACCGATTCATTCTAGCGTGCCAAACCGCCAGTACCCAAAGTTCCACCGTATCTATGGCAATCGGAGGAGCAAACTCGGCGCAAAGACGGCACTCACCGCTGTACGACAACGGGCAATGAACCTACCGTTGTTGTAGGATTCAACATATTGTCAATCTCATAAGCGAAAGGCGCACGCGTGCCCCAAGAACATCTGACCGACAACCCCATCCTTGACGCTGCAAAACGCGAGCTAGCGGAACGCTCACAGACAACCGCCCCCCTTCGCACTGCCAGCAACGCCTACGAAGGACCCGCCCGCATCGTCTCGATTAACACGTCGACGCACAAAGGCACACGCAAGTCGCCCGTCTCCGATGGGCACGATACCGTCATTGAACAGTCTGGTCTCGCTTCCGATGCGCACGCCGGGCACTGGCACCGCCAAGTCTCGTTTTTGGCCGCAGAATCAATCCAGACGGCACAGCATCGCGGGCTCGATGTGCACGAAGGCGACTTTGGGGAGAATTTCACCACACAAGGTATCAACTTGCTTTCGCTCCCCTTGGGCACACAGCTCAAGATCGGCAACGACGTTCTGATCGAGATCAGCCAGATCGGCAAGGTCTGCCACACCCGCTGTGCTATCTACTATCTCGCCGGTGATTGCATCTTTCCCCACGAGGGCATTTTCGGTGTGGTGCTTCGAGGCGGAGAGGTGCATGTCGGAGACGATATCCAAACAGTCAAGCTCGGCGACGGCACCTGTTCCTTCACCCCAGCCGAGGCGCTCGAAGAAGTTGAGCAGGCTCGCCGCGAGGGAGCCCTATAGGTGCAAAACCCCATGTTGGAGTAGCCCTTACGGCGTGAATCTGCGGTCAGGCCGAGTTCCGTAACGTTAAAGTTGAACTCTATGGTTTCTCAACAATTCACTATAACTGCAGGTCAAAGCCAAAGCCTCAAGTTCAACTTGACCCTTTGAAACCTTTAAGGTTCAAGTTGAGGTCGAAAGCAGTAGTAGAATACCGTTCGAACCATAACCTACGATTGATTGCAGAGGGATTGGATGCAGCATTCGAATCATCGCGTCGCAGCGCTCATCGCGTCGAAGCCGGCTCGTATCATCACGAGCGCAGCACTCGCTGTCGCACTGACTGCCACGCCGATGCTCTCCCCCGTTGCGGCGTATGCCGCCTCGCAGGCAACGCAGGATCAGCTTTCCGCCGCACAGCAAAAAATCGAAGCCGCCACGAGCGCCTACAACGATGCCCGCACCAAACTCGACGACCTGCAAAAGCAGATTGACTCCAATGAGGCGAGCATCGAGGAAATCGAGGCCAAGCTTCCCGAGCAACAGGCCAAGGCAAGCTCCGCCATGCGCGATCTGTACAAGTACCAGAAGGGCACCAATCCCATCGTGAGCTTCCTGGTCAACGCGCAGAGCTTGGGCGAGTTCATCACCACCTGCAAATACACCAACCAGATCACGAGCTCGAGCGTCGACGAGATCGAAGAGCTCAACAACATGCAAACCGAACTCGAGCAGAACAAGGCCGAACTCCAGCAGGCCAAGTCGCAGCTTGAGGCAGAGCAGAAAAACGCCGAGGATGCGCTGGCACAGGCCCAGCAGCTCCGCAGCGAGGCGCAGGCAAAAGCCGAGCAGGAAAATGCCGCCGAGCTTGCCAAGCTTGAGGCCGACAAGGCCGCTGCCGCCGAGAAGCTCTCGGGCGAAGGCGTAAGCGGCAGCAATTCCAGCAGCCAGGCCACCAACACCAACACCACCATCGACACCACGGTGAACAACGCCAATACCGGCAACTCCGATTACGATTCGTTCATTAATGAGTGGACGAGCCGCATCGACAATTATCTTGCCGGCTCCCCCATGGCAGGCCAGGGCTATAACTTTGCCGTCGCCGCTTGGAATACCGGCGTCGACCCTCGTTGGTCCCCCGCCATCGCCTGCATCGAGAGCACCAAGGGTACTTATTGCGCCAATTCCTACAACGCCTGGGGCTGGAGCGCTCGTGGCGGCGGTTGGCGCAGCTTTGGCAGCTGGAGCGAGGGCATCTCCGCTCATGTTGCCTACCTGGGCGCCAACTACGGCTCCACCCTTACCCCGGCAGCGGCCAAAAAGTACTGCCCGCCCACGTGGCAGGACTGGTACAACAAGGTCGCCGCTCAGATGAACCGCATCTAAGTACAGCTGAAAAGGGCCCCAAACGGGGCCCTTTTCTTTTAGGTGGTAGAGGTGTCAACGACACCGGTCGCATTGGCAACCGCAACTATGACGATCATGCACAGGAGCAGCACGCCCAATGCCTTAATCCAGAGTTTCGCGAGTTTCTTGCCGCGATAGCTGTCGAGCAGTGCGAATTGCCGACGAAGGCGGCGCTTGTCGAGCACGGCGAAGTGGAGAAGCACCGTGAGACCGTCGACAAAGAAAAAGTACTCGATTATGAGAAGCCACGTCGGGTAGCTTTGATTTGCTCCCGTGGGGTGAAAGACGGCAAAGTGGCTTCCGGCAAAGAATACAAGCAACGAGAGGCAGACAAGCGTATTCCAAATGCGTCCCAGAGGCTCCGGAATGCGAGAAAGCAGACCGAATGCAGCGGAGGCGGCAGGCTTAGGAAGCTCTGCGGAGCTCTGGAGCCCTTGGGGCGTTAACACCGTCTCCGAGGCCGGAGTACAAACAGGCACAGGCGCAGGAGGTCGCACAGGGCAACTCAGGTCGTATGCCGCGCGCGTCGCCCGCCCCAATGCCTCCGCGCTCGCAAAGCGCTTGGCTGGGTCGAGCGCCATCGCCATGCAAATGACATCGGTCAGAGAAGAAGGAACGCCGCGCATCTCGCATTGTTCGTGCATGTCGCGTCCCGGCTTAGGGTCGGCTCCCGTCAGGCAAAAGAAGAGAAGCGCGCCGAGTGCATACACGTCGCTGCGCACGCTCGTCTGCCCAAACCCATACTGCTCGGGCGGCGCGTAGGGCCGCGTACCAAACTTGACGGTATCGGCATCGGCGCCGTCGCGCCACACGCGCGCAATTCCCAAATCGATAATCACCAGCGACGAAAAGCTCATACCGGCATCGGGCGCATACTGCACGCCCGACACGATGATGTTCGACGGCTTAAGGTCGCGATGGATTACCGGCGAGGCCGGCTCCCCCGCCGTCGCAAAACCAGCATGGAGCTCGCCGACTGCATCGCAGAGAGCAGGAAATAACTCATGCGCATAATCGGGCGTCGCGCCCAAGCGCCCCACTAAGGCCTCGAGCGTCTCGCCTTCAACATACTCCATCACCACGTCCAGCTCATCGCCCGCGCGGCGACAGTCAACGATTCGGGGTAGGTGCTCAAAACGGCGCCCGGCACGCTGGGCCGCAAACAGGCGCTCATACGCCCCGCCAATCTGGGCCGATGCGTCAATGCGCTTACGGACGAAGGGGCCAAGCGACCCACCGCCGGAACCTTCAAAGTACACGAGCTCGGTCGCTTCGACGCCAGAGCGCTTAAGTACGCGATCCACGCGATAGCTGTCGTCGCGATCGAGCGATGCCAGGTGCTCGGCAAGCGCGGCGGTCAGTTCGTCATCGGAATATGTTGGGTCTTGAGTATCCATAGCGTCCATCATAGCGCAGGGCGCAGACACCTCATGGCATCCGCGCCCTGTTCGTTTGCATCGTTGCCGTAGCAGTACCGCCGGCTCAACCGCCAGCCGTTAACTCACCGTCTCCTCGCCAAAGCGGTATAGCTCTTCGTTGACCTTTTGCAGGCTGCACCCTCGATCGATACAAAAAATGATAATCGCGTCGCGACGGTCTTTGCAGTTGAGGACACTGACCCCGGCAGCCGTTAACGCCCGATTGGTCTCTTTCATCGACAGCGCCATCGCAAAGGCAATCTGCAGCACCTTGTTGCGACTCGGATGGCGTGCGCCGGTAAAGATCTGATAGCCAAAGGTCTCGTTGAGGTCGGCCATGCGCACCACGCGGGAGCGCTCCAAACCCTTCTCTTGCAGCAACTGCTGGAGGTAGTCCGAAAGCGAAGGGGCGGCAAAGTCGTGTTCCTTGATATAGCCATCGATGCTCGGCGCATCGAGCAGCTCGTTGAGCAGCTCTTCGGTCAGCTTTTTATCGGGCATATGGCCTCACCTCCCCCGCGATTCACCGGCAGCGACATGCTAGGCCAGCACCCAGCTTGCAGTGGCAGACTTATCGAACATGTTGGCAAAATACAGAGCCTTCTTGATGTCGCCGTCAAAGTAGATGTTACCCGCAACGGAACCGCCGGCAGCAAGGGTGCCCGACTGCAGCTCTTCGGAACCCTCGCTATAGTAGCCCTGATTCTGCTGAGCGCCGTTGGCGTCCTCGCCCTTCCAGTCGTAGACATTGTAGTCCGCGCCCTCATCGCCGTTATTGGTATAAGTGACGTGGATGCCCGTCATGGTCGAGCCGTCATAATTGGTAAGACCCGTCTGAACGGAGTCTACGACAATGGAAAGACCGGCGTTGGTAGTCACGGTCGTGCCGACGGCCAGATCGGTCGTCGTCTGCTCTTCCTTCTTGGGCTCTTCCTTCTTATCACTATCGCCGGCGTCCTCGGTGACAGTCGCCTTATCGCTGCCACAGCCCACGAGGAGGCCAGCAGTCCCCAGGGCGACAGTTGCGAACGCGCCAAGCGCAGCGCGACGGCTCAGCAGCATTTCGGTCTCGAGCTTTTTCATGATGCATCCTTCCTACGATCCGGCTACCGTGCCGGCACACAGCACATCGTAGGAAGGATTGAGTTCGAATTCATTAGCTGGGAGCTAATGCTGCGATAAACGGTCGCGCAAGCGCGCCTTCCGCGGCAGCCCGCGGGAAACACTACCCCACCGTAACGGGCTCTCCGGTAAAGGCACTAATCATTAGCAGAACAAAGAACGCCAGATAGCTAATGCTCAATAGATAGGCGATGACCAAAAAGACAACCCATCCCACATTGGTTTTGCCGTCGGCACGACGTTGCTCGCGGCAACGATAGAGCCAGATCGTCACGCCAATGGCAATAATAAGCAGCACGAGTGCCGCTGCGGCTAGTCCAGCAAGCGCAAACATCACGCCTATGCTCACAGCAATAACCGGGAGCAACAATAAGCCGCACCCGCATCCACCAGGACTATATACGACAGACTGTTGGCGTCTCATCATCACTCCGCACCCCGCATCATAGGATCCTACAGCGCGATGGCCTGCTGAACAGGAGCGATTTTGTCGAGCTCAGGTTTAATCCGCCTTTTCTCGGCCTCAAGGTCAAACGCCACCTGAGCGCGCAGCCAATAACCATCCGTCAGGCCAAAATAACGGCAAAGACGGAGGTCGGTGTCGGCCGTCACGCGACGTTTTCCCAAGATAATCTGCCCGATACGCTGAGCCGGAATCCCGGTCTCTTTCGCAAGGCGATATTGAGAAATGCCCATGGGAACAAGAAACTCCTCTTTGAGAAGCTCACCAGGAGTCACCGGCGACAACAAATCGGCCGAAGTCTCATCACTTGTGATAATCGACGATTTCGACATTCCAAGCCATCTCCTGTCTCCACTCAAAGCAGACCCGATAGCACTCGTTAACACGGATGCTATATTGACCGGCACGATCGCCCTTCAAAGCTTCCAGGCGGTTGCCCGGTGGAACGCGAAGATCATCAAGCGAAGCACAAACCTGCAGTTGGCGAATCTTCCTCAACGCAACACGCTCAAAGGGCACGAACCTCCTGACCCGCACACCCATGGCAAAGCGTTCGGTATCTTCATCTTTATAGGATGCAATCATAGTATCGCCTTACGTTAATAACGTCAAACGTTTCTATAGACTTACATCTTCATTATACCGTACATCTGTTCGTATTTTCTAGGCAATTACTTCTTTGCCCATTAGGCAAGCGAAAGCAATCGTTTATAGACATCGAGGCCTTTGAGCAGGATTTCCTCATCAAAGAGCATGGTATCGGTATGCAGTGCGCTGGCGGCATAGGCGGGGCAGCCCTCGGTGTCACTCGGATTGTCTTGGCCGGCAGGCACGCCCGTGCCCAATAAGAAGAACACGCCCGGCAGATGGCGCTGATAGAACGCGAAATCCTCGGCAATCAGTAGTGGCTCGTTCACCAGTTGCAACTCGGACAAAGCAGGTGCAATGCAAGCAAACAGCTCAGGGTCGTTATCGACCGGCGGGTATCCCTCGGCGAAGTCGAGGTCGTAGGTGCAGCCCGTCGACGCGCACGCCTCGTCGAGCACGCGGCGCACGCCCTCGCGCGCGCGGTCGAACATGTCATCCGTAAACACGCGCAGGCTGCCGGCGACATGGGCCTCCCCCGCCACCGCATTGCAGACGGTGCCCGCCTGCAGCAGGCCAAACTTGCCAATACAGGGCTCATCGGCACCCAGCTCGTCCATCAGCTCGCGCTCGGCAACCAGGAACTCTGCCGCCGCCAGCGCTGCGTCATGCGATTCCTCGACTGGAACGCCGTAAGTCTTGGCGATATGGATGCTCGTGCCATGGATATGAATGTGCGTCTCGCTCGAGCGCGCCAGCAGCGGACCGGGGCAGCTCGCCAACGTGCCGGCGGGCAGATCGGGCCATACATGGAAGCCGAAGATGCGGTCTGCCCCGTAACGCTCAAACACGCCGCTCTCGCACACTGTCTTGGCGCCACCGGTCGTTTCCTCGGCCGGCTGAAACACAAAGAGCACGTTATGCCCGATGGAGCCCGGCTGCTCACGAATCGCACGGTCGACAAAAGTCGCTGCCGCGAGCGCCATGGCCATGTGACCATCGTGGCCGCATGCATGCATCTTGCCGGGATGCGTCGAGGCGAAGGCCGCGCCCGTCGCTTCCGCGATGGGCAGGGCGTCCATATCTGCGCGAATCGTCGTGGCATGCGTAGCACCCACACCAGCATCGAAGAAGGCGCAGACGCAGCCCGGACAGGGATGGGTGACCTCGCAGGCAAGCGGAGCGAGCACGCTCTCGATATAGGCAACGGTTTGCGGAAGATCGAAGTCGAGCTCCGGAATGCGATGCAGGTCGCGACGATAACGACGGAGTTCTTGGAGCTCGGTCATAGGGATTCCTTTCATGGGGCGACTCGGTTGCCACCTATTGTGACGCACTTGTTTCTAGCATGATGCTGCATTTTTTAAACGTTATATACGAATACTCTTGTTTGGTAAAGTGCAACGTGGTAGGGTCTTTACCACTTGATAGAGGCGCGGGCACGAAGAGCCGCGGGCGAGTCGGCAGACTTTGACCCCGCGGGGAGGCGAAACCCGCCGAACTGGGTTTTTCGGGCACGAACAGCCTGGTGGGCCTGCGGGAAACACCCGCAGGACTGTCTGCAGCAATGCGGGAGCGCTATCCGGACATTGGGTCCACGCTATGCGGATTCGATGCGCCGATGGCGCCGTCTGGATAGCGAGGTTTACGGGACATGGCACTGACCCCCAACGAGGCATATGCGGCAAAGCAGCCGTTTGTGGACAAGGAGACGCTCGAGCACATCGTCGAGCAGTTCCCCACACCGTTTCATCTATACGACGAGGCGGGCATCCGCCGCAACATGCAAGAGGTGCGCGACGCCTTTGCATGGAATCCGGGGTTTAAGGAGTACTTTGCCGTCAAGGCCAATCCCAACCCGGCGCTCATCTCCATTCTCAACGAATACGGTTGCGGTTGCGATTGTTCGAGCTACACCGAGCTCATGATCGCCCGCTCGTTGGGCATCACCGGCCATGACATCATGTTCTCGTCCAACGACACGCCGGCGGCAGACTTTGAGCTTGCCGACAAGCTAGGCGCCATCGTCAACTTCGACGACATCAGCCACATCGAGTTCTACGAGCGCGTCGCGGGCCCCATCCCCAAGACGGTGAGCTGCCGTTTTAACCCGGGCGGCCTGTTCCAGCTTTCCAACGGCATTATGGACAATCCGGGGGATTCCAAGTACGGCATGACCACCGAGCAGCTCTTTGAGGCATTCCGCATGCTCAAGGCCAAGGGCGCCGAAAATTTTGGCATCCACGCCTTCCTTGCCAGCAACACCGTCACCAACGACTACTACCCCAAGCTCGCACGCATCCTCTTTGAGCTTGCCGTGCGCTTGGAGCGCGAGACGGGCGCTCATGTCGCCTTCATTAACCTGTCCGGTGGCGTGGGCATCCCCTATCTGCCCGAGCAGCAGGCTAACGACATCCACGCCATCGGCGAGGGCGTACACGCAGCCTACGACGAGATTCTGGTTCCCGCCGGCATGGGCGATGTGGCGATCTGCACCGAGATGGGCCGCTTTATGATGGGCCCCTACGGATGCCTGGTCACCAAGGCCATCCACGAGAAGCAGATCTACAAGGACTATATCGGTGTCGACGCAAGCGCCGTCGATCTGATTCGCCCTGCCATGTATGGCGCTTACCACCACGTTACGGTGATGGGCCAGCCCGGTGGTCCCGACAAGACCACGGCACCGGTCACGAACACGTACGACATCACAGGCAACCTGTGCGAGAACAACGACAAGTTCGCCATCGACCGCGAGCTGCCGCAGATCGATATGGGCGACTTGCTCGTGATCCACGACACCGGCGCGCATGGCTATTCCATGGGCTACAACTACAACGGCCGCCTGCGCTCCGCAGAGGTATTGCTGCGCCCCGACGGCTCTGCCGACCTCATTCGACGCGCCGAGCGCCCGGGCGACTACTTTGCCACGCTCGACGTGCTGCCGTGCGGCCGCGAGCTGCTGGCCAAGTCGCGCGCCGAAAACGCCCGCCGTCGCGCCCAGGACGAGCGCCTGGCCGTCGCCGCCCAATGGAACAAACGCATCCAAATCGCAGAAGCGAAGGAGAAGAATATGGATGTCCGCAACCTCGAGGGCTCAATCGTCGCCCTCGTCACCCCGTTTAAAAAGGACGGCAGCGTCGACTTTGACGCGCTCGAGCGCCTTATTGATTTCCATCTGCAGAATGGCACCGACGCCATCCTCACCTTGGGCACCACCGGCGAAAGCGCCACGATGACCGATGACGAGGACAACTCCGTTGTTGCCGCCGTGGTCAAGCAGGTCGCAGGCCGTATCCCCGTCATCGCCGGCTCGGGCTCCAACTCCACACAGACGATGCTCACCAAGTCGCTCACCTACCAGGGTCTGGGCGCCGACGGCTTACTGCTCATCACCCCCTACTACAACAAGTCCAACGAAGAGGGCATCTACCAGCACTTTAAGACCGTGGCCGACGCCGTGGACATCCCCTGCATCCTGTACAACATTCCCGGCCGTTGCGGCTGCGGCATCAGTGAGCGCAATGTCGAGCGCCTTGCAGCACATCCCAACATCATGGGCATCAAGGAGGCCTCGGGCAACGTAGCCTATGCCGCAAAGATCGCGCACCTGCTGTCCGACGACTTCCGCATGTATTCGGGCGAGGACGCGCTGACCGTACCGCTCATGAGCCTGGGCGCCTCGGGCACCATCAGCGTGTGGGCCGATGTTCAGCCGCAACTCGTGCACGACATGTGCCGTGCCTACCTGGACGGTGACGTGGAGCGCGCCCGCGACATCCAGATTGCCGGCCAGCCGCTCATCAACGCCCTCTTTAGCGAGGTCAACCCCATCCCCGTCAAGGAAGCACTCGCCCAGATGGGCATGATCGAGGCAAACTACCGCATGCCGCTGTGCCCCATGGCAGACGACACGCGCGCCACACTTACCGATGCTCTGAAGGGAGCTGGTCTGCTTGATTAAGACCGTCATTATGGGAACGGGCCGCATGGGCTCGCTCATCCGCACCACCGCCGAGGGCATTGTCGATGCCGCCGGTCAGCCCGTCTTTGATATCGTCGCCCAGATCGGCTTTGATCTGACCGAGCTCGAGAGCGCCCCGGCGGCCGATGTGATCATCGACTTCTCGAACGTCGTGACCTTTGACGCCGTTGTCGCCTATGTCGAGCGCACGGGCGCTGCACTGGTCTCGGGCACCACGGGATATACGCCCGAGCAGATGGACCGCCTGCGCGAGCTGGGCCA
>CAKUEU010000031.1 GCA_934646865.1 uncultured Collinsella sp. | reverse complement strand
GCCGTGGCCGGGTGCCCGCGCCACTACATCATGCGCAGCTCCTGGGTCATCGGCGAGGGGCACAACTTCGTCAAGACCATGAGGGGGCTGTCCGACCGCGTCGCCGACCCCGAGGACAAGCTCGAGCAGATCACCGTGGTGGACGACCAGCTGGGCCGCCTGACCTTCACGCGCGACATGGCAGCCGCCATCTTCCACGTGCTGGGGACGCACGCCCCCTACGGCACCTACGGCTGCACCGGCTCCGGCGCCGTGAAGTCCTGGGCCGACATCGCCCGCGCCGTCTTCGAGGCGGCCAACGGCAACGGCGGGAAGGTCGTGCCGGTCAGCACCGCCGACTACTACGCGAGCGCCGAGGGCCCCATCGCCCCGCGCCCGGTCCACTCCGCGCTCGACCTGTCCAAGCTCGAGTCCGCCGGCTTCCACATGCCCGACTGGGAGAAAGAGCTGGGGGATTACCTCAAGACGCTCTAGCCGCTAATAACTTTTCGAGAGTAAAAGCCGCCGTTCTTTAACGGCGGCTTTTCTTATGCCTGGTGAATAGCCCCGCTGCAACAAGGGCGGCGGCGGTCGCCAGACTCACTGCAAGCCCCGCAAGGGCGCCCGGAGTCTTGTAGGTCATCACGATCCTATTCGAGCCTTTCTGCATGTTCAGGGATGACAAACCCTTATCGGCGGCGGGCGTTAGTTCTGCGG
Source organism: uncultured Collinsella sp. (assembly GCA_934646865.1). Taxonomy (GTDB): domain Bacteria; phylum Actinomycetota; class Coriobacteriia; order Coriobacteriales; family Coriobacteriaceae; genus Collinsella. The sequence goes on along the minus strand of CAKUEU010000031.1, from coordinate 20,274 downwards.
CGGTTCCGTTTACCGTTACGTTCCAGCCCTCATCGTACGGAACGCTCAGCAGCAGGTTGCCGTCATCCTTGGCGGTATACTCGCCTTCGATCCTTCCGTCCTCAAAAACCGTCGGAACAAATTCGCTCGTCTTAAGCTCGTTAATAATCTGCTCGAAAACGTCCAGATTGAGGGCGTAAAAGACCGGCTCATTGTCTTGGGGCATATCGGTATAGCCCTCCGCGACTTCGATTGACACCGTGTGTTGGCTTGGGGCGTCCGATGCATATGCAATTTGGCGGATATTGTTGTCGAATCGCCAGGCTTCGTTATTAATCGTTCGCTGGTCAATAGTGAGGGCAATGGGCCAATAGCTGCCGGCATTCGCATCTTTATTGATGTAGAGATAGCCGATTGACCCTGCCGGCACGGTGACGCTCCACTGCTTTGCGTCCTGGCTGTCCGCCGTTTTCGCGGCGTCAATCTCGGTGTAGAGCTCAACCTTGTGGCCGAGGATTTTGCTATACAGGTCGTTTTGCTTCTCGAAGGGATTCTCACCCTCCAGCGTGCAGTTTTGAATGTCTTTGGAAGCCGCGATACCAAGGCTGAGAGCATAGGGGTTCTCGTACACGGCGCTTGCTGTGTCGCCTGGCTTCGGTATTGTCACGTATCCTGCGGGCGCTTGCTCGGCAATGGCGTACTTGACTCCCAGTAGCGCGTCGACAGCCAGAATCGGCTCGGCATAGCGGGTCGAAAACTCGCCCACACTGCTGTACCCAAGGGGGTTGAGCAGCGCGATGGCCTGCGGGTTGTTAGCAGACGAATACGAAGATAGCTGATCGTACCCGAACGCCAAGCCTTCGTTGAGCGCGGCGCTATCGACTCGCGTGGTCGTGCGGTCAATGCGATAGAACGGTGCTGGGTCGTCGTCCTGAATCGCCTTGACAGTGCTTGTTGCGGTGGCGACGTAGGTGCTGTTATTGTCCTCGGAATAGCCTGCGTACAGCTGGTTCCACATGCTATGGGCGTTGGCGAACAGCTCAATGGTTGTAAGTGCCAAGAGGGGCAGGATGACTGCGGGACGAGATGCTCGGCACAATTTGGGGTGGTCCTTGAGCGCCCGCAGGGTATAGCCCGCTGCCCACAGCGCAAAGAAGCTCAGCAAGAAAGCCGTGCGCGAATAGAATCCGTTGGGCACGCGCATGCCGCACCAGACGTACTCAAGCGGGCTCAAAACGGAGCTGGCGACCAGGATTATCGTGACGGCAAGTGTTGCGATGCGCGTCTTGATTGAAACCGTGCGGTTAAACAGCAGGCTCACTGCGAGCAGCATCATGATGACGCCGCAATAGAACTGCGGCGTATTATCGTTGTTCACCCACATGCCGGGGAGAAAGCCCCTGATGAGCGACTTGAGGCTCGTCTTGAGCAGCGGCCCGAGGGCCAGGACGGGGCCGCCCTTGGACATGGCAAGGATGGTCGGCAAAAAAGTCCAAGCGGACAGTAGCAGCCCAAGCACGATGGTGCCGGCGAATCGCAGCGCTCGGTCGACCATGAGCTTCCAACTAAAACCTTCCACGGCAACGTAATCGATAAATTCGGCCAGCACGAAGATGCAGAGGAACAGGATGCTGATGTACGCCGTATACCAGCAGAACATGACGTTCAGCGCCGTGGCGATGACAAGTCGCGCCATGCGCTGCTCGCGGATGAGCTCGTAACAACCGTAGGCGCAAATGGGAAGCAGAATCAGACAATCGATCCAGAGCGGGTTGCGCAGGTTGCTGACGGTCCAGCTGCAAAACGTGAACGACGCGGAAAGCAGGAATGCCGCGGACTTGGATAAGCCAAAGCGCTTTTGCACATACCAAGCGCTGCTGATATGGATGCATCCGAGCTTGAGCGCGGTGATGACAAAGACAAAGAGCGTGAGCTTGTCTGCGGGAAACAACATGCAGAGCAGGTTGAAGGGACTCGCGAGGTAGTAGCTATAGAGCCCCCAAGTGTTCATGCCGAGTCCCTGGGAAAAGGAATAGCGAAGGTTCGCTTCGCCCAAAAGGACGCGTCGGAACCACGCAAAGAAGTCGATGTATTGGTACTTTAGGTCGTTGGTGAGAAACGAGTTGTCGCCAAAGGGATAGACATGCCCTGCTATGGCAAGCGCAACAAAGAGCGCGATGGAAAACGTGAAGCAGGCAGCGTAAAACGCAACGTTCTTGAGCGTGCTGTTATTGGACCGTGTCATCAGAATCCTCGTTGGACTCGCGAACGATATAGATGGGGCGCCTCTTGGTTTCCAAATAGGCTTTTGCCAGGTATTCGCCGATAATTCCCAGGCACAGAAGCTGCATGCCGCCAAACAGCGTAATGAGGCAGGCGAGGGAGGGCCATCCGCCGACAGGGTCACCCCATACAAGCGTTTTGACTAGGATAACGATGAATCCCAGAATGGCGATGAGGCAGAATATGATGCCCGTGAGGGCGGCAAGGGAGAGTGGCGCCGTAGAGAACGCGACGATGCCATCGATGGAATAGAGGAGCAGTGACCAAAAGCTCCACTTGGTCTCGCCGGCAACGCGGTTGACGTTTACGTAAGGGAGCCACTTGGTTTTAAAGCCGACCCAGCCGTAAATGCCCTTAGAGAATCGGTTGTATTCGCCCATGGAGATGATGGCGTTGACCATGGGGCGCTTCATGAGCCTAAAATCGCGTGCTCCGTCGACGATGTCGGCCTTGGAAATGCGATTGATGATCTTGTAGAACATGCGGGCGCAGAACGACCTGATGGGAGGCTCGCCTTCGCGGGTAGTCCTGCGTGTGGCGACGTTGTCGTAGTCTTCGGTTTGCAGGATCTCGTACATTTGCGGCAGGAGCGAGGGCGGGTCCTGCATGTCGGCATCCATGGTGGCGACATAGTCGCCCCTTGCATGCTGGAGTCCGGCGAGCAGTGCTGCCTCCTTGCCAAAGTTGCGCGAGAAGGAGTACCAGTGGATGGCATAAGGATGCGATGCCGCGGCCTCGCCTTTCATGACGGTGAGCGTTGCGTCCACTGAGCCATCGTCGATGAGGGCCGCTTCGAATGAAATATCGGGGTGCGTTTGCGTCATGGCATGGACAACGCCGTCGAGCTCTTTGAGAAAGATCGGAAGCGATTCCTGCTCGTTGTAGCACGGAACGACGATGGAAATGAGCGGCATAGCGATTTACCTCTCGTTCGTTTTGTCGCCGCGATAGTCATCGAAGGCGTATCTGCTGTACACGTTGACTTCCCATTGCTTTTTTTCGACCTTTGCCACGGAGTCGAGGATGAATCCAGTAGCGAGGCTCAGACCGCACAGGAACATAAACGAGGCGGCGAGCATGGCGGTGGGGAAGCGTGGGACGAGGCCGGTCTGGAAATACTCGACAACGATGGGCATGCCCAGGGCGAGGCCGATAAGCGCGAATAGAATCGCGACAAGGGTGAAGAACTTCAGCGGGCGGTAGTCCTTGAACAGCGTGCCGATCATCGCGACGACTTTGATACCGTCGCTGACGGTGTTGAGCTTGGACTCGGAGCCTTCCGGACGGTCGCGGTACTCGATGGGCACATCTTTAATGCGCCAGCGGTGGTCGACGGCGTGAATCGAGAGCTCGGTTTCGATCTGAAAGCCCTCGGAAAGCACAGGGAAGGTTTTGACAAATGGGCGGCTCATGGCGCGGTAACCGGTCATGACGTCATCGAAGCTGTAGCCATAGATCCACTTGATCATGGTGCGTACCAGGTTGTTTCCAAAGCCGTGGAAGGCGCGCTTGTTTTCCTCGGCGTACGTGCCGTTGGAAAGGCGGTCGCCCACGGTCATGTCGGCCGTGCCGTTGAGGATGGGCTCGCAAAGGGCCTTGGCCGCCTCGGCGGGGTAGGTGTCGTCGCCGTCGACCATCAGATAGCAGTCGGCATCGATATCGCGAAACATCTGGCGGCAGACGTTGCCTTTGCCCTGACGGGGCTCAAAGCGGACCGTCGCGCCGTGTTCTGTTGCGATGCGCGAGGTATCGTCCGACGAGTTATTGTCATAGACATAAACCGTCGCCTGCGGAAGCTCGCGGTGAAAGTCGTCGATGACCTTACCGATCGTGAGGGCTTCGTTGTAGCAGGGGATAATGACGGCGATGGATTCAGAATTCACTCAATGCTCCTTTGAATTTCAATCTCTGAAAGTATAGCCGTTCGCGCCTGGCATCCTAAGATGTGGGTTAGTTTTCCAGTTTTGTTGCGCGAATCGTTTGCTTGGCCGTCGGGTCTATACTGTTCGTTTGTCAACGATTACGAGTAAGAGGGGTTGCATCCGTGTCGGATCAGACAAAGCAACAAGAAACTCGCAGTCTGCCTGCGACGTTTGCTAAGAACGAATTTGAGAAGGACGCGTTTATCCTTCGTCAGCTGGTTACCAAGGATTTTAAGATCAAGTATCGCCGCAGTGTTTTGGGTGTTGCGTGGTCGGTGCTCAACCCGCTGCTGATGATGATCGTCATGGCCATCGTGTTCTCGACGATTTTTGCCCAGGGCCGCAACGGTTCGATTACGCCCGAGATGTACCCGCTGTACTTGATCGTGGGTAACGTCACCTTTGCTGTCATGTCCGAGTCTACGAACCAGGCGCTGACGTCGATCGTGGGCGCGGCTCCGCTTCTTAAGAAGGTCAAGGTGCACCGCTGGGTCTTCCCGGTGCAGAAAGTGCTTTTCTCGCTGGTCAACTTTGCTTTCTCGCTGGTTGCCGTCGCCATCGTTATGCTGTGGTTCCACGTCATGCCTTCTTGGCACCTGATCCTGCTGCCGGTGTGCCTGTTCCTGCTTATGTGCTTCTGTATGGGCCTGGGCATGATGCTCTCGGCGCTCACCGTCTTCTTCCGAGACGTTATGCATCTGTGGAGTGTCGTCATCACGGCTTGGACCTATATCACGCCCATCTTCTGGACGACCGACTTCGTTGCGCAAATGCCCCATATCGTGCGCATCCTGGTCTATGCGAACCCTATGTACAACTACCTGCAGTTCATGCGTGACATCTTCCTGTTCCAGACCACGCCTTCGTTCTTGACGCTTGGTATGTGCGTCGCTTGGGCGGTTCTTGCGCTTGTAATTGGCTACACCGTGTTCCATAAGTCCGAGCGCAAGTTCATCCTCTATATCTAAGGAGTGCTGTGATGACTGAATCTGTTGTTGATTACAGCGAGCAGCCTCTGGCTGTCGAGGTCGACGACGTCACCATGATCTTTAACATGGCGTCCGAGTCGCTGACCAACCTCAAGGAGTATTTCATTAAGCTTGCCAAGCACGAGCTGTTCTTTGAGGAATTTAGGGCGCTCAAGCATATCTCGTTTGATATTCATCGCGGCGAGGTCGTGGGCCTGGTGGGCACCAATGGTTCCGGCAAGTCTACGATGCTCAAGATCATCGCCGGCGTGCTTGAGCCCAGCGAGGGCAGTGTTAAGGTACATGGCAACATTGCACCGCTGATTGAGCTTGGCGCTGGCTTTGACCCCGAGCTGACGGCGCGCGAGAACATTTACCTGAACGGCGCGCTGCTCGGTTATACCAAGGAGTTCATCGACGCCAACTTTGACGGCATTATCGAGTTCGCTGAACTGCAGAATTTTGTCGACATGCCGCTCAAGAACTTCTCCTCGGGTATGGTCGCGCGCATTGCCTTTGCTATCGCCACGATTACCGAGCCCGACATTCTGATCGTTGATGAGACGCTGTCCGTCGGTGACGTGTTCTTCCAGCAAAAGTGCGAGGCGCGTATTCAGCACTTTATCCAGAGCGGCGACGTGACGGTTCTATTCGTTTCGCACTCTATGGAGCAGGTTGAGCGCATTTGCCAGCGCGCCGTTTGGATTGAGAAGGGCGACCTTCGCATGGACGGCCCGGTTGATGAGGTCTGCAAGGCGTACCGCGAGCAGTTCAACTAGGTTATAATTACTTGCACCTGGCACGCTTGCGCGTGCTCGGGCGTGCGGTTATTTGCTCCATTAGCTCAGTTGGATAGAGCAGGGGACTTCTAATCCCAAGGTCGACGGTTCGAATCCGCCATGGAGCACCATCGTTTATTAAGCCCGGACCGCTTGGTGGTCTGGGCTTTTTTCATCTTGTGTGCTGCGAATTTGAAGGGTGTGCTATGGGGACCAAAAGGCTCGACTGGATTGATATTGCAAAGGGGATTGCAATTATTCTGGTCATTGTGGGGCACACCGTCCCAAATCCCTCGCCTTTGCGGCACGCTATCTTCTCGTTTCATATGCCGGTGTTCTTTATTCTTGCCGGGTATACGTTTAGGCCCAAGCCGTGGCGTGAGCTGGTGAGCGGCTCGGTGTCGCGCCTGCTGGCGCCGTATGTGATTCTTGCACTGGCCTGGCAGATACCGTCGTTCTTGATGAGCGGGGCTCCGTTGACGGGCGGGGTCCTGGTCGCGGGGCTTGAGACGCTTGTGTTTGCCTCGGGCGTGGATGTGCCTGGGTTTGGCGTTGCCGCTGTTGGCATGGCGTGGTTTTTGGCGGCACTGTTTACGTCGCGCTTGCTGTTTAATGCGCTGGTACGGTTGTTTGATGGGCGCGAAGTTGGCGCTGTTTGGCAGGGCGTTGTCTGTGCTGTGATTGCTTTCTGCGGGTTGAGCGTGTCTCGCTTTTTGGGTATCTACCTGCCGCTCGATCTGGATCTGAGCTGCTATATTGTGTTGCTGATGTGGGTTGGCTATACGGTGCGTCAAAGGGGGCTGGAGCCGAGCGTGAGCAAGCCGCTTCTGTTTGTTGGCGCGGGTGTTGTTTGGCTTATCCTTGCGGCTATGAGCGGTCTTGAGCTTTCGAGCCGCCGCGTGGACGGTTTTGTCATTGCTACGATTGCCGCTCTTGCTGGCAGTTACTGCGTGTGCTGGGTATCCATGGCCGTGGAGAAGCTGAAGGATGTTTCGGTCTTGGGTGCTCTTGAGCGAGGGCTCGTGTTTTGCGGGCAAGCCAGCCTGGCAATCTTTGCAATTCACGCGGTCGATTGGTTTATTCCTTGGCAGACCATGCCGTTGCTCATGACACTGCCAGCATCGTGGCTCTTCGCATCACTCGTACGCTGCACCTGCGACATCGGCCTGGCATACGTGATCAAGAGGGCGTAATTAAAAGCGGGGGCGACCAACTTGATCGTCCCCGCTGTTAGTTATTCAGTAGTGTTGCGGTCTTACTTTTCGAGGTGCTCCTTCAGTAGCTCCAATGCATGGGCGTAGCCTTGGAGGCCTTCGCCGGTGATGGTGGCGAAGCAGGCTAGGCGTGCGTAGCTCACCTGGCGGAAGTCCTCACGGGTCTCGACGGCACTGATGTGGACCTCGACGGCGGGGATGGCGACGGCCTTGAGCGCATCGAGGATGGCCACGCTCGTGTGCGTGTAGGCTGCCGGGTTGATGACGATGCCGTCGACCTTACCGTAGGCCTCCTGGATCTTGTCGACGATGCTGCCCTCGTGGTTGGACTGGAAGACTTCGACCTCGTCAAAGCCCTGCGCGGCGCCGGCCTCCTTGCAGATCTGGACCAGGCGGTCGTAGTTGTCGCTGCCGTAGATGCCCGGCTCGCGGATGCCAAGCATATTGAGGTTGGGGCCGTTGATGACGAGTGCTTTCATGGCTGCTTCCTTTGCGGTTGGGCGGAGTTGAATGGAAAACCACCACAAAGGTGCCTGTCCCCTTTGTGGTGGTTTTTGGTTAGAGGGTGTCGAGGAGGGCTTGGGCGGTGTTGGCGGCGCAGTCGCGCGAGTCGATGATGTAGTCGGCCCAGGCGCGGTAGCGCGGCATGCGCTGTTCGGCCAGTTTATCGATGCCGTCGCGAGCGGTGATGGGGCGTCCCTTGTGGGCGAGCTCATCGAGCTTGCGGTTGAGCATCACGATCTGGCTGTTCTGGTGAAGCAGCGGATAGTTCTCGACGCGCGTGACGACGCCACCGCCGGTGGAGAGCACCAGTCCGCTGCGCTTGGAGATGTCGGCCAGGGCCGCCGTCTCCTGCTCACGGAAGACTGGCTCGCCGCACTCAACGATAAAGTCGGCGCAGGGCATACCGAGGCGCTTCTCGAGGGCGCGGTCCAGGTCGATGTGCTCGCGCCCCGTGAGCAGGGCGATCTGCTCACCCACGCGGGTTTTGCCCGAGCCCGGCATGCCGATCAGTGCGATGTTCTGCTCATGGCGGGACAGGCGCTCCGTCACGTCCAGGATGCGCTCGCGCGGGGTGACCTGGCCGGTATAGCGCTCGACGGCTTGCGCCGCCTGCGCCACAAGCATGAGCAAGCCGCCGATGCAGGGGATGCCGCGGCGCTCGGCCTCGAGCATGAGCCCCGTGCGGGCGGGGTTGTATACGATGTCAATGACTCCCTCGAGCGCATCGAGGCCCTCGAGCGTGCAGGGTGCGTCGGGGCAGTGGGGGAACATGCCGGCGGGCGTGCAGTTGACGAGCAGAGCGGCGTCGGACTGCTGGGCGATGTTGTCGTAGTTGACCTCGCTCGTGCGGCCTACGGGCACGACGATGGCACCTAGGTCGCCGAGCACCATGCTGACCGTGGTACCGGCACCGCCGGTCGCGCCGAGCACGAGGGCTTTCTTGCCGGCAACCTCCACACCCAGCTCTTCGACCAGGCACTGAAAACCGAAGTAGTCGGTATTGTCGCCCCGCAGGCGTCCGTCTGCTAGGCGCGTGATGGTGTTGACGTTACCCATGCGCTCGGCGAGCGGGCTCAGCTCGTCCAGGTACTCCATGACGGCGCGCTTGTAGGGGATGGTCACGTTGGTGCCTTCCCACTCGTCGCCGGTCATAAAGGCCTCGAGGTCCTCGGGCTCGCGCTCAAAACGCACGTACTCAAGCCCCGCGAGCTCCTTGTAGATGGTCGGGGTGTAGCTGTGGCCCAGCACGCGGCCCAGCACGCCGTAGGGGCGGGTTGCGGCGGTATCGGTCATCTAGAGCACCTCCGTGTAGCTGCCAAAGTAGGTAAAGCTCTCGCACACGTCGTCGATGGAATCGAGCAGGTCGTCGAGGGCCTTGCTGCCAAAGGGACAGTCCAGGTCAAAGTAGAACATAAACTCAAAGTCGTGCCCGGGGATGGGGCGGCTCTCGAGCTTGATGAGGTTGATGTTGAGCGCGTAGAAGCGCTCGAGCACGCGGTAGAGGGCGCCCGGCTCGTTGGCCGTGGTGATCATGAGCGAGGTGCGGTTGGCGCCGGGGTAGACGCGCGGCTCGCGGCTGATGACGACGAAGCGCGTGTAGTTGTTGTCCGAGTCCTGGATGTTGGGCTCCAGCACCTCCAGGCCGTAGAGCGCCGCGCAACTGCGCGAGGCGATGGCGGCAACATCGGTGCGGTCGGAGTTGGCGACCATCTCGGCCGACATGGCCGTATTGGGGTATTTGGTGGCGTGCAGGTCGTGCGCCTCGATAAAGCCGGCACACTGGGCGATGGCCTGGCCGTGGCTGTAGACCTCGCGCACGTCCTGCAGCTTGGTGCCGGGTTTGACGAGCAGGTTGTGGTCGATCTTGAGGCGCAGCGAGCGTACGATGTGGAAGTCGAACTGTGCGAGCAGGTCGTAGACGGCGTTGACCGAGCCGGCGGTGGAGTTCTCGATGGGCAGCACGCCAAACTCGCAGAAGCCGTCGCGCACTGCGCGCATGACGCCCTCGAAAGTTTCGAAGAAAGCGATATCGGGCACATCGAAGAGCTTGCATGCGGCAATCTGGCTGTAGGCTCCTTCGACGCCCTGGCAGGCGACGCTGGCCGTTTGGGGGAAGGACGTGTCGAAGGCCCCGGCCGTGGCGTGGGCCTTTTGCGACACCGTGATGCCCTTGAGCTCGTTGATGTAGCGCTGCTGCTCGGCCTTGCTCATGCTCATGAGGAGGCGGAACAGGGTGATGGTCTGGGCCTCGTAGCGCTCGGGTGCGCGGCTGGCGAGGTTGTTGAGCTTGGAGCGCTCGCGGGCGGGGTCGAAGACGGCCTTGCCCATCTCGATTTTTGACTTGGCGACCTCGGTGGCAATATCCATGCGCTCGACAAAGCTGTTGAGGAGCGTGGTGTCGATGCCATCGATGGCCTGGCGAATGTCGGCAAGGTCCATAGGGACCCCTTTCACGTGTAGGGGGACTGCGGTGATTTTTCTGGGACGGGGATTAAAAAATCATTAGGTACGCAATGATTTTTTAATCCCCGTCCCAGAAAAATCACCGGGTGGGTGGTGCTTAGCGCTGGGCGGCGTCTTCTAGGAGGGCGTCCCAGATGGCGAGTGCCGCGGCTGCTTCGGCTACGGGGACGGCGCGGGGGACGATGCAGGGATCGTGGCGGCCGTGGACCGAAAGCTCGGCATTTTCCATGGCGTCCATGTCCACGGTCTGCTGCTCGCGGCCAATGGAGGGCGTCGGCTTTACGGCCATGCGCCACATGACGGGCGCGCCGGTGGAAATGCCGCCCAGGATGCCGCCGGCGTTGTTGGACTCGACCTCGATCTCGCCGCTCTCGGCGTCGATGCGGTACGGGTCGTTGTTCTCGCTGCCGCGCATGGCGGCCACGGCAAAGCCCATGCCAAACTCCACGCCCTTTACGGCGGGAATGCCAAACGCAATTTGCGCGATACGGTTCTCGATGCCGTCGAACATGGGATCGCCGATGCCCGCGGGCAGGCCGTAGATGCCGCACTCAACGATACCGCCGATGCTGTCGAGCTCGTCGCGCGCGGCCAGAATCTCCTCGCGCATGCGGCCGGCGGCAGCGGCATCAATGCACGGCAGATCGTTCGTAAGGATCGCCTTGCGGTCGGACTCGCGATAGACCATGTCGTCCATGGGCAGGTCGGAGATGCCCCCGATCTGCGCCACGTGCGCCATGACCTTAATGCCGCGGGCTTCGAGCGCCTGTAGCGCGATGCCGCCCGCGATGCATAAGGGCGCCGTCAAACGGCCGGAGAAGTGCCCACCGCCGGCGACATCGTGCATGTTGTGATACTTCACTCGTGCCGGGAAATCCGCATGGCCCGGGCGGGGCTTGCGGCGCAGCTCGGAGTAGTCCTTGGAGCGCGTGTTGGTGTTCTCGATGATCGCGGCGATGGGCGCGCCGGTGGTGTGTCCATCGACCACGCCGGCGATAATGTGCGCGGCGTCGGCCTCGCGGCGCTTGGTTGCGGTTTCATCGCGGCCGGGGGCACGACGGTCCAAAAAGGCCTGCAGCTGCTCCTGATCAACGGCGATACCTGCCGGAATGCCATCGAGCGAGCAGCCGATGGCGGGGGAGTGCGACTGGCCGAAAATGCTCAGATGCAAGACGTTGCCAAAGGTCGAGGACATGCTATTCCTCCTCGAGCGTGACCTTGCCGCCCAGCAGACGGTAGTGGTCGAAGAAATCGGGATAGGACTTGTTGACGGCCTCAGCTCCGTGGATCACGACCTCGCCGGTGGCGCGGCTCGCGGCGATGGCGGCCATCATGGCGATGCGGTGGTCGTTGTGCGAATCGACCTCGCCGCCGGTAAAGGCATCGACGCCCTTGATGATGAGGTCATCGCCGGCAATGCGCACCTGTGCGCCCAGCGCGGTGAGCTCGCGGGTAGTGGTGACCAGGCGGTCGGATTCCTTGATGCGCAGGCGCGCGCAGTCGCGGATAAACGTGCGTCCCTGCGCCAGCGAGGCAACGGCCGAGATGACGGGCACCAGGTCGGGAATGTCGTGGGCGCTCATCTCAAAGCCGGCGAGCTTGTCGGACTGCACGGTGGCGGCGTTGGTGGAGCGCACGATGCGGGCGCCAAAGCGCGAGAGCGCGGCGAGCACGTTGCGGTCGCCCTGCGCGGAGCTCAGCGACACACCCTCGACAGTGATGGGGTCGGTGCCGAAGGCGCCGGCGCATAGCCAGAAGGCGGCGTTGGACCAGTCGCCCTCGACGGTCACGCTGCCGGGCGTGCGGTACGAGCCGCTGCTCACACGGAAGTTCGTGACCTCGGGATGGCCGTCCTTGGCGGGGATGCGCTCAACGTTGACCTCGACACCAAAGGCCTTCATGGCCTGAATGGTCAGGTTGATGTAGGGGCGGCTCTCGATGAGGCCGGTCACCTGCACGCAGGAGGGCTGGGCCAGCAGCGGGGCTGCCAGCAGCAGGCCGGAGATATACTGCGAGCTCACGTTGCCCGGTAGCACAAAGGTGCCCGGGCGCATGCGGCCGCTCGTCTTGAGCGGAAAACCGCCCAGACCCTGCAGGTCGCAGCCGGCGGCGATGATCTCGTCCGAGAGCGGGGAGAGCGGGCGGGCGCCCAGGCGACCCTGGCCCACAAAGGTGGCCTCCGCACCCAGCGCGCAGGCGACGGGCAGCATAAAGCGCAGCGTGGAGCCGCTCTCGCCGCAGTCGAGCGTGCCACCGGCAAGGGCCTTGAGCAGGCCAAACTCAATGCTCTTCATGGTGGGGTGGACCTGGAAGCCGTCCTCGACGGTCTCGATGCGGGCGCCGAGCGCCGTGAGGCAGCGCACCGTGGCCTCGATATCGGCGCAGGTGGTGTTGCAGGTCACGTGCGTTTCGCCGTTGGCAAGTGCGGCGCAGATGATGAGGCGGTGCGCCATCGACTTGGACGCGATGGCGGGAACCGTGCCCTTGAGCGGGGACGGGGTGATGCGGGCTAGCATGCGGATGCGTCTCCCTTCTGGCCGAGGCCCTCGGCAATTAAATCGTGGAAGGTGGAAAGCGGCGTGCGGTCGATGCTGCAGCGGCCAATGCCGTGCGGAATCACCAGGTCGATGGTGTCGCCCGCGCGCTTCTTGTCGTGGAGCGCCTCGGCAAAGACGGTATCGGCATCTAGGTCGCAGCGGGTCTTGAGGCCATGGCGGGCGCAGAGCTCCTCAATACGACCGGGCAGTGCGGCATCGCAGACGCCGTGCAGGGCCGCAGCGCGCGTAATGATGCCCATGCCGATCGACACGCAGTTGCCGTGGCCGAGCTCAAAGTGCTCGCAGGCCTCGACGGCGTGTCCGGCGCTGTGTCCAAAGTTGAGCAGCTTGCGCTGGTTGGTCTCGCGCTCGTCGGCAACGACCACGGCGCGCTTGATGTCGATATTGCGGGCGATGATGAGCGCCACGCGAGCAACGTCCTTGTTGAGGAGTTCCAGCGTGAGCGGGGTCTTCTCCAGCTCGTCGAAAAGCTCGGGATCGGCGATCACGGCGTGCTTGACGACCTCGCCGCAGCCGTCGGCGAACTGCTCGGGCGTGAGGGTCGCCAGACACCCCACGTCGGCGATAACAACGCTCGGCTGCCAAAAGGCGCCGGCGAGGTTCTTGCCGGCAGCCAGGTCGATAGCCGTCTTGCCGCCCACCGAAGAATCTACCATGGCAAGCAGGCTCGTGGGGATCTGCACAAACTTGCAGCCGCGCATGTAGGTGGCGGCCACAAAGCCGGCCACATCGCCCACGACGCCGCCGCCGAGCGCCACGATCACGTCGGAGCGCGAAAGCTCGTGCTCGGCCACAAACTCCAAAATGGCAACGTAAGTCTCGGCGCGCTTATGGGCCTCGCCGGCCTCGAAGGTGCAGATGCTCACCTCGTAGCCAGCTGCCTCAAGGCTCTGCTTAACGGGCATCTGGTAGAGCGGACCTACGTTGGTGTCCGTCACGATGACGGCGCGCGAGCCGCCGGCGGTGGCGCGCACAAGCTCGCCCGCCTGCTCCAGCAAAAACGTGCCCACATGCACCTGGTAGGGGCGTGCAGTGTCGATATCGATGGTAATCGCCATAAGCTTCGGTCCTTTCGACCTGGCGTGATAGGTGGTCTAGTGGGAGGCCTCGTCGTCGAGCGCGCGCTTGATTCGGTCGCCCTCGGCAAGGAGATTCTCCAGATAGCGCTGGTCGCGGTCCTTAAGGGCGCGGCTGTAGGCGCCGAGCGATTCGATTAGATGGTCGATCTCGAAGGCGAGCGCGTCGGCGTCGTCGATCATGAGCTCGGACCACATCTGCGGGTTGAGGTGCGCCACGCGGGTGAGGTCGCGGTAGCTGCCGGCCGAAAAGCCGTGGTGGACCTGAGCGGTCGGGCTCTTAACATAGGCGTTGGAGACGACGTGCGCGAGCTGGCTCGTAAAGGCGATGACGCGGTCGTGCTCGGCGGCGCTCGTTACGCTGAACTTGCCAAAGCCCAGGGGACGCACCATCTCGCGCACCTGGCCCAAAAGCTCCAGCTTAAGTGCGTCGTCCACCGCGGGCGGCACGAGCACGAGCGGTGCGCCCTGGAACAGGTCGGCGCGGGAGTGCGCATAGCCCGAGAACTGCGTGCCCGCCATGGGGTGCGCGCCCACAAAGTAGAAGCCGTGCTCGCGGGCGAGCTCAAAGGCGCGCTCGCACACGATGCCTTTGACGCCCACGGTGTCGATGACCACGGGGCCCATGATGGCCTCGGTGTCGGTGGCGTCGGCGAGCGCCTGGGCGTGCGCCTCGAGCCACTCGATGCACGCCTCGGGGTAGCAGGCCAGCACGATAATGTCGCACTCGCCGAGCGTCTCGTTGTTGAGCTCGCCGGCGACGGTGCCCATGCTGGCTGCCGTCATGACATCGTCATCGGGGTCCCAGGCCAGCACACGGACGCCCGCCTGCGCATAGCCGCGGGCGAAGCTGCCGCCGATGAGGCCCAGGCCTACAATGCCGGCGCACTTGGGACCGCCCTGGTTAACGCGTGCGTTTCTCACCGTTCCCATTTGCTACTCCATGGTCTCTTGACAGACGACCTCGCGGATGGCGCGGATGCGGCGCATGGTGTCGTCGAACTGGTCGGGGGTGAGGGCCTGGGCGCCGTCGGACCAGGCGCGGCTCGGCTCGTCGTGGACCTCGATCTCCAGGCCGTTGGCGCCACAGGCGGTCGCGGCGAGCGCCATGGGCTCAACGTAACGCGTGTAGCCGGTGGCGTGGCTGGGATCGGCGACGACGGGCAGGTGCGACAGGTGGTGCAGCACCGGCACGGCGTTAAGGTCGAAGGTGTTGCGGGTGCGGGTCTCGAAGGTGCGGATGCCGCGCTCGCACAGGATGACGTTGTCGTTGCCCTCGCTCATGATGTACTCGGCGGCCATGAGCAGCTCGTCGATCGTGCCGGACATGCCGCGCTTGAGCAGGATCGGGGTCTTGGTCTTACCGACCTCTTTGAGCAGGGGGAAGTTCTGGGCGTTGCGGGCGCCGATCTGCATGACGTCGATCTTCTTGTCCAGGAAGATCTGCACGTCGCGCGGGTCCATGATCTCGGTGACGATCGGCATGTCGAGCTCGGCCGATGCCTCGCACAGCAGGTCAAGGCCGGCGGGGCCCATGCCCTGGTAGGCGTACGGGGAGGTGCGCGGCTTGTAGGCGCCGCCGCGCAGCATCGTGGCGCCGGCGGCCTTCACGCGCCGGGCGATGCGGATGAGGTTCTCGCCCTCGACGGAGCAGGGTCCGGCGATGACCTGGAACTGATCGCCGCCGATCTTGACGCCGTGGCCGCAGTCGATGACGGAGTCTTCGGGGTGGAACTTGCGGTTGGCGCGCTTGAACGGCTCGGAGACGCGCTGTACGCGCTCGACGACGTCCATGGACTCGAGCAGGAACGGGTCGATCTTGGTCGTGTCGCCCACCAGGCCGATGATGGTCTCGTTCTCGCCGCGCGAGACGTCGGTCTTGAGACCCTTCTTCTCAATCCAGCTGACGATGTGGCTGACGGCCTCGTCGCTGGCGCTCTGCTTTAAAATTGCAATCATGGTGTGCCTCTCACCTCGATGGATATCCTTTGCAAAAACGGCCCGCATCGCGAGCCGTGTATATATGGTGCATGAGAGTTTATACTATCTGACTCACTTTTGCCTTCTAAAGTGTGCCGATGCGGCGCGTCTTCCTCGGAATTGCAAAGCTTTTTCTTTTATTTTGATAGCCCGTGGTGCACTTGGGTATAATGCATTCCGTTCGCCCTATTAGCTCAGGGGATTAGAGCGTCTGCCTCCGGAGCAGAAGGCCGTTGGTTCGAATCCAACATGGGGCACCATCGAACGTAAGACCGTCCGAACCTCGTATGGTCCGGGCGGTTTTCTTATACCGATACGACGTGATGGGACGTGGTATGGCAGCAACGGATATCGAGCGCGGACTCTCGACTGCCGAGGTCGAGGAACGCATTGCCGCTGGCAAGATCAACCGCAACATGGAGCTCAAGACCAAATCGGTCCGAGAGCTGATCATCGAGAACCTCTGCACGCTGTTCAACTTGATCAATGTGGTCTTGGCGATTCTGGTTTTGCTGACCGGGTCGTTTAAGAACTTGACGTTCTTGTTCGTGGTGTTCTTGAACACGGCGATTGGCGTCATCCAGTCCATGCGTTCCAAGCGGATGGTCGATAAGCTTACGCTGCTTACCTCCAAGAAGGCCATTGCGGTGCGCGATGGCGCCGAGGTGGAGCTCGATCTGGACCAGATTGTGCTCGACGACATCATTCGCCTGGGACGCGGCGACCAGATCCCCGCCGACGCCGTGGTGGTGTCGGGCGAGGCGCTCGTTAACGAGAGCCTACTGACGGGCGAGAGCGACCTCATTAAGAAGCAGCCCGGCTCCGAGCTCATGAGCGGCAGCTTTATCGATTCGGGCCTGCTGCGCGCCCGCGTGATCCATGTCGGTGCCGATAACTACGTGGCCAAGATCAACAACGAGGCCAAATACGTCAAAAAGGTCAATTCCGAGATCATGAACGCGCTGAATGCCATCGTGCGTTTTGCGAGCATCATCATGATTCCGCTTGGCCTGGCGCTGTTCGCCTCGAGTGTGAGCGAGCTGTGGGATGCCGCGGGAACCCCGGGCGATAGCGCGCTTTCGTGGTGCTTCTCCGAGCTGCTGGCCGGTCGCGTGCCTTCTTCGGCGCTGCTGTCCACGGTGGGCGCCCTGCTGGGCATGATTCCGCAGGGTTTGGTGCTGCTGACCTCGTCGGTGCTCGCCATCGCCACCGTGCGCTTGGCGCGCCGCAAGGTGTTGGCCCAGCAGCTTTACTGCATCGAGACGCTCGCGCGCGTCGACGTGCTGTGCCTGGACAAGACGGGCACCATTACCTCGGGCCGTATGGAGGTCGAGGGCACCTATCCGCTGCCGGTTGAGGGCGTGGGCTTTGGCGCGGACTCGGACGAGGCAGCTGTTCCCGTCGATACCACGGTGCTCGACTTTGCGCTCGCTAACGTGGCGCGCGCGACTTCGGCGGATGCCAACGAGACCTGTCAGGCGCTGCTCAACTACTATGCCGATCGTCCGGTCGAGGTGTCTGAGCCGTTGTCGGTCATTCCGTTCTCGTCGTCCAAAAAGTGGAGCGGTGCTTCGTTTGCCCAGGGCTCCTATGTGATGGGTGCGGCGCAGTTTGTGCTTTCGGACCGCGTATTTGCGCAGGTCGAGAACCGTGTGGCCGAGCTTGCCGATACCTGCCGCGTGCTCGTGGTGGCGCGCGTGGACGGCTTTACGCCCGATGGCGATATGGTGGGCGAGGCCGAGCCCGTGGGCTTTGTGACCATCCGCGACGAGATTCGTACCTCGGCGGCCGAGACCATCGGCTACTTTAACGAGCAGGGCGTGACTCTCAACGTGATTAGTGGCGACGACCCGCGTACGGTGTCGTCGATCGCACGCGTGGTGGGCGTGCCGGGAGCCGATGCCTACGTCGATGCCACGACGCTCGATACGCCGGCCAAGCTCGATGCGGCGGTGGACCGCTATCACGTGTTTGGTCGTGTGACCCCGCAGCAGAAGCGCGAGCTCGTGCAGGCACTCAAGCGCCGCGAGCACACCGTGGCCATGACGGGCGACGGCGTCAACGACGTGCTGGCGCTTAAGGAGGCCGACTGCTCCGTGGCTATGGCTGCCGGTTCCGACGCTGCGCGCAACGTGGCCGAGATTGTGCTTGTCGATAACGACTTTGCCTCGATGCCCGCCGTGGTGGCCGAGGGCCGTCGCTCTATCAACAACCTGCAACGCTCGGCTTCACTGTTCCTGACCAAGACGCTGTTCTCGATGGGTCTGGCGGCGCTCTGCATCGCGCTGCCGCCGTATCCCTTTGAGCCCATCCAGATGACGCTCATCAACTTTTTCTGCATCGGTGCGCCGGGCTTTGTGCTGGGTTTGGAGCCCAACAACGCCCGCGTGAAGGGGTCGTTCCTGACGAACGTGCTTAAGCGGGCCCTGCCGGCGTCGATTGCGGTTATTCTGGCCGCGGCGCTCGATATCTTCGTGGCGCGCGTGTTTGGGTTTAGCCAACTCACGCTGTCCACGATGTGCCTGCTCACATCGTGTGCGGCGAGCGTCAGCCTGATCTGGCGCATCTCGCAGCCGCTCACGCCCTTGCGTGTGGTACTCTTCGTGTTCGTTGTTGCCGGCATTTTGACGGGTGTTATCGGCTTCCCTGAGCTGCTGTCCATTGCCAACCTGTCCATCAGCCAGATGGTTATCTTGGCGGTTATCGTTGTCTTTACCTGCTCGGTGTTCTTTAAGCTCGCCACGATGATGGATTCGCTTAAGCCGCGCCGCCGTCATGCGGCTACCGGCTTTGGCCGCGGTGTACGCGTGCGTCTGGGTCGCGGTGGCGGCAAGGTAAGCTCGACGGGGTCGACCGCCGAGCGCTTTGCCAAGCGCGTCGCCGCCGATATGGCGCAGCGCCGTGAGGAGCGCACCGCTCGCGAGGCCGAGGCCC
This sequence comes from uncultured Collinsella sp., assembly GCA_934646865.1. GTDB lineage: Bacteria > Actinomycetota > Coriobacteriia > Coriobacteriales > Coriobacteriaceae > Collinsella. Next base: position 1,614 of record CAKUEU010000031.1, on the reverse strand, counting down.
GCGCGCTTGAGGGCGTGGCCCAGGGCCAACCGCAGCCCAAGAAAAAGAAGAGCACGGGAGCCAAGCGTTCCCGCGTGACCAAATCGGCCCAGGGCATTAAGGTCTCGATGCCAAGCAAGAAGAAAAAGTAACCACACCTCACAGGGTGGCTAATTTGGGACGGGGCTTTTTTAGCTACCCCGGCTGATGACGCGATCGATTTGGCCAATTGGCGGCTAGGGCAGCTAAAAAGGCCCCGTCCCAAATTAGCTGCCTTAGCGATGTTGAATTGGTGCCTTGCTCCTGTGGGGCCGTGGCGATGTTATGCTCTAACCTCGATTGTTTGAATTGGTTCGAAAAGAGGATGCCGTGATCTGCCCGCATTGCCTTAAGACTATCGAGGACGGCGCCTCGTTCTGCCCCTACTGCAACGCCTATGTGGGTCCGGGCGATGGTCCCGAGCACACCGAGTTCGTGTTCTGCGAGGGCTGCGGTGCCCGTCTTTCTCCGCATGATCGTACGTGCCCCAAATGCGGACGCCCCGCTCCGGGCATCCTCTCCAAGGACGCGGCAGCATCCGACCTGGCGGCGGGCCGTACCGCCGGTTTTCCGCGCTTGACGCAGGAGCAGATCGATACCGAGGTGCCCCATGCGCCCGCTTCGGCTGCCGCCGTGCTTTCGGATGCCGCCGACCCCAATGAGACCTGCGTGCTGCCGGCTTTCGATAAGGATTTCGGTATCCCCAAGGTCGATATCCCGATGCCGGTTTCCCTGCATGAAGACACTCAAAAATCCAAGCGCAAGGTGCACCCCGACGAGGATGCTTACCATAAACACAAGCGTCATATCCCCAAGCCGCTCATCGTTATTGCGGTTCTTGCCGTCGTGTGCGGCGGTGCCTATTGGTTTGTGACGGCCGATCCCATGGGTGTCATGCCCGGCTTCTATGATCAGTTTGGCCAGGCCGCTCAGACCACGTTCCCCACGCGTCAAAAGGGCGAGGCGACTGAGGACGACACCAAGCAGGACGATCCTGCCGAAGTGGTTCAGGAAGAAACCGTTCTCACCGATGATCAGCTCTATACCAGGCTCGACGGTCTGTATCAGACCATCGTGTCGTACGGTAACGAGGATCAGATCGGCGAGGTCATCGACTCGTTCAACAACGGCTATCTCCGCTCTCCGCTCTCCACGCGCCAGGAACTCTCCCAGAGTGCCTATGCCCTGCGCGACCAGATTAAAAAGACGCAAGACGAGCTCGACAACCTTAAGTACCAGGACGATACGGTCTATGCGGACGACATCGCCCACTTAAAGCAGCTTGCCGAGTGGATGTATGAGCGCGTCGACGTGATCTGCCAGAGCTGGGATATCTCGCTTGCCATTCCCGATGGCGAGTCGATGAGTTCGCACCAAAGCGAGATCTTGGCACCCATAGCTCAGGGCGGAAGCAGCGCCCTTAACCAGTACGATGCCAACGTGGGCGCTTGGAAGCCGCAGCAGCGTTCATAAAAATTAGTTCGCCCTGGACGGTATAACCTACGTGCGCAATTGATGGAAGCCTGTGCTTATTGCTACAATTCGTACAAATATGCTTTAAACGCACGAGGAAGGAACCACATGTTTGGTTTTAAG
>CAKUEU010000030.1 GCA_934646865.1 uncultured Collinsella sp. | reverse complement strand
CCAAAGCCCAGGGGGAAGTCGACCGGCATGGGCGCGGACCACGCGCCGTTTGCCTTCGTGTGTACCACCAGGCGCGAACGACCATTCTCGCCGTAGCGCACCGAGGCGATACGGAACAGGCACTCCACGCCGGCAATCATCGCTAGCTTCATGTGAGCTTCGCTGAGCACGCCGTGGAAGAGTACGTTGTCGCTCGAGGGCTTTATACCGCCCCGCTCGTCCTCCGACACGCCGGCAGAATTGGCGTTTGGGTCCGCAACGGCATTCGTCGCCTGCCTGATATAGGTGTACTTATACATCGGCGCGGCGTTTTCGTCATTCTTCATCAGAGCGTGGACGAAATGCTCGACCTGTCCCGTGTCATCGCTCTCTGCATCCGCGTCGAGCTCAATACGCGTGACCGCTTGCTCCCAATCGCGCACGGCCGGCGCGACGTTTGCGGCGGTGGCTGCAACTTCGGCGCATGCGAGCAGCTCGGCATTGGTGACGATGGTGGCCGACGCGATAAACTTCGGCACGCCGCCCGACTCGGCATTGCCGGTCGCGCCAAAGCAGGCATCCAGCGTATATGGCGTGTCTCCGCCCAGTGCCAGCTCAGAATGCTGGCGCACATACTGGTTGCCGTTGTTGACCGACATATTCCACGAATCGAGGAGCGTGGGCCACGACCCCGACCAGGCCTTGGTGGTCCACTTGAACATGACAAACTGGAGCATCACGTCGACGTCGACGTCTGCGCCCACGCGCAGTCGCGGAAGCTGGTGGCCATCCGCCTTCTCGTAGCCAATGAACAGCGTGAGGGATGCGGCACCGCGCACGGCGGACGATGCGACGCCTGCAACGCCGGCTCCAAAGGTGACGGCAAGTCCGATCTGGATGGTGAACGAGCCCGACGTGTTGGAATAGTCGAGCGAAATGTTCTTGAAAAACGCCGCGCCGCTACCGTGCGTGTGGGCGCCAACGGCGAGCGCCAGCTTTGCCAGCACCCAGGGGTTGACGTTTAGGAAAAACGGCACCGGTCCCAGGGTAAACTGCTCGGTCCAATTGAGGTCGGTTCTTACCTGGAAGAGGGCCTTAATATTGCCGTATGCGGGGTCGTTGTTGTTGCCCCAGGTTTTGCCTACCCAATCGTAGGCGAGCGAGCCGTACAGCTGTGTGGCGATATCCATCGTGAACAGCAGCGTGCAATGGTGGCGAAGGAGCTTAGTGTTTCTTGGGTCGGTGCCCGAGCCAGCGCTCATGCTCTTGTACTGATTCCACTTCCCCTCCATCTCGTCGAGGTAGCGGTTTGCCTGCTTGGCGCCCGACTCGCGCGGCGACTTCTTCCAGTACTCCGGATCAGGGTTGCCCGAATCGTTCATGTAGCTGGCCGGTTTGTATCCGCCGCCAAACAGTACGTACCCGGCAAACGAGAAATCGAAGAGAATCGGAAACGTGGGCATCCAGCAGGTGAACTTGTTGCCGCCGATGCCGGGGAACGCCGCGGGGAAATCAAACGGAGTGATCTCTTGATCCATGGTGGTGGGAATGATGGTGGTCGAGCCCGATTCCGCCTTTGCGGCCGGCGCGGTGGCGACGGCCATGGGGGAGGAGAGCGTGTAGGTTTTGCCCTGATAGTCGAGGATAAAGCGCAGCTTGCACCCTTCTTCCAGAAGGCCCGATGCCGCATCGAGGAACTTGTCTTCGAGCGTGAACGTCGCCAGATTATCCGCACCCGTTGCGCTGGCCTTGACCTGGCCAATCTGCGTGACGGTTTCGGGTGAGCCGCCCGCGGCAGGCGTCACTTTGTTGATGCGCAGCGTCGCCTGCCCACCCTGCGGCAGATGGGCCTGTACAGTGAAGGCGTGCGTGTCGGGCTGCGCATTTGTTGCATCGTCTTTGGGCATCGCCATGAATGTGGCGTCGGCGTACTGGATGTCCCATTCGTCAAACGTGAGCTGGCGAAAGTACGGCTCACCGTCGGAGAGCGGACGCGTGGGCGCGGTAATGGCGGTGCCGCCCTGGATGCGCGCGAGGGGGATCTCGACATCGCGGTAGCCTGGCATGCTGATGGAGATGCCGCCGTTAAAGTCGTACGCGTCGAGAAGCGTTGCCTCGTCCACGTAGCCTTCCGAAAGCGGGGCAACCTCAAAGATGGCTGTGCCCTCGTCATCAGTTGTGGCGGTGAGCTGCTTGCCTGCGGCATAGCGCGACGTTAGTGTGACCTGGGCACCCGTGATGGGCGTATTCTTGTTGGCGACGTCGACCACGACCACGCCGAACATGGTGCGCGAGAGAACGAGCACCTTGAAGGGGTCTTCTTCGTCGGCATAGGCTTCGGTGGGCGCGAACGGCAATATGAAGGCGTTTGCGCTTCCCGGCACGCGCGGCAACATAATGCTCGCCAGCGAGGACGCTCCGGCAACAAGTAACGAACGGCGATCAAGCATCTTGGGCTCCCATCCCGCAAATATCGGTGGAAATAATCAAATTATGCGAGAAGGTGTCCTGTCGCGGTAGTGCCGTTCGAGGGGCAAAATGTCCAAATGCGAATGCGGAAGCGCGGGGGCGCTGGGGTGCGTGTGGCGTGTTTGGCAGGCGGTCCGCTAGCGCAACATGTGGGCAACCAGCTCGGCGCGAGTTCCGATACCAAGCTTGGCATACACGCCGGACAGGCGGTTTTTAACGGTGCCTGGCGATACTTCCATATGGCGTGCGATTTCGGCGTTGGTCCATCCGCGGCAGGCGAGCATGGCCATGGTGAATTCCGTGGTGGTTAGATCGTCAGCCACATCCTCGCCCGAGTCGGGGTTGTGGATGCGTCGCCATCCGTAGCTAAAGCGGTACGTGATCTCGATGATGCGTGCAAAATCGTCGGGGTATTGCTGTTTTAGGCACGCCTCGATAAGTCCCTGCAAAAGACCATGGTGCTCGCCGATGAGCTCGATAAGGCCGTCGGGGCGCGCAATGTCCCAAGCGGCTCCGAAGTGCGCCTTTGCGGCGTCGACGTCTTTGAGACTCATGCAGGCCATGGAGGCCGACAGGTGCAGGAACAGCTCCGAGATGGGATAACTTTCCTGTTTCATGATCAGGGCGTTTTCCGCCATGCCCAGGCTACGGCCATATTCGCCTCGTAGGTACAGGGCATGCGCCATCACGTAACTGGCGAACAGGCGCAGGCCTTCGGGCAGATGTGCCGCAAGTGGATAAAACTCTTCGGCAGAATACGGGGAAGGCAGGTGCAACAGGACACTTGCGGCCGAGGCGAACAGGATATGCATGGCGTGGACGGCGGGCGATTCCTCGTCAGTTGGCGTATCGAGGATACCCGCAAGGCAACGGCGGGCATCGGCGATACGGTTGAGCGACAGGCTGGCATATCCGCAGATGAAGCATGCGGAATAGCGCAGTGCGGGGTCGGTGGCGTCAAGATAGGGGCGTGCCGTCGCGGCGGCGAGCGTGGCCTGTCCGCGAAAGTACAGCGCTTCTGCCGTGGCGATGGCGCGCGAATCGGGGTCAGTGATGCTTGCGACCGCGGCATCCATTTGCCCCGGCACAAAGGCGGTGCACATTAACGGCATGGGAACGCGCGAGCAGCCTTCGCAGTCCATCTTCCATCTCCCATCAGCTGGCAACAGTAGCAGCAATTGTACTCTTGTTGCTCGGGACCGGTATTTGTGGGTATCGCCTACGATTGTGTCAAACGTATAAAGGAAGAGTTTATCGGCGATGCTTCAAAGGTGGCTACCAAAGCCTAGATGACCTCGGGATAAATAAATATTGCCGCCCCAGCAAAAAGCTCTGCTGCAGCGATGGGAAACGAAGCTCGCTCTGCATATAATGAGGTCATATGACGGTGCGTTTGCATATGCGCAACGCATTTCCATCGAACCGAAAAGGAGCTCTGCATGGATTCCAACAAGCGTCCCGACGACATGGTGCGTATCACCACTCCCGAACTTGCCCAGGCGTTCATCGATGAGCAGGTCACCGCAATCCGTGAGCAGATCGGTGACAAGAAGGTCCTGCTGGCCCTTTCCGGCGGCGTCGACAGCTCGGTCGTCGCGGCGTTGCTCATCAAGGCAATCGGCAAGCAGCTCATTTGCGTGCATGTGAACCACGGCCTGATGCGTAAGGGCGAGAGCGAGCAGGTTGTCGACGTCTTTAAGAACCAGATGAATGCCAACCTGGTCTACGTGGACGCTACTGATCGCTTCCTGGACAAGCTCGTCGACGTGGACGAGCCCGAGGCCAAGCGCAAGATTATCGGTGCTGAGTTCATCCGCGTGTTTGAGGAGGAGGCCCGCAAGGTTGGCGACGAGGTCAGCTTCCTCGCCCAGGGCACCATCTATCCCGACATTCTTGAGTCCCAAGACGGCGTGAAGGCCCATCACAACGTGGGCGGCCTGCCCGAGGACCTGCAGTTTGAGCTCTGCGAGCCCGTCAAGCTGCTGTACAAGGACGAGGTTCGCGTTGTCGGCCGCGAGCTCGGTCTGCCCGAGAACATGGTCGAGCGCCAGCCGTTCCCCGGCCCCGGCCTGGGCGTTCGCTGCCTTGGTGCCATCACACGCGATCGTCTTGAGGCGTTGCGCGAGGCCGATGCCATCGTGCGCGAGGAGATCGACAAGGCCGGTCTGACCATCTGGCAGTACTTTGCCGTCGTCCCCGACTTCCGCGCCACCGGCGTGCGCGAGGGCAAACGCGCCTACGACTGGCCCTGCATCATTCGCTGCATCAACACCGTCGACGTCATGACTGCCGAGGTGCCCGAGCTCGACTGGGCGCTGCTCAAGCGTATTACCGCCCGTGTCACCGCCGAGGTTCCCGGCATCTGCCGCGTCTGCTACGACCTGACCCCCAAGCCCGTCGGCACGGTCGAGTGGGAGTAAGCTTCTACTTTTTTGGGCGAATTGCATTGACAGAGAGGGGTCCCGCGCAAACGTGTGCGGGACCCCTCTCGTTTTACTGTTCGGTTGACGCTGTGGTCCGTTTTGGAAGGGTCGCGAGCATGGTGGTTCCGTTCTTGGAACTTGCTTCGACCTCGACCGTGCCGCCGTGCAGCGCTGCAATCTCCCAAACAAGCGCTAGCCCGAGTCCTGCGCCGCCGTATGCCCTGCTGCGGGATTTATCCAGGCGAAAGAACGGCTGGAAGATGCTCTCACGGTACTGCTTGGGTATTCCCGGGCCCCGATCCTCGACTCGCAGGAACACGTGGCTGTCGTCGCCGCAGATGGAGACGTTGACAGTCGAGCTGGGGCGGCTGTAACGGATGGCATTTTCGACCAAGTTAAACACCAACCGATAGAGGAGCGTATCGCTTCCGATTATCAAAGCGCCTCCACTGCAATTGAGGACGATGTCTTTATGCTCGGCAAGTGGCGCAAGGTCGGTGAGGACTTCTTCGGACAAGGGGCCAAGTTCGACATGGTCCTCGCAAGGAACGCTGCGGAGCTCACTCATCTCGAGCAACACCTTGGTCATCCGCGACATCCGCTCAGTTTGTTCTTGTAGCAGGCCGTGTAGCTCGGCTGTTTCGGGTTGCAAACCGGAGTGCTCGGAGATGAATAGTTCAATCTGTGCCTGCATAAGGGCGAGCGGGGTGCGCAGCTCGTGTGCGGCGTTGCCGGTAAACTGACGCTGTGCAGAGAACCCTTCGCCAAGACGGGCGATCATGTCGTTGAATGAGGCGCTGCATCGCTGTAGCTCGGTGGGTACATCTTTGCTGAGCTTAATTTCGCTTAGGTTGTCAGGCTGCACGCGCTCAACCTGGGCTGCAAAAGCCCGTAGCGGTTTAAGTGCACGGCCGCTCACAAAGTATGCCAGTACGCCGCCAAGTAGCGTGATTCCAGCCGTGATGCACCAGGCTGTCGCGCCAAAAGATTCCTGTGCGTCGTTTACAACGATCGTGACCTCGTCATCGAGGGTCCCCTTCGTTGGGTCAAATGCCCGAGGCGCATCTTCGCCGGCAGCGTTAAAGGCCGAGATGTCGCTGCCGATGGCATCCATGTAGCGCATGCCCGTATAGCCGACCAAGCAGTTCGTTAGCACGCACGCCGCGCACGTTAGCAGTGCCGTCATGATCGTTATGCGCCATTGCAGCGAAAGCCTTTTCATTCGCTGTCCTCCATAACGTAGCCCTCTCCAATCCGATTGCGAATCGGGTCGTATCCCAAAGCACTGCGCAACTTTTTTCGGAGCGACGAGATGTGAACGCGGGTCGCGTTGCTAAAGCTGTTCACGGTGCTATCCCAGACGTGTTCGATAAGCTCCTCTTGGCTTACCGGTCGCCCCTGATTAAGCATCAAGTATTCCAGGATTCCCGTTTCCTTGCGTGTAAGAGATAGAGCCTCGCTGTCCACGGAAGCGATGCGCGCCTTGGTGTCAAAGCGGAGCTTTCCGCAGGTTAAAACTATGTCGCTTTGTGTAAAGCGTCTGAGGGTAAGGCTGCGAATCCTTGCCGCAAGCTCGTCCAGATGGAACGGCTTGGTGAGGTAATCGTTGGCGCCGGCATCGAGTCCGGCGACTTTATCGGATACTTCGCCACGCGCGGACAGAATCAGTACCTTAGTCTCGCAGTCAGTTTTCCTAAGTTCCCTGAGTACGGTCATGCCGTCGATACGGGGAAGGTTGAGGTCGAGTACCACGAGGTCGAAGGCCTCAACGTTCAGTAGGTCGAGCGCCTCCTGTCCGTCGTGACGGCAGTCGACGCTGTACGCCAAGTTTCGCAAACTGCGCGCGATTGCATCGCACAGCGCCCGCTCGTCCTCGACGATCAAAATTCGCATAACAGTCTCCTCGCACATTCCAAATCGCGCTTAACACGGATTTTATAGTCGATATGGTCCAATGGTCGCGTAACGAAAGGAGTGGTCAGGTTGTTCAAAGCGGTAAAACCCGTGGTACAGGTCGCTTTGTTGATCGTCGGAATTGCCATGGTGTGCTTTGGCGTTATGCGTGGCGAGGCGGATGCCGTGCTGGCCAAAGCGATTAGGCTGTGCTTGGAGTGTATCGGAATTGGATAAAAGAGAAAACACTGCGTCGCATGTTTTGGCCCGATTTCGCGGATTCATTCAGGCGGCGGCGACGCTCATCACCAACATTCACCTGCCAAACTTTGCCAAAGGCGGCATCTATCAGGGCGCGGGAAAAACAGTCTGCGTACCTGGACTTAATTGCTATTCGTGCCCCGCGGCATCGGGTGCGTGCCCCATCGGGTCGTTCCAGTCGGTGGTAGGTTCATCCAAGTTCAACTTTTCGTACTACGTCACCGGTACGCTCATTTTGCTCGGCGTGCTGCTGGGACGCTTTGTATGCGGGTTTTTGTGCCCGTTTGGCTGGCTGCAGGAGCTTCTACACAAGATTCCCGGCAAAAAGCTATCAACGAAAAAGCTCAAGCCGCTCACGTACATCAAGTATGCCGTGCTGCTGTTTGCCGTGGTGCTGCTGCCTGTCTTGGTGGTCAACGATGTGGGCATGGGCGACCCGTTCTTTTGCAAGTACATCTGCCCACAGGGCGTGCTCGAGGGTGCGATTCCGCTGTCCATTGCCAACGCCGGCATTCGATCTGCGCTGGGGCGGCTCTTTACCTGGAAACTTGTCGTTCTCATTGCCGTGGTGGTGCTGAGCGTTTTGTTTTATCGTCCCTTCTGCAAATGGATTTGCCCGCTCGGCGCGTTCTATGCGCTCATGAACAAGGTGTCCTTGCTGGGGATTCAGGTCGACGCGTGCAAATGTGTCTCGTGCGGCAAGTGCTCAAAGGTTTGTCAGATGGACGTTGATGTGGTCCGCGCGCCCAATCATGCCGAATGTATCCGGTGCGGAAAGTGCATCGGGGCGTGCCCTGTTGATGCCATCAGTTATCGCTACGGGTTGGGTGTGACGGCAGAAAAGCTCCCTCTGACCGCCGATAAAAAGTAAAACAAGCTTCGACAAAACGGAGGAATGACCATGAAGCTTTCTAAGATTGCGGCCCTGTTTATGGTGCCGGTGCTGGCCTTGTGTCTAGTGGCGTGTTCGGCGCCCGGCGGCAACGCGAGCGAATCTACGGGCTCCGATCCAAAGATCGCGGAGCTCATTGCGCAAGAGCCGGCCAACGCCGACGAGGCTTCCGAGCTGTATGCGAAGCTCATGCAAAAAGAGAACGATATCCTTTCGAGCGATAATGCACTGTGGGAAAAGGTATTCAATGCGGCAAATAAAGAGTCGACAATGATTGAGGACGGCAGCAATTACGGCGATTTCCTGCTCAAGACCATCGACGGTGCCAAGGACGAGTTTACGGCGGATGAGCTTAAGACCCTCAAGGCCGGCGCGCAGCAGATCAAGGAGATCGAGGACAAGCTCGAGAGCCTGGAGAAGGAGTTCCCCGGCTGTGGAAGCACGCCGAGCGCAGGCGAGAGCGTCGACGCTTCGGCCGCTGGCATGACGGCTGGTGCCGATGCTTCGAGCGAGGCGACGAAGTTCCCCAGCTTTACGGGCAAGGACCTGGACGGCAACGACGTGAGCAGCGACGAGCTGTTCTCTAAGAACAAGGTCACCGTCATGAACTTTTGGTTTACCACTTGCAAGCCGTGCGTGGGCGAGCTGGGCGATCTTGAGGATCTGAATAAGGAGCTTGCCGAGAAGGGCGGCCAGGTCGTGGGCGTCAATTCCTTTACGCTCGATGGCAACAAGGACGAGATTGCAGATGCCAAGGACGTGCTGAGCAAGAAGGGCGTGACGTATAAGAACATCTGGTTCAAGTCGGATAGCGAGGCCGGCAAGTTTACGTCAAATCTGTTCTCGTTCCCGACGACCTACGTTATCGATCAGAACGGCAACATCGTAGGGGAGCCCATCGTAGGCGCCATCAGCTCCGCTGAGCAGCGCGCAGCACTCGACAAGCTTATCGACCAGGCAATTGCGAAGAGCGAGCAGTAAAGGCTGAGTACACGTAATGTGACAAAGGGACAGTCCCTTTGTCACATTGTCGATGTTGTGTGCGGGACGGTGCGCTGTGTGGCATGCCGTCCCGTTCGTTTTTGCCCTGTTCGTTACATTCCTCACTGGTGTCGGCAAAAAATGGGAATAGAGTAGGACAAACGCGTCGAATACGAACGGCGGGGGAGAGCGGGCGAGGGCGCCCGCGTGGGAGAGGTTGCCGTCCATGCTGGAGCTCAAAGGTATTTGCAAAAGGTACGTTACGCAGTCGTTTACGCAGGTAGCGCTCGATAACGTAAGCCTGGCTTTTCGCGACAACGAGTTCGTGGCCATTCTGGGTCCTTCGGGCTCGGGCAAAACTACGATGCTCAACGTTATTGGCGGACTGGATCATTTCGATTCCGGCGATCTGCTCATCGACGGTATTTCGACCAAGGACTTCCGCGACCGCGATTGGGATGCCTACCGCAACAACCGCATCGGCTTTGTATTCCAGAGCTATAACCTCATTCCGCATCAGACTATCTTGGAAAACGTGGAGCTGGCACTCACGCTTACGGGCGTGGGCCATGCCGAGCGTCGTCAGCGTGCGCGCGAGGCGCTTGAGGCAGTTGGCCTGGGCGAGCATGTGAACAAGCGCCCGAGCCAGCTTTCGGGCGGACAGATGCAGCGCGTGGCTATTGCCCGTGCTCTGATCAACGACCCCGAGATCGTGTTGGCAGACGAGCCGACCGGCGCCCTGGACTCAACGACGTCCGTGCAGGTCATGGACTTGCTCAAGGAGGTTGCGCGCGATCGCCTGGTCATCATGGTCACGCACAATCCCGAGCTGGCGTACCAATACGCCACGCGCATCGTTAACTTGGCGGACGGCAAGATCACCGACGATTCTGACCCCTTTGATGTTGCCGATGTCACGCGTCGCGAAGCCAAGCCCACGCGTAAAACCTCGATGAGCTTTATGACGGCTCTGGGGCTTTCGGCACGCAACCTCATGACCAAGAAAGGCCGTACGGCCATGACGGCCTTTGCGGGCTCGATTGGCATTATCGGCATCGCGGCGATTTTGGCGCTCTCAAACGGTGTGAACAACTACATCAAAAAGGTTGAGGAGGATACGCTTTCGAGCTACCCGCTTACCATCTCCAAGCAGGATTACGACCTGTCGTCCATGATGGGCGGGCAAGGGGCTGCAGAGGATGACGGGGGAGCGGGCAGCGCTTCCGACAGTGAGGACGATTCGATCAAGAAGTCTGATAAGATTCCCGTGGTCACGGCCGTAAAGGATATGTTTGCGAGCGTTAAGTCCAACGACATGACGAGCTTTAAGGCGTGGCTCGATGACGGGGGCGACGGCATCGACAAAGAGGTCAACGCCATTCAGTACAGCTACGGCGTGACGCCGGTCGTGTATCGCGCGGGCAAGGGCGACGAGAAGCCCGTGCGCTTGGTGCCCAACGCGATGACCGAGGCCATGAGCGGCGGCGCGAGTTCGGCGGCGATGGCGAGCATGGATTCCATGGGAAGCTCGGTCTTTAACGAGATGATCGACGACCAGAGCCTGCTGGACAGCCAGTACGATGTCGTCGCCGGTCATTGGCCCACGTCTGCCAACGAGGCCGTGATGGTGCTTTCGAGCCGTGGTACGGTGGGCGACTACACGCTCTACAGCATCGGCGCGCTGGATATCAATGAGCTTAACGACCTGGTCAACAGTGCCATGACGGCCGATGGCGGGGTTGAAACGCCGCAGACCGCTGCCGACTTTACCTACGAGGATGCGCTGTCTACGACGTTTAAGGTGTTGTCGCCGGCCGATGCGTATCGGAAAAACGAAGAGACCGGTATGTGGACCGATATGTCTGGTGACGCCGACTTTATGGCGGCCAGGGTTGCCGACGGTATCGACGTGCGTATCGTTGGCGTAGTGCAGCCCAACGAGACTGCCAACGCGAGTGCGTTGTCTCCGGGTATTGCTTACGCGCCTGCGCTGACTCGTCAGCTTATGGAGCGCGCGGCCGGTTCGAAGATTGTTCAGGAGCAGCTTGCTCATCCCGAGACGGATGTCTTTACCGGCAAAACGTTTGACGAGCTGCAAGGCGAGGCCAAGCAGGGCGTGGACCTTGGCAGCATGTTCAGCGTTGACGAGGCGGCGCTCAAGAGCGCGTTCTCGTTCGATACATCTGCGCTTTCGGGTGTTGCCGGTGGCATGGACCTATCGGGCATCGACCTGTCCGGATTGGATATCGACCTTTCGGGCGTTGGACAGAATATCGACTTTACCGACATTATGGCCAAGGCGCCGACCCCGGATTTCTCAGGCGTCTTCGACGGATTGGAGCTTACGCCCGAGCAGATGCAACAGGTGGGCGCGCTTGCCAACCAGCTGTTCACGGGCTTTATGCAGTCGGATCAGTTTAAGGCCCTGACGCCCGAGGACCTTAAGGACGCATCGAAGCTCGCTGCTGCGTTCTCGGCGTATCTTGAGAACGATGTCACAGCGCAGCAATGCCTGGCGCAACTTAAGGCGTTGGGCGGAGATGCGCTGGCTGAGCGGCTGCAGCAGGCGATGACCGACTACGTGCAAAAGCAGCTCGCACCCTATTTGCAGCAGGCTATGGACCAGGTGATGCAATCGCTCAGCAACCAAATCGCAGCGACGGTGTCTACCCAGCTCAAAGCGGGTGCGGCGGGACTTATGGACCAGATGGCGACGCAAATGTCATCGAGCTTTGCCAACCTAGCGAGCGCCATGCACGTGGATGCGAGCGCCTTCGCCCGAGCCATCCACTTCAACATGGACGCCGAGGACTTGAGCTCGCTCATGATGAGCTATGCCAAGGCGTCAAAGCTCACCTACGACAACAATCTGTCAACGCTGGGCTATGCGGACGAGGCCGACCCCATCTCGGTCAAGATCTTCCCGCGTGACTTTGAGGCCAAAGAGCGCGTGCTCGACCATATCGATGCGTATAACAAGCAGATCAAAGCCGCTGGTCATGATGAGCGGGCGATTGCGTACACCGACTACATGGGCATCATTATGGGCTCGGTGACCGACATCGTGAACACCATCAGCTTGGTGTTGATTGCGTTTGTGAGTATTAGCCTGGTCGTGAGCTCCATCATGATCGGCATCATCACGTACATCAGCGTGCTGGAGCGCAAAAAGGAGATCGGCATTCTGCGCGCAATCGGCGCCTCGAAGCGCAACGTCGCCAACGTGTTTAACGCCGAGACCTTTATCGAAGGCCTTATCGCCGGTGTCTTTGCCATTGTCGTTGTGGTGCTCGTGAGCTTCCCGGTCAATGCTTGGGCGCTTGCGGCTAAACAGGTTCCCAACCTGATGAGCCTGCCCGTGCAGGATGCACTGGTGCTCATTGCGATCTCGGTGGTGCTGACGGTTGTCGCCGGCCTGCTGCCGGCCCGCAGCGCATCCAAGAAGGACCCCGTGGAGGCCCTTCGCTCCGAATAGTGTGGCAAAAGGACTGCTCCCTTTGCCGCGTTGGGCGGCTTGCAAATCGAAGTTGAATGGTTTTCCCGAGAAGTGAACGACCTATTTTGGACCCCCAGAGCATCCGCATTTTTCGACGTTAAAACCGCAGGATTTGAATGGCAAAACCGCAGGAAATGCCCTTCCAAAAGTGTCGATGCTTCGGGGGTCCGATTTCACTCGTTCACTTCTCGGGAAAAGCATTCACCTTCAATATGATGACGCTGCTTGCGTGCGACAACCGGAGTGTAAGCCCCTAGCTCTTCTTCGCAGAGAGCATAAGACTAATTTCCGGATGGGTGTATTCGTCGAACTCGTCTTCGGGATCGGTCTCAAAGGTGTAGTACGACTTTATGGACTTGTCCTCCGTCTTGATGCTGATCCCTTCGTATAGGGAGCCGGCCAAAAATGCCTGCTTAAAATCATCCGACAGGCTACAGGGCATGAGGAGGCCTGGCGCGGCAACGGAAATATCCAGTCCATTGAGCGGGGCGCAGAGCGTAGCGATATCCTGCTCAACGCGAGCGAGGTTGTCTTCAAAGTTTGCCTCGGGGTCGATTTGGCTGGTGTAGTCGACGTCCGTGAGCGTGCCGTCTGCGTCAAAAGAAAGGTAGACATAGGCCGCTTGAGAGCCAAGGTCGTTATCGCGCAAATAGCCGATAATGCGGTAGCCATAGTCGTGATACGACTCGTATGGGTCATCTGCCACGATGCGTTCGCATACGGGCTCCAAGGCTTTTTGCGTAATGGCAAGCTGTTCGGCTGCCGTGGCCTTTCTTGCCTGGAGCTCGCTATTTCCTTGGACGAACTGCGGGACGTAAACGCCGAGCAGTACAATGACGGGCACCACGGCGAGCGCGATGATCTGCTTTTTGGCGCTCGGAATCGTAACACCGTATGCGGTCGCCATGGCCTCGGCATTGCTCGAGGTCTCGGCAAGCACGTCCGCCGCGGTGGCAACTGCCCCTACGGCGCCGGCAATCTCTGCGCCGCCGCCCAGGTTGCGTGCGATATCGTTATCGCTGTCCTTGAGCAGGCGGCCGGCGGCTTGTGCGGCGAGCACGCCGGCGACCTCTGCGGAACGGTCTTTGTTAGTTTGGGCCACCGCGAGTCGGCTCTGCAGCTCTTTCCACTGTTTGCTCTGCATGCCAAAGCGCGGGGCGAGTGCGCAATAACAAAAGATGGCGAGTTCGATTGCGGTGAGCGCAATAGCGGTATAGATCCCCGCTGCCTGGAATTCCTTTTGGTGAAACGCGATATCGTTGATCATCTGGAGCGGCAACATGAGCAGACATGCTACGAACGACATGACGAGCGCGACAGCTGCGATCTTGGGGTACGTGCAGTACCGCTGGATGCGCTTCTTTTCTTGTTCGGTGAGCTGCTGCATGGGGTCCTCGACTCTCATCGTTCTCCACGGGCGATACACGCATGCCCATGAGTATAAATGAGTGGAGGGCGTCTGTTATTCAAACATGGCGCCAACAGCGTGGTGCTGATGATCGTCGCGGTCATGAACGTCGTCTTTTGGAACCTGAAACCGCTGCCGAGGGATGAATAACGAGCGAGGGGGCTGCCCGGCGGGCGGCCCCCTCGCTGTTTATAAGCACTAGTAAATCGAAGGTGAATACTTTTCCCGAGAAGTGAACGACCTATTTTGGACCCCGGAAGCGTCCGCATTTTTCGACGCCAAAACCGCAGGATTTGATTGATAAAGCCGCAGGAAATAGCTCTCCAAAAGTGTCGATGTTTCGGGGGTCCGATTTCACTCGTTCACTTCTCGGGAAAAGTATTCACCTTCGTTTCGCGGGTGCGGCTGGAGGGATGGGTGATGCCGGTTTGCCTCGTTTCTTTTGGGCAGACCGCGGGTTTAGGCCTCCAGCGCGCCGTATTGCTTGTCGTCCACGGGCTCGAGCCACTCGTTGCTTGTGTCTTCCCCAGGGAAACCGAATGCCAGGTGGCTGAACCAGCTGTTGGCGGAGGCGCCGTGCCAGTGCTTGGCATTTGCCGGAATCTCGACGATGTCGCCGGGGTGTAGGCGCTGTGCGGGCTTGCCCTCTTCCTGATACCAGCCCTCGCCCTCAACGCAGATCAGCACCTGGCCGCCGCCCTTGCTCGCATGGTGGATGTGCCAGTTGTTGCGACAGCCCGGCTCAAACGTAACGTTGTGGATGGGCAGGTAATCATCGGGATCGGTGAGCGCCTTAAGATAGCTTTGACCGATGAAGTACTGGGCAAAGGCGGTATTGGGCGTGCCGAGGCCAAAGAATCCGCCGTGACCGTCGGTGCGTGCGGCATCGTCGGCGTAGACCTCCTTGGCCATGTTGAAGGCCGCCCAGGCGTTGGGCCAGCCGGCATAGAAGGCGACGTGGGTGAGGAGCTCGGCCATTTCCTCGCGCGTCACGCCGTTGGCGCGGGCGCTTGCAAGGTGGTACTTAAGCGAGCTGTCCGTAATGCCCTTGCCGATCAAGGTGCTCACGGTAACGATGCTGCGCAGCTTGAGGGGAAGCTGTGCCTCGCGGCTCCACACCTCGCCAAATAGAACATCGTCGTTAAGGTGCGCGAACTCGGGGGCGAACTCGCCCAGTGCATCGTGGCCAGCTGTCTGTTTTACGGTCATGGGTTACTCCTTTGCTCTGCATTCTTCTTGCAGTATGTGGATGAGGTAATCGAGGATCTCGAGCTTGCGCTGCTCGGCATGGACGCGGTCGAGCAGGTCGCGACGGTAGGTCTTAAGGCGGCAGATGCGGGCACACGTACTTGGCAGCTCCGAGAGCTCGCCGATGAGTGCGTCGCAACAGCCGGCGTCACGTAGGTTTGCGATGGTCTTTTCGTCCATGGCGTGGCCTAGCGGGTCGTTTTGACCTTGGTGGTACCGGCGAGCGCCTTCTCGCCCGGACGGCCCTTGGGCCCCACGAGCGCATGCGGCTGGTAGAGTTCCTCGAGGAAGTCGACCTCGGCGGGGGAGAGGGCCAGGTCGAGTGCTGCTACGGCGTCATCGACGCGCTCGGGCTTGGAGCAGCCCACGATGGGGGCCTCGACGCCACGTGCCCAGTGCCATGCGAGCGCCACCTGAGACATCGGCACGCCGTGATCGGCCGCGACCTTGGCCACACGCTCAACAATCGGCATATCGATGGCGCGGTCGTGATCGTACTTGTTGACCATGGTCTTGTCGGTGGTACCGCGCGTGCTGGTGTTCTCCCAGGTGGGGCGGCACAGGTGGCCGGAGGCCATGGGACTATACGGCGTGATGGCCATATCGTACTGGCGGCATACCGGAATCATCTCGCGCTCGTCCTCGCGATAGAGCAGGTTGTAGTGGCACTGCATGCTCGTGAACTTGGTCCAGCCGTTTTGCTCGGCAATAACCTGCATGTTATGCAGCTGGTAGGCGTACATGGCGCTGGCGCCCAGTGCGCGAACCTTGCCCTCGCGTACCAAGTCGTCGAGTGCCTCCATGGTCTCCTCCATGGGCACGTCGTAGTCAAAACGGTGGATGATGTGGAGGTCCAGATAGTCGGTGCCCAGGCGCTTGAGCGAGCCTTCGATCTCGCGCTTGATAGCGGCGGCGGAGAGACCGCCGTCGTTAAAGTGGACCTTGCTGGCAAGAACGACATCTTCGCGCGCGATACCCAGGTCGCGCAGCGCGGCGCCAATGTATTCCTCGCTCGTGCCAAAGCTGTAGCAGTTAGCGGTGTCGATGAAGTTCACGCCGGCATCGATTGCACGCTTGATGACGGCACGAGTCTCACCAGGCCCGATAGTCCACTGGTGAAAATCGGAGCTTGCCTCGCCAAAGCTCATGCCGCCCAGGCAAAGCTTGGAGATCTTAATGTTGGAATGTCCAAGGGTGGTGTACTGCATAGCGTCCTCCATACTTCTGTGGGGTATGGCTATAGCGTACGTTGGCATCCTGGTAATGTATATTGCTTATGTTGACTACCTAGATATACGAATTACGAATGATAGACTACCGGATATTGCGGACGGAATTTCGGACGGAGTTGGGGGCTGCGATGGAGCTGCGAACCCTGCGATACTTTTTAGCGGTAGCGCGCGAGGAAAACATGACCGAAGCGGCCAACGTGTTGCACGTGACGCAGCCCACGCTGTCACGCCAGATTGCAGACTTGGAGCGCGAGCTGGGCGTGGAGCTGTTTGAGCGGACCAATCGGTCGTGCGTGCTCACGGGGGACGGTATGCGCCTGCGTCAGCGCGCCGAAGAGATTCTGGCGCTGGTGGACCAGACCGAATCGGAGATGGGCGACCAAGAGCTCGGCATTGCCGGCAACATACGGATCGGCGCGGGCGAAACGCAGGCCATGAGCTATGTGCTGGATACGTTTGCTGCGCTGCGCCGTGATTATCCAGCCGTGACGATTGAGCTTTACACGGGCAATGCCGACGCGACCGAGGAGCGCTTGGAGCGCGGACTGCTGGACTTTGCCTTGCTGCTGGAGCCGGTTAACCTGGAAAAATACGAATGGGTTCGTATTCCGCAAACCGATCGGGCGGGTGTGACTGTAGCGAGCGATGGACCGTGGGGCAAGCTTGATTTGCTGACCCCGGTCGATTTGGCAAAGATGCCGCTGCTGCTGAGTTCGCGCACATCAAATAAGGCGATTGACCTGGTGGCATGGTCGGGCGGGCGGATTGACCCCGAAGCCCTTAACGTGGTGGGGCGCTTCGACTTGATCGGCAACGCCTCGCATCTCATCCGCTCGGGCGCGGCGTGCGCCATGGGCATCGATCATCTGCTGCAAGTGGATGCGAGCTCCCAGATGCGATTTGTGCCGCTTGACCCACCGATCGAGATCGCGTCCTTCTTGGTATGGAAAAAGTACCGCCTGCGTTCGCGCGCCTGCGAAGAGTTTCTGAATCGCTTAAAGCGCAAGGCATAATGCATGTGACAAAGGGACTGTCCCTTTGTCACATAGATTTGAAAGTTGATGTTGATGATTCTATCGCTGGCTCCCATGGAGGGGATTACCGGGCATGTGTTCCGCCGCGTGCATGCGGAATGCTTTGGTGCGCTCGACTGCTACTACACGCCGTTTTTGCCGCCGCCGCGGGTGGGCAACCGTTTTGGCGGCAAGGCGTTAAAGGAAGTCGATCCCGCAAACAACCAGGGGCTCAACGTGGTGCCACAGCTTATGTCCAAGAACGCGGACGAGTTTGTGTGGGCGGCGCAAGTGCTCGCCGATATGGGCTACCGCGAGGTCAACCTCAATCTTGGTTGTCCTTCGGGGACGGTCGTCGCCAAGGGCAAGGGCTCGGGTTTCCTGCGCAACCTGGATGAGCTCGAGGTGTTTTTGCGTGACGTGTGCGAGCGCTCGCCGTTGCCGGTGTCGGTAAAGACCAGATTGGGGCTCGAGAGCGATGATGAGTACGAGCGCGTGCTCGACCTGTATTGCCGCATGCCGTTGGCAGAGCTGATCGTCCACCCGCGCGTGCAGAAGGATCGCTACACGGGCTCGCCGCGCAAAGCGTTTTACGGTGAGACGCTGGAGCGTGCGCCGTTCCCGGTGGCCTATAACGGCGACATCTTTGATCTTGAGGACATGGATGCGCTGGTGGAGGCCTATCCCGGCACGCGCCACGTGATGCTGGGGCGCGGTTTGCTCGCGAACCCTGCGCTTGCCCGCATGGTCAAGGGCGGCCCTGCTGCCACGGCCGCCGAGCTGCAGCGTTTCCACGACACGTTGTTTGCGGCCTATGCAGAAGAGATTGGCGGCAACGCGGTCTTTCGCATGAAGGAATGGTGGTTCTACGCCAAATGCGCTTTCGCTGATCCCGCTACCGTCCACAAGCTTGTGCGCAAGACCAAGAAGGTCGACGAATATCGCGCCGCCGTCGACCGCGTCTTCCACGAGCAACCGCTCGCGCCCACAGCCCGCTTCCACGGTTAACTAGTCATTGGGGACGTTCTTTAACGACTAGTCATTCAAGAACGTCCCCAACGACTACCCAAAAGCTGTACGCTAGCATCCAAAGATGTCGAAAAATGTCGTTTTTGGATGCTGGCGTACATGTTTGAGGACGGTATTGCCCTTGCTATCTGACGGCCTGGACGGCAAGTGCTTCTACTACGCGTTCGGCACCGGCGTCGATCAGAATGCTGCGATTGGCGATTTCTGTCGGAGCGACTGCCTCGCCAAGGTTGACGCATGCATACATGGCGCGCTCGTTTTTGGCTGTCATCTGCCAAAACGGATACTTGATGATGACGGGCGTGTTGCCGCCTACGCCAAGCTCCAAGAACAGAATGCGCATATTGCTGTGACGGCGCAGGAAATCCTGGTAGCGATCGGCGGCAGTGTACCACCCCTTATCCTGCACAAACGTATCGTCGGCGCGCAGGTTCATCGTAAGCGGGGCGCCACAGTGGGGGCAGTGGGGTACAAGCGCAGATGGAATGCGCAGGTCCTGTTGAGCGGCGACCATATGGCGTACGAGCTCTTCGTTGTCCCATGTCTCCTGGCAGCAGGGTTTGCTGCACTGGAACAGGCCGTAGTCTCCCTGCGTGTAAAAGAGCCGCTGCTTGTCAAAGCCGGCGCGCTGGAAACAATGGTCCACGTTTGTGGTCAGCACAAAGTAGTCGCGGTCGCGCACTATGCTCAAGAGCTGTTCGTAGAGCGGCGTCGGTACGGGATCGTATCGGTTGCACATAATGTAGCGGCTCCAAAACGCCCAGTACTCCTCGAGCAAATCATAGGGATAGAAACCGCCGGAATACATATCGGTAAAGCCGTAGCGTGCGGCAAAGTCGCCAAAGAGCTTCTCGAAACGCTCGCCCGAATAGGCGTATCCGGCGGCGGTCGAGAGTCCTGCTCCGGCACCGATTACCACGGCATCAGATGCATCGAGTGCAGCTTGGAGCTTATCGATTTGTTTGGAGAAGGCTGCGGTAGATTGCCTCGTCAGACGCGAGAAAAACATTGAAGATCACCTTAAGGTCGGGGTCGTTATGGTCTAGATGATGACGAACGGTATCGATGGCCACACGCGCGGCAGCTTCCTGGGGATAGCCAAACACGCCGGTAGAGATGCAACAGAACGCGAGGGTGTCGAGTTCTCGGCGTGTCGCTTCTTCCAGACAGCTGGTGTAGCAGCGGCGTAGCAGCAATTCCTCGCGCGGGCCGGGCTTATGGCTGGGCGCGATGGGGCCGACGGTGTGGAAAACGTAGCTGCTGGGCAGATTGAACGCCGGTGTGACTTTGACGTGTGCCGTCGGTTCCTCGTGCCCCTGTTCGTCCATGAGATTGGCGCACGCCAGACGTAGCTGCATGCCGGCGTAGGTGTGGATGGCGTTGTCGATGCAGCTATGCCCTGGCACAAAGCAGCCGAGCATTTGGCTGTTGGCTGCATTGACGATGGCATCGGTCTTAAGCAGCGTAATGTCGCCGCGCCAGATGGCAACGCGATCGCGGTAGGGGAGCGTGCTGGCATCGGTCGCTCCGCCGCGCTCAAGAAGGCGTTGCTGCAAGTAGGTGTCTTGTATTTCGAGCGTCTCGGCCGCAAGCGCCTCGGGCGGCCGCACGTTCATAAGGGCTCTGAGCAAATCGCGTTGCTCGTTGGCTCCGGCGGGGACTGCAATACTGCATCCGTCCGGTCGCTCATTGAGCAATGCGTTGATAAGCCAAACGCGACGCTCGGCTTGATTCATGGCTGGCCTCCTATCCAATTGGGTCGGGTGCGTTTGACAGTAGTGTGCAACCGGGCTCGTTTCTTCAAAAGAAGGCACAAAAAGGTAAGCGCCGTGGAGCGATATGCCCCACGGCGCTCAATGTGCGAAAGTTTGTGGTCGTTAGGAGTTTCGCACGAGCTGCTGATAGTCGGTGCCCCATTCCACTAGGGAATCGATGATGGGCATGAGGCTGTGGCCCAGCTCGCTAAGCGCATATTCGGTGCGGATGGGCGTCTCGGGGATGACGGTGCGCGTAATGAGGCCCGCGGCATCCATTTCCTTGAGGTTGGACGAGAGTACCTTTTGGCTAATGCCCGGGATAGCGCGATGCAGCGCGTTAAAGCCCATGGGACGGTTAATGAGCTGCTGGATGATATAGATCTTCCACTTGTTGCCAAAGAGTTGAAAACACGTGGCAACAGGGCAGGGAGGCAGTTCTTCTTTGGTAAGCATGGGGACTCCTCAATCGTGTGGACAGCTTACATTTTCGCAGCCGCTATCGCTTGTGGCTACTACTTACCTTTTGGTAACTGGCTAATAGATTGGTGCCTTCTTTTTGTCGTTGCGCACTTTTTGCATGATGCATATAGACGCAAAGAGCGTCAAAAACTGGATGGCTTCGCCCGGCCATCCTCGACCGAAAGGAAATGCCATGTCCGAGAATCTCGAGAACGTCGCCGCTTTTGCCTCCTGCGGTACTGCCGATCCTGCGCCCGCTTGCGGCTCCGCCGACCCCAAGGCCGCTCCTGCCTGCGGTTCTGCCGATCCGGCTGCTGCCCCTGCCTGCGGCTCCGCTGACCCGGCTGCTGCCCCTGCCTGCGGCACCGCTTGCGGCGCTGCCGACGCTCAGTAAGCAATCGCTAAGAAGGGACTCGTAATGGATGCTCAGACTTGCCTCAAAAAGATGCAGCTTGCCGGGACGCTCTCCCTGGCAACCGTGGACGAGAGTGGCGCACCGCAAATTCGCTGCGTGAGCGCTGTCCATTACGAGCCCCGTGCTATCTACTTTCTCACGGCACGTGG
>CAKUEU010000029.1 GCA_934646865.1 uncultured Collinsella sp. | reverse complement strand
CCCGAGAGCTACGCCGGCGCCGTGATGGGCGACATCTCGGCCTCGCGCGGTCGCGTGACGGGCATGGAGACCGATGAACGCGGCGACACGGTGGTCATCGCCCAGGCTCCGCTCGCCGAGCTGACGGATTACTCGACGCGTCTGCGCTCCATCACGCGCGGCACGGGCGACTTTACCATGAAGCCGGCCGGCTATGAGCAAGTGCCTTATGACGTGCAGGCCAAATTGGTCGAGCTGTACAGCGCGGGAAGGTAACAAACCAACACGCAGCGTCGCGTGACATAACCCCAGTTTTGGGTCTGCCCCCAATTTGGGTTGGAGCCCGCTTCGGACAAGGTTCCGGAGCGGGCCTTTCTTCTGTAATGAGCCGTTTGTCTAGCTCTGCAACATCTGGACGCGATTTTGGGGCCTGGATGTTGCAGGGCTAGACGTCTTTTTCCATAACAAACAGCGCGCGATGCGAGTCGGGCACTCGGCGCCTGACCACCCCCTTGGTGACAAAAACGGCGCAATCAGGGCACGTGGGTGACTCTTGGACGCATGAGAGGCCCAAACGTGCACACCCCGGGTGACAAAGCGCCTGTTAAGCGGTTGGCCAGCCCCTTCTAAACTAAATAACGTAGAGAAACAACAACAAACGAGAGGAGGCAGACATGGCATTGTTCGATTCGACGCACACGCTCGACGCCGTCGACGCCGTCGACCAGAACGCCGTCTTCGAGGCCCTTGCTGCGAAGGCCGTGGAACTGGGCGTCGCCGCTGATGCGTCCGCCATCGTCTCCGACCTTCATGTGCGCGAGACCGAGGCCTCCACGGGCTTTGGCAACGGCGTGGCCGTCCCGCATACCAAGAGCGCCAACGTCAGCACGCCCGCCATTTTCTTCGCGCGTCTGACCACGCCCGTCGAGTGGCACGCGCTCGACGACGCCCCCGTCGACACGGTCATCAACATCCTCGTCCCCGAGAGCGGCAGCGACACCCATCTGCAGCTGCTCGCCAAGCTGGCGCGCAACCTCGTGCACAAGGATTTCGTCGACCACCTCAAGGGTGACTCCATCGAAGACGTGTGCGCCCTCATCCAGGGCGTCGTCGGATAGCAAGTAATGTTCAACCCCGTGTGAAAGGAAAGAGGGGAGAAGCATATGGCAAAGTCAATCGTAGCCGTCACCAACTGCCCGGCCGGCATCGCGCACACCTACATGGTGGCCGAGGCGATCCAAACGAAGGGCTCCGAGTTGGGCTATGAGGTCCACGTCGAGACCCAGGGTGCTAGCGGCATCGAGAACAGGCTCACGCCCGAGCAGATCAAGGAGGCCGACTACGTCGTCCTTGCGCTCGGTCGCGGCATGAACGATGATGACCGCGTCCGCTTCGACGGCAAGAAGGTCGTCGAGGTGCCCGTCTCCGAGGCTCTCAAGCGCATCGACAGCCTTATGGGCAACCTTGAGAGCGAAGCCAAGGTCTTCCAAGCCTCCGCGGTCAAGCTCGGAGCCAAACAGGAGAGCGTTACCACCGGCGTCATGAGTTATCTCATGGCTGGTGTCTCCGCGGCCCTGCCGTTTGTCATCGGCGGCGGCGTGCTCATGGCCATCGGCTCCATCATGGCCCAGTTCGGCGCGCCCAACGTGGCCCCCGGCGATGGCCAGATGGCTTCGCTCGCCTGGGTGCTCAACACCATCGGCGGCCTGGGCTTCACGTTTATGATCCCGATGATGGGTGCCTTCATCGCCAACGCCATCGGCGATAAGCCCGCCATCATGCCGGCATTTATCTGCAGTTACCTCGCCAACAGCACTGACCTGCTCGGCACCGAGGTCGGCGCTGGCTTCCTGGGTGCCTGCGTGATTGGCCTTGCGATCGGCTATTTCGTTAAGGCGATGAAAAAGATCAACCTGGGAAAGAACTTCCAGTCCCTGCTCGGCTTCCTGATCATCCCGGTCGTGACGCTCTTTGTCTTTGGCCTGGCCACCTACTACATCATTGGACCAGCCATGTCCTGGCTCATGAACGCCTTCGTCGGCCTGCTGAGCTCTATCCCGAGCTCGATGAAGCTCGTCGCCGCCTTCCTGGTGGGCGCCATGCTCGCCTTCGACATGGGCGGCCCGGTCAACAAAGCCGCTTGGTTCTTCTCCTTCTCCCTGCTGGGCTCCGGTGTGTACGACTGGTACGGCATCGTGGGCGTCGTGACGATCCTTCCGCCGATGGCTGCCGCCATCGCTACCTGGATTCGCCCGAAGCTCTTCACGCAGGCTGAGCGCGACTCCGCAATCCCTGCGCTCATCGTCGGCGCCACCGTCGCTACTGAGCCGGCCATTCCCTATGCCCTGGCTGCGCCCCTGCCCATGATCTCCGCGAACGTCATTGCCGGAGGCGTCGCCGGTGCCATCTCCATGGCCCTTGGCGTCCAGCGCATTGCTCCGGGCATCGGCATCTTCGATCCGTTCCTTGGCCTCATCTACCCGGCGACCAGCTACTATATCGCCGTCGCCGTGGGTCTGGCCCTGAACATTGCCCTCATTATCGTCTTCAAATCCGCTTGGATGAAGAAGCGTGAGGCTCAGAACGGCTAAGTCTCGATAGAATAATTAGCCCTGCGGGGTCGCCGGCCTGTTCGGCGGCTCCGCAGGTTTCAATGAAAGGAATGGGGAAATGCGCTACGACTTCGATCGCACCATCGACAGGACGGGTACCTATAGCACCCAATGGGACTATGCGGCCGACCGGTTTGGCAGCGCGGACGTGCTTCCCTTTTCCATCTCGGACACCGATTTCGCCGTGCCCGACGAGGTCATGGACGCCCTCCGCGTCCGCATGGAACACCCCATCTTTGGCTATACCCGCTGGAACCACAGCGACTACAGGGGTAGCGTTGCCGGTTGGTTTGCCAGGGACGGGGTGTCCCACGTGGACATGGATTGGGTCGTGTACAGCCCGAGCGTCATCTTCTCGGCTGCGACGGTCATTCGCCTGGTGAGCGAGCCGGGCGACGCCGTGGTGACGCTCACTCCTATGTATGACGCCTTCTACGGCCTGATCGAGGGCAACGGGCGCGAGCTTGTGGGCGTCGCCCAAGCGAGTGCCATGGACGGCTACGGTCTCGATTGGGATACCCTCGAGGCGGCGCTTGCCCGCCCCGAGGCAAAGGTTATGCTGCTCACCAACCCGCATAACCCCACAGGCAAGGTCTTCACGGCAGGTGAGCTCGCCCGCATCGTGGGGCTCTGCCGCACCAACGGGGTCTTTCTCATTTCGGACGACATCCATCGCGACGTGATTTTGGGCGACATCCCCTACACGCCCGTGACGAACATCGCGCACGAGGGCGTAGCGTTGCTGTGCTCGGCCTCCAAGACGTTCAACACACCCGGGCTCATCGGGTCCTATGCGCTCATTACCGACGATGATTTGCGTGAGCGCTTCCTGTTCGAGCTCAAGCAAAAAAACGCTCTGTCGAGCGTGAGCATCTTGGGGATGACGGCCCAGATGGCGGCGTATCGCTCGTGCTCCGAGTACGTGGATGAGCTCGTTGCCTATATCCGCGACAACATGCAGACGCTCAAGGACTTTCTTGTCGCCAATCTGCCCGAGATCCGCTTTGCGGCGCCGCAGGGAACCTATCTTGCCTGGATGGATGCCTCGGGCCTGGGGTTGGATGCGGCCGAGCTCCAGCGCCGACTCGTCGAGGTGGGTCATGTGGGCATCATGTCGGGCGAGACGTATGGCGGTGCCGGGTATCTGCGTATGAATCTCGCCTGCCCGCGCTCGAAGGTCGAGAGGGGGATGGAGCGGATGCTCGCCGGCATCCGCTCGTAGCGGCATGATCAGCAAGAGACAGAGACAGCTCCTGCGGGCGCTCGACGACGGCCCGCGCTCCGGCGCCGAACTCGCCGAGGTGCTCGGCGTCTCCCGCCGCACCGTGGTACGCGAGGTGGCGAGCGTGAGCGCGTGGCTCGAGTCCGTGGGCGCCGGCACCATCTCGAGCGATCCCAACTACCATCTGGTGGTTGCGTCCGCGGACGCAATTGCCTCCATCCTGTCGCAGGACCTCACCGACGAGGCTCGCGTCCTCATGTGCGTGCTCTCCCGGCCGGGGATTTCGACGGTGCAGATCTCAGAGGAGACCTATCTTTCGAATCGCTCCGTGCGCGCCGCGATGGACGAGATTAACGCCTGGCTGCGCGGGGTCGTCGCGCTCGAGGCGCGCGTGGGCTATGGGATCGATGCGGACTTTAGCGGCATGGGACCGGCGGACCTCTTGGCGGCGCTCGCCATCGACAATGCCGGTATCGCCGCCGAGCTCGAGCGCTCGCGCGGCTGGGACTCCCTGATGCGCCTGATCGGCGAGCGAAGCGAGGAATACCGCCTGCTCATGGAGCCGTATCTGTCGCAGCGCCAGCTGAGGATGCAGACGCTTGCCGCCGTCTGGTGCAGCGCGTGGATCGTGCCCGACGCCCCGGCCGGTGCCGATGCCGCCGCGCGTGCCGTCACCGAGTTCCAGCAACGCAAGAAGGACTTGCTCTATCGCCTGGTCACGCGCCGCGCGGCCATCCTGTCGCGCATCGGCGAAGTGCTCGCCTCGCATGGCATCAAGTCGACGCGTGAGGACCTCGGTAGTCTCATCTTCGACCATGTGCTGCGTTGCGCTCTCTTTCCCACGCTCATGTCGGCGGAGATCCAAAAGCAGATGCGCGAGATCCGTATGGAGCACCCGTTCGAGTTCGACTTTGGCGCCGACCTCTCCGAGTGCCTGCGCGCGTTCGACGAGCGCCTGTTTGTGGAGCCCGATTTCCTCTCGCTCTACGTGCTGGCCTCGCTGGAACACTTCACGCGCCGCCCCGTGAGCCTGCTTTTGGTCTGCGGCCGCCCCTCCGTGGCGACCATCAACAAATCCCTGATCGAGCGCGGCGTCGACGGCATCGAGGTCGAGCTCGTGGACAGCGAGCTGCTTGCTCGGCGCGCCCTCGAGGACGGGCCGTTCGACCTGGTGGTGGGCGACGCCACGGCCGCGCGCAACTTCAAGGCCGCGCGAGAATGGGATCTCTCGTTCTCGGGCGTGCTCTCTGCCTACGAGGTTGACCGTATTCGCCAGATGGCGCTGCGCGTGCTCTACGAGCGCGATGTCGCGAGCCTGCTGCCGCGCAAGAGCTATCTTGAGCTGCATGTTGGGGACGGCGATTACCTCGATGAGCTGCCGCGCGCCCTCGATGGGCTGGTGGCAGCACGTGCGATTTCGGCCGACGAGGCGGCCCTCATCATGGATCGCGAGTGTCAGGGTGACCGCCTGCAGCTGGGTCATGTCGCGTTCCCGCATACCATTACGCCGGTCGCGGCCTCGACGTTTCGCCTGCTCGCTATCATGCCCGACGCGCCTCTGCGCGATGGCGACGAGCAGATCGACCTGGTGGTGGTGACGCTTGCGAGCCAGCGCCTGGCCGACAAGAGCAGCATGTTCAACTATCTGTTCTCCGTGCTACACGATGCCGAGCGTGCCCGCGTGCGCCTGCCGCGCACCTACGAGGAGACCGTCGCGTTCTTGGGGCGCGACTTTGGCTATGTCGAGGAGAAGAGCGATGAGTGACGAGGCGTTAGGGACGCGCGGGGTGCCTGCGACCGCATGTGGCGTGGCGAGTGCAGCTAGATTGTCAGCGGGGATCGAGCTGACGTCGGCTGCCGAGATTCGCGCCTATGTGGACGAAGTCTGGCCGAGCTTTCTCGATGATCTCGAGGCGCTCGTGGCCGTGCCGAGTGTGGTCGACGAGTCATGCACCGCGGCGGGCGCTCCATGGGGCCCGGAATGCCGCCGGGCGCTTGACGTTGCGATGGATGTGGCGCGCCGCCAGGGGCTTGCGGTCGTTGACTGCGACGGGCACGTCGCATATGGCGAGCTTGCCGGCGAGACACCCGAACAGGTGGCGACGATCGCCCACGTGGACGTGGTTCCCGCGGGCGAGGGATGGACGGTCGAACCCTATACCGTGACGCGCCGCGAAGGCGTGCTTTTGGGCCGCGGCGTGCTCGATGACAAGGGTGCGGCGCTGGCCTCGATTTATGCTGCCGGGTTTTTGGCGCGCCGCGTGCACAACGGCTGGAAGCCGCAGCGGACGCTCCGCTGCATCTGGGGTGCCTCGGAGGAGGCGGGCATGATGGACGTGCGCCGCTACCTGGCAGATCACGAGCCGCCGGCATTTTTGTTCACACCCGATGCCGAGTTTGCCGTCTGCTGTGGGGAGAAGGGCTGCGTCAACGCTGAGGTCTCCCATGCGGTCGACAGCGCCGGGGCGATTATTGAGCTCGCCGGCGGCGTGGCGAGAAACGCGGTGCCCGCCCGTGCCGAGGCGCTCGTGCGCATGGATGCCCGCGTGGATGGACTGCCTCGCGCCGAGGGGATTGATGTGGAACCCGCCGGCGACGGCGTGGCCCGCATCGTGGCACACGGTGTCGCCGGGCATGCCGCCGAACCGGCGGGTACGGTGAACGCCATCAACGTGTTGGTGGCCTATCTGGCCGTGTGCGGTATCTGCAGCGCGGCCGAGTGCGAGTTCCTTGGCTTTTGTAAGCGGGCCCTTGGTGCGTGGGACGGCTCCGGCTTGGGAATCGATATCGCAGACGAGCTGTTCGGCGGCCTCACGTGCATCGGCGGAACTGTACGCACCCAGGCGGGGCGCTTCGTGCTTACGCTCGATGCGCGCCTTCCGGGTGCGGCCGATGTCGAGCAGGTGGGCCATCGCATCGAGGATGTGGCGTGCGAGTGCGGCTGCGAGGCGCGTATCACCCATACGCGGGAGCCGTTCGCCATGGATCCCCAATCGCCCGAGGTCATGGTGCTCCGCCGTGCTTACGAGGAGTTCGCGGGCCGGCACGCGGTACCGTTTGCCATCGGCGGGGGCACGTATGCGCATCATTTCCCTCATGCCGTGGGGTTCGGTCCGCTCGATCGAACCGAACCGCTGCCCGATTGGGTCGGTCCCGAGCACGGCCCCGACGAGGGCATCTGGGAGCATCAACTCAAGCGCGCCCTCGCCATCTACATCCGTAGCCTCGAATCCCTCCTCAACCCCAAAGTGGGGACAGATCCTAAATTGGGGTAATGGTGGCGCGCGAATAGCATAATCCCAAAAAGGGGTTTGTCCCCATTTTGGGATTAGTCACCGTTGACCTGGTTTTTGCCGGTCGCGTAGTCAATCTGCACGTGCGGCTGAAGGTTGTAGCAGTACACATGGAAGCAGAGCGTCTTGCCGTGATCCTCGACCGATTGCGCCTCTAGGCGCACGCCATGGCAGACGAGTTCCTCCTCGTTGTACATGGGCGTGACGCGGTAGAGCGCGTGGTTGCCCGTGTCGCGAATGTAGTCGAGAATCTGCTCCTCAAAAGGAAGCATGCCCGTCTCGTTGAGATAGCGTGTGCCGGTGAGGAGATTCTTGCGATTGGCGTTTTCGCCGCAGAGTGACCAGGCGATAAGGTGGCAGCGGTTGTAGAGGCTCTGGCCGGGGATGAAGTCGTAGCGCTGCTGGTGCCAGCCGGCGGGGTGGATGCGCGAGATGTCGCCGCGCTTACCTTGGCCGAGCGATTCGGGCCCAACGCAGGCGAGCGCCTTGCGGGTGCGACCCAGGCTATCGAGCTTGGAGAACTTCTTAAAGCAGCCTTCTTCGGTGGCGCGCTCATATTCGTCGAGCGTGAACGACGGCGTACCCAGTGGGTGCGTGCTATCGGCGCGAAGGGCGACGTAGGGGTTGCCGGCGTAATCGGGAATGCTGCTGAGGTATACGCCCCGGGCGCGGTTGAGGTCAGGGTTTTCGACCTCGTCGATGGGGGTGACGGAGCCGTTCGGGTCGGTGTCGCCGCCGGTGTCGGTTGTGGTGGCCTCGGAGCCATCACCGGCGTCCGGGCCACCTTCGGAGTCCGCGGAGCTCGCCGTCCCCGATTCGAGTCGGGCGACCAGATCGGCCTCGTCTTCGGTGCGGCTGGGGCTTTCATTTTGCTTTTCGGCTAGAGCCGCCGCCTGCTCGTCACTTTGCGGCGACAGCAGCTTGGGCGCGCCGTCGAGCGATCCCGTAAACAGCGCAAACCCCAGCACCACGGCGGTGCCGATGGAAAGTACTTGCTTGTAGACGGACTTGCGCGACATTGCGGCTCCAGGATAGTCGGTTGGGAATCTATCAGTCTAGCAGGTGCCGTCGCAGGTCATTCGATCGAACAAATACTTAAGATTTGGGACAAACACTGATTACTTTGTCCCAAATAAAGTTGCGGTGGAATAGTTCCTGAGGGGGCCAGGGTAGTTAATTTGGGACGGGGCTTTTTTGACTACTTGAGCAACTGGGCTGGCAAAGCGGTCAAAACACCGTTCCGAAAAGACCGGGCTAGTGCTGCGCCACAAAAACGGTCTATCTACTACGCTTGAGCCGCACCGGTCGACCATGGCCGTGTTTTCTGAAAATCGGTAAGCCGTCTACCTGCGGTTTTAATTTCGTGTTTTTCGGCATGGTCGAGGGTGGCCAGTGAAACGTAGTAAATAGGCCCATTTCGTGGCGAGCAGTCCGATTCACGGTTCAAGGCAACCGGCTTCGAATGATCATTTGGAAGTTGCGGTGGAATAGTTCCTGTTTGGGCGCAAAAAGCCGTTAAACAGGGACTATTTCACCGCAACTTATTGGGCGTTGCTTATTGATTCATGGCTCCGTGGATGTAGGGGGTTACCTCGGGGGAGATGTGGCCGCAACCTAGGTTGCGTAGGGCGGATTCGATGGCGGCGGGCAGCGGGGTTTTGCCTTCGGCGTCGACTGGGGTGCCACCGAGGGCGGCAATCTTG
Organism: uncultured Collinsella sp.; assembly: GCA_934646865.1. Lineage (GTDB taxonomy): Bacteria > Actinomycetota > Coriobacteriia > Coriobacteriales > Coriobacteriaceae > Collinsella. The sequence goes on along the minus strand of CAKUEU010000029.1, from coordinate 13,972 downwards.
GCGACGTCGGACGGGGCTGCCTCGATATGCATGCAGCCGCCGACCAGGCGCGCGCGGACCTGCGAAAGGTCAAGGTCGTGTAGGTAATCCTCGCAGGCGCGAATCAGGTCGACCTTCTCGCGCGTAAGCTCCTCGCCTGTGGGGATTCGCGTGGCGAGACAGGCACCGGCGGGCAGATTCCAGACGGGATAGCCCCATGCGCGCAGCAGCTCGCGCTCCTCGTCCTTGGTAAAGCCGACCTCCATAAGAGGCGAGCGCACGCCGAGCTCCTCGGCGGCACGCATGCCGGGGCGGTAGTCGCCGCGGTCGCTCGCGTTGCTGCCGTCGATGACGGTGGGGAAACCCAGTGACTTGGCGTGGTTGACGATGGCGGTGAAGCCGGCGCGCTTGCAGTGATAGCAGCGGTCGGCGTCATTGCAGGCAACCTGGGGAAGCTGGAGCTGGTCAACCGAAAGATTAAGCACCGGAAGCTTAAAATGCGGGCCCTCATCGGCTTGTCCGTCAACAGATCGCTCAAACGAAGCCTGCTCGGGCGTGCCGATGAGCGGCGTGGTGAGATGGACGAGAAGGGTGTTGGCGGGCATGATGCGGGAGCAAACGGCGGCCAAAAAGCTGCTGTCGACGCCGCCGGAAAAGCCGATGGCGACGCGTCCATATGCCAAAAGCAGCTGCTCGAGCGCTGCGAGTTTGTTCTGAAGCTCCTCTGCGGGTGCGGTGGTGTCTGAAAGCATGAAACGTTCCTTACAGTTGAAAGCTCGGACGAAACTATAATCCTACCGAGCCGCTCGCCATAAGACTTCTATCTATGTAACGAAAGTGCAATATGTATATACGTTATATACAAGTTTGTAAAGTGCGGTAGAGTAGCGGCAATGCAAGCCGATGAGGGGGAACGAAATGATCAAGGCTGTCATTTTTGATATGGACGGAACGCTCGTGGACACCGAGCGCTTGGGTATTAAGGCGTGGAAAGCGGGTGCCGTTGAGCTGGGACTCTCGATTGATGACGCGCTGATTCATCAGTTTATCGGCCGTACGCTGGTAGATGTCATGGGCATTCTCGAGGAGCACTACGGTAGCCACGAGACCGCCGAGGCGATTTATGTCCGCCACAAGGAGATTCGCGACGAGATGGTCAAGACCGAGCTGGAGCTTAAGGCCGGCGCTGCCGAGTGCCTGGACGATCTTTTGGCTGCGGGCTATCACGTGGGCCTTGCGACGTCTTCGCGCCACGTTACCGCCGAGCGCAACCTTAAGGCGTTCGGTCTCTTTGACAAGTTTGAGACCGTGACCTGCGGTGAGGATGTTGTGCACGGCAAGCCCGATCCCGAGATGTATCTGCTTGCCTGCAAGCGCGCGGGCTTTGCCCCCGAGGAGTGCGCCGTGGTCGAGGATTCGCGCAACGGCTGCGTCTCGGGTATCACGGCCGGCTGCCATGTCTTTGCCGTGCCCGATATCGTCCCGCTGCCGCAGGACGTGGTGGACGGTTGCGACGCCGTGCTCGACACGCTGTTTGAGCTGACGGCGGCGGTCAAGGCCGTGCGCTAGCGCTGGCATACCATCTATTTCAATTAGATTTTAAAAGGCGGTCGTTTGCGTTGTGCGAACGGCCGCTTTTCTGTTTGTTCCGCCGTTCTAACGAACGGTAGAGAAAAGGGCCCGACAAGTGCTTGCTTGTCGGGCCCTTTTTGTTTTGAGCATTGGCCTGATAACGTCGCATTACACGAAATGGGAAGTTATATGGAGGCGAACTTACACGAAATGGGAAGTTAGGGACCTCGGACGTTTTTCCGGACCATGCCTCGGCGCTATGCCGCATGGCCCCTTTCCTCGCGATACTCCCTAATGGTCTTCCATCCTAGGTCCTTCTTGAGCTTGCCGTCCCTGTACCACTCGATGTATTCGCCGAGCAGCCGGGAGAACTCGCCGAACGGCACCCCGGTCCAGTCCCTGCCCTCGAAGAAGTCGCACTTGAGCGTGCCGAAGAAGCCCTCGGCGCGCGCGTTGTCGGGGCTCCGGGCCCTCCTGGACATGGAGCGCCTGACCCCGGGGCCGCACGCCTCGCGCCACTCGCGCCCCATGTAGACGGCGCCGCCGTCGGTGTGCACCGTGAGCGGCCGGTCCTCCGTCGGGCCGACTATCCCCACCAGGTCCCTGAGCATGCCGACCATCAGGTCCGAGTCGGCGTGGACCGAGACCCTCCAGCAGATCGGCCACCCGTCGAAGCAGTCGATCGCCGGCGACAGGTACGCCCTGTACCCGTCGAGCCTGAACTCGGTGACGTCGGTGACCACGAGCAGGCCGGGCGCGTCCGCGTGGAAGTCGTGCGTCCCGTCCCCGCGCAGCGGGACGTTGGCCGGGCGCTCCGCGAGCTCGCCCCGGTAGCTGCAGTACCTCGCCCTCCTGCGCATCTGCGCCGCCTTGCGGGCGACCAGGCCCTCCTCGCGCATGATCCGGCGCACGACCTTCTCGGACGCGACGACGGGGGTCTCGGCGTCCCCGGGCGCGAGCGCGCGCCACGAGACGGGCTCGCCGGGCCCCCTCCTGAGGTCGGCCGTCACGGACTCGGGCCCGTAGGCCCCGCCGCTCGCCTCGAACGACGCGCGCACGCGCTCCCTGAGCGCGGCCTTGGGGTCGGGCCTCGAGATCCTGGCCGCCTGGTCAAGATAGGTGCTCTTCGGGATCGACAGGGTCCTGGTCACGTCCGAGAGCCTCACCGCCGGCGAGAGCCGCCTCGCCGCCTCTCCCGCCCTGTGCTTCTCCTCGTTCGTCAAAGAGCCAGGGCCTGGTGCTTTTAGGACGTCCAACACCGCCAGCGCCTCGGCGAGCCTGACCTCGGCCTCGCGGGCGCGCTCGGCGGGGTCGTCGGGGAGCCCCTCCAGGCCCCAGTCCCGCCAGTCGGTCTGCTCGGGCGGCTCGCCGCCGGCCCCTCCGCGCCCCGTCCCCTTCATCCTGCCCGCGCCCCCTTCGGCTCGACGCCCCCGTGGGGAGGCGGGCTCGGCGCCCGCGCGCCTCGCGGCGAACGCGGGGCTGCCCTCGCCGTGCGAGCAGTGCATCCGCTCCGCCCGGTCGGGCATCTCGCGGGCGGTCAGCTCGCCCGCCTCCTCCAGCTTGAGCCAAGCATACAGGTTGTCCTTGTTCGGGAAAAGCGGCAGGCGCCTGCAGGCGGCGGGGGCGGACAGGCCGCTCCGGTGGAACTCCCAGAGAATCCCCTCGCGCTCCTCTTTCGTGTACATCGGACTCCCTCCTGGACCCAGATTGGGTCCGAGATTTTGTCCGAGGTCCCTTAAATACGCGCTAGTTTACACGAAATGGGAAGTTACGCTCGCGTGGGCATAGATAGATTACCCCGCTGCGCCTAAAGACTCAGCGGGGTAAGCGATTACAGGTACGCGCCGAGGTTGATGGCCGTGGCGTCGGTCTGGGTGTCTGCCTGGGTGCTTGCTCGTTCTAACAGGAACGGGCGCACGAGCTCTTGGCGATTGATGTCCTCGACGGCTGTGACCGCGGTGACGGCGCGCGCCGCGGATCCGACGCGGATGTGTTTGGTTTTGGGCGGTGTCTTTTGCTCGATTTGCTCCATCAGCAGCTGGACGCCCTTGCGGCCAATCTCGTAGCCCGGGGGAGCAACCGTGGTGAGCGAGACGGATCCGCTCCAGGCGAGCGGGTTGCCATCGCATCCGGCCACGCGCACCTGGCCCGGGACCGAAATGCCGTTGTCGACCAGCGCCGAGACAACGCCCGAGGCCAGCACGTCGGTGAGGCCGACGACAAAATCGGGGCGCTCGTTGGCAGGGCGCTCGGCGATTTGGCTGCCGATACCGTAGCCGTCGGCCGCGGTGTTCCATTCGCCGGCGTCGATAACTTCGATCTTAATGTCGGGACGCATCGCCAGCGCCTTGTGAATGCCAAGAACGCGCAGGGTGAGCTGCATAAATGCCGCTCGACCCACAACGACGATATGGTGTGCGCCGCGGGCGATGGCGAGCTCGGCGATAATGCGCCCCTGGGCCTCGTTGTCGGCAGCCACGTAGTAGCCGGGCTCGGAGCAGTGGATGTCCAGGTAGACGATGGGCACGGACATCTTGGCCATGGCCGGGTGCCAGTCAGGGGATGCCATGGGCTGAACCATGACGCCGGACATCTGCGTGCCCATAAAGTAGCGCAGGTAATGATCCTCAAGAATATCGTTGTTGTCGGCATTGGCGATGAGCAGATCGTAGCCGTGCTTTCGGGCCTCGTTGTGGGCCCCGCTGGCGATCTGGAGCGAGAAGCCGTGGTCGAGGCGGGGGAGGACCAGGCCAAAGGACTTGGTGGTGCCGCCGGCCAGCTGACGGGCGCTTTGGTTGGGCAGGTAGCCTAGACGATTGATGGTCTCGTTGATGAGTTTGAGGGTCTCGGGGCGCAGCTTTTCGGGATGGTTGAGCGCGTTGGAAACCGTGCCCAACGAAACCCCGGCCTCGCGCGCGACGTCGCTGATTTTAACCTTTGCCATAGCGGCCCCTTTGATGCGTTTCAAGTACAAGCCTGATTGTAGCATCGCCCGACTCCGGGGTGTCAAAACCTGCCAATTAGGGACAGGTTTATTTTGGCAGGTTTTATCTGGGAAAACGCCGACTCCGGCGCAGGCCACCACGAAGGGGGCAGTTCACAATCCCCTTCGTGGTGGTTTTTGCTGTCCCGGCTTTCAATTGTCTCGATCTGTAACATCTGGACGGTAAAACCGGCTCTACGTGTTACAGATTGAGACAAAACGTCGAGGTCGGACGGAAAATCTCGATCTGTAACAGTAAGCCCGTCTTCGGAGCCCTAGATGTTACAGATTGAGACAAATCGCCGGAACGGGCCGCCGTCCAAGCCACCACAAAGGTGCCTGTCCCCTTTGTGGTGGTTTGGACGTGTGTGCATCGGGTGGTATCTAAGTTGAGATACCACTTCTGGTATATCAGCTTGCGTTTGCGTGAGTACAATACTCGAACGTTATACGTCTCAGCGCCCCCTGTGCGTGGACGTTTTGCAGTCACGCGAACGAAGGGATTTATCCTATGTGCGGAATTGTCGGCTACACCGGCTCTGATATTGCAAAGAACATCCTAGTTACGGGCCTTAAGCGTATGGAATATCGCGGCTATGACTCCTCGGGCGTTGCACTCGAGGTGGGCGAGGGCGCCGCGGCGCACCTCGATGTCATCCGCCGCGTGGGCAAGGTCGCAGGCTTGGAGAGCGAGCTTTCCAATATCGATAGCGACGCTACCTGCGGTATCGGCCACACCCGCTGGGCTACCCACGGCAAGCCCTCGGTCGTCAACGCTCACCCCCACACCAGCTGCGATGGCCGCATCGCCATCGTCCACAACGGCATCATCGAGAACTTCGCCGAGTTGCGCGAGGAGCTGGAGGGCCGCGGTCACCACTTTAAGAGCGAGACCGATACCGAGGTCTTTGCGCATCTGATCGAAGAGGCCTATGCCGAGACGCACGACCTGATGGCCTCCGTGCGCGAGGCCTGCACCCACGTGGTAGGCGCCTACGGCCTGGCTGCCGTGTCTGCCGATGAGCCCGGCGTTATCGCCGTGGCCCGCAAGGATTCCCCGATCGTTGTTGGCGTGGGCGAGACCGGTTCCTATGTTGCCTCCGACGTCATCGCGCTCATCGACGCCACCCGCGACGTCGTGGTGCTCGAGGACGGTCAGTTTGCCAAGCTCACGCCCGCGGGTGTCGAGTATACCGACGAGGCCGGCAACGTTATCGAGCCCAAGGTCACCCACATCGACTGGGATCTGGATATGGCCGAAAAGGGCGGCTATCCCGACTTCATGCTCAAGGAGATCCACGAGCAGCCGCGCGTCGTGCGCGACACGCTGGTTGGCCGTATGACGCCTGCCGGCGAGCTCGACATCGACGAGCTGGGCCTGTCCCTCGAGGAACTCAACGACATCGACCGCGTCTACGTAATCGCCTGCGGCACCAGCTACCACGCCGGCCTCATTGCCAAGAACCTTATTGAGGGTTGGGCTCGCATCCCTACCGAGGTCGAGGCGGCCAGCGAGTTCCGCTATCGTAACCCCATCATCACGCCGACGACGCTCGTCGTTGCCGTGTCCCAGTCGGGTGAGACGGCCGACACCCTCGCCGCCATCCGCGATGCGCGCATCAAGGGCGCCAAGGTCTTCGGCATCACCAACGTGGTCGGCAGCCCGGTGGCGCGCGAGAGCGACGGCGTCATCTACACCAAGGCCAACAAGGAGATCGCGGTCGCCTCGACCAAGAGTTTCATCGGCCAGGTCGTGAGCCTCACGCTGCTGGCTCTGCTGCTGGCGCAGGTCAAGTATCGCCTGACCACCAAGCAGGCGCGCATGTTGTTCCGCGAGCTTTCCGATACGGCCGAGCAGATTCAGTGGATTCTGGATACGCAGACCGAGGCCGTGCACGAGGCCGCCCTGCTGTGCAAGGACGCGCAGTCGGCGCTGTTCGTGGGCCGCGGCATGGGCGCCGCCATCTCCTACGAGGGCGCGCTCAAGCTCAAGGAGGTCAGCTACCTGCACGCCGAGGCCTATGCCGCCGGCGAGATGAAGCACGGCCCTATTGCCCTGATCGACCCGGGCTTCCCCGTCATCGCCGTGGCCACCAAGAGCGCCACCTACGACAAGACCGTGTCGAACCTTATGGAGTGCAAGGCGCGCGGCGCCAAGGTCATCGTCGTTGCCACCGAGGGCGACGAGGAGATCAACAAGATCGCCGACTGCATCATCCGCGTGCCGGCCGTCCGCGATGTGTTCAGCCCCATCACGGCGAGTGTCCCGCTGCAGCTGCTCGCCCGCGAGGTCGCCATCCTGCGCGGCTGCGACGTCGATCAGCCTCGCAACCTGGCGAAAAGCGTTACCGTGGAGTAATTAGTTCCGCCGTTCTACCGAACGGCGGACCTGTTGACGCTGCGCGGGCTGCATTCACGCCAATCTGACGTTCAATTTCGAGGGCGCGACCAAGAGGTCAGCGCCCTCTCATTTCACGCCACCTTGGCGCAAATGCAGCTCGCTCGCTGTTGGTGACTGGCATCGAGTTTTCCTTTGTTGGCACGTTCTAACGACCAAGGCCCGGCTCCGCATCAGACGGAGCCGGGCCTTTTTGTGCGGAGAAACCACCACAAAGGTGCCTGTCCCCTCTGTGGTGGTTTTGGCAGGTTAGCGGAGCTTGCTGGTTTCGAAGTACTCGGGGAACTGGTCGAGAACCTCGGTTTGGTTACGGAACATCATGTGCAGGTGCTTGCTCACCAAAAAGCTCGCCTCGATGGGGTCGCGACCGGCGATGGCACGGCGGATCTTCTTGTGCTCGTTCACGATGTCCTGATTGTCCAGAACCTGCGTGGCGGCGCGCAGCCAGCGGAAGCGCTCCAGGTCGGCATTGGTCTCCTCGAGCCACGACCACACGGTGCTGCGGCATGCAATGCTAAAAATCATGTGATGCATGAGGTTGTCACTCAAAAAGAAGCCGATGCGATCCTCCTCGGCCATGGCCTTTTCCTGCAGCGCGATGGCGCGGTCGAGCTGCTCGATGCCCGCCGACGTGGCGCGGGCGCAGCACTCCACAATTACCTGTTTTTCCAGGTGCTCGCGAATGTAGCAGGCGCTTTCGGCAAGGGTGAGGTTGATGGGCGAGACATAGGTGCCGCTCTGGGGCACGGTGCGCACCAGGCCTTCCTGCGCCAAGCGCACCAGCGCCTCACGCACGGGCGTGCGACCCATATCCAGGTCATCGCAAAGCTGTTTGACGCCGAGTTTTTCGCCCGGCTTGTAATCCAGGTAGACGATTTTGCGTCGAATGGTGTGGTAGGACTGGTCTTGTAGGCTCGTTTCCTGCTCGCCGATGTGCATCGAATCTTCCATAGCGCCTCGCAACTGTTCTATCAAACTCATATGTCAGTTGTTAATTATGCCGCGAATCAGCTCTCCGCGGTGAGTAATTCGACTGTCGCCCGAGAACTATTGCGGCATCTTAGTCTGTGTTTGCGCAAGGCTGCGCTCAATGTTGCCGTATCATAAGCCGTCGCAAACGTGAAATAGAAAGAAGGAATCCCATATGCAACTGGCAAATTTCGTACGCGAGCGCTGGAAAGGCGTCTTGTTCTGCCTGATCATCGCCATTCCCGCGACGTTGCTCGGCAAACAGATTGAGGTGGTCGGCGGGCCGGTATTTGCCATCCTCTTCGGCATGGTCCTGGCGCTTGTTTTTCCCAAGAATCATCGCGAACAGCTCGCCGCCGGTGTCACCTATACGTCTAAAAAAGTCTTGCAGTACGCGGTTATCCTGCTTGGCTTTGGCATGAACCTCTCCCAGATTCTGTCCAAGGGCGCCCAGTCGCTGCCGATTATCGTGGCGACGATCTCGACCTCTCTTGTCATCGCCTTCGTGCTCTGCCGCGTTATGAACGTGCCGGGTAAGATCGCGACGCTTGTGGGCGTGGGTTCGTCGATTTGCGGCGGTTCTGCCATCGCCGCGACCGCACCCGTCATCGATGCCGACGATCGTGAGATTGCCCAGGCCATTTCGGTTATCTTCCTGTTTAACGTTATCGCGGCGCTCGTGTTTCCGACGCTCGGTGGCATGCTCGGCCTGACCAACGAGGGCTTTGGGCTGTTTGCCGGCACCGCCATCAACGACACCTCGTCCGTAACGGCTGCGGCGAGCGCTTGGGACAGCATGCATCCCGGCGCCAACGTGCTCGAGAGCGCCACGGTGGTCAAGCTCACCAGGACACTGGCCATTATTCCCATTACGTTGGTCCTCGCATGCTGGCAGATGCATCTGGCGCGCAAGGCCGGCGGTGACGCCAAAAGCACGTTCTCCCTTAAACGCGCGTTTCCCATGTTTGTGCTGTTCTTTGTGCTGGCGAGCGTAATCACCACGGTGCTTCAGCTTCCCGCGTCCATTACGGCACCTATCAAGGAGCTGTCGAAGTTCTTTATCGTGATGGCCATGGCGGCTATTGGCTTTAATACCGATATCGTCGAGCTGGTCAAAAAGGGCGGCAAGCCCATCGCGTTGGGCTTTTGCTGCTGGATTGGCATTGCGTGCATGAGCTTGGGAATGCAGCACGTGCTGGGAATCTGGTAGAGCAGTAGCTGGTCTGTGTGCTGCATGCTGGCGCGCGCATGCCTGCGGTGGAGCGATAGGAGCTCTTGCGGGTATGGCTTGTCCGCAGGTTGATAGGTCCCGAAGAGCTCTTATCGCCCCGCCAGGATGGCGATGCGGGGCAACACCTATACTCGCAGGACGGCGCTTTCTGCCCTATAGTGTTTGGTGAGCAATATCGTTCAATTTTGAAACACTCGGTCGTGCGACCGTCGGCGGTTGCACGTCGCCGCGGACAGGGGCAAATCATGAATAGCGATGCCAAGCTGAACATCTTGACCGAGGCCCTGGCTGCTGCCGGGGCCTCGGCGTTGGCGATCGACGAGCGTGGCGGCATTGCAATCTCGACCATAGACGACCCCGCGCTCGAGCGGGATATGGCTGCGTTTGTTGCCGAGCGCCTCGACCGGGTGGGCGATGGCGCGCGTCTGGTGATGGGGCACGGGGGCGCGCGTCTGAGCCTGGCGGTGCATCCGGTTTCTACAGAGCACGAGGCTCTTTGGGTTATCGTGGCGCGCGAGGTGCGCGGCGCCGTTGCGCATGCGGGCATCGAGTGGCTGAACGCCGACGAGGTGGAGGCGCGCTACGAATCGAGTGCGTACGGCATCGTCGAGGGCGCCGCCTCGGTGGCCGCGCCCGTCGCCGAGAGTTACGCACGCGGCGTGCCCCTTATGCTCGAGGGCGAGTTGGGCGCGGGCCAGGTCGAGATTGCCAAGCGCCTCTACCTGGACGGTCCGTTTGCTGATCAACCCTTTGTGTCCGTCGCGCTCGATGAGCTCACCGATCGTGGTTGGCGTCATATGCTTAAAAGTCCCGAATCGCCGCTGTTCCAGACGGATCTGACTCTGTGCATGAGCGGCTGGCATGCCGTTGAGCCCCAGCGGCTGCGCGAGCTTGTGTCCACCATGGGCGGCGCGGCGCTTGCTGCGCGGTGCCACGTGGTACTGACGGCAAATGATATGCCGGGCGGCGGCGAAAGCGATCAGGCGGCCTTTGTGACCGAACGCTTGGCCTGCGCGGTGAGCGTGGCGCCGGCGATTGCCGAGGAGGGCGGCGCGACGGAAAAGGTCGCGCGCTATTTGGGGTATCTGGCCGAGATGTTTGGAACGGCAGCCCCCGTGCTGGCGCCCGCGGCGGTAAAGACGCTCGATGCTTACCGGTGGCCGCGCAACTATCTGCAGCTTCGCGAGGTCTCGGAACGACTGTATATATTGGTGGGGGCAGGCACGGTGGATCGCACCGTGGCAGAGGAAGTGCTTGCCCAAGAGGACGTGATTAAAACCGCGACCTTTGGCGCCCCGACGCTCGACAGCGATCTGTATATCCTGCGACCCCTGGCCGATACCGAACGAGATATCGCGCACCTGGTTGTAGACCATCTCCACGGCAACCGAACCCGTGCGGCGGAGGTGCTGGGCATAAGCCGAACAACTCTGTGGCGCTTGCTGAAGGACGGTGACCGTTGAGCGAGGCGCCCGTGACCGCCCGCGATGCGTGTGCTACAGTCCAAAGCGTTATTGTTTCGATTTGGTTACGGCGTGCGAGGGCGTATGGCTGAGACTACAAAACCGAGCCGCAGAAGGCGGAGTGCCGCGCCGGTTAACCGACGCACAACATCGGTGACGTGGGGCAAGCATGCCTCTGGGTTTGACGGCTCGTTCAAGCGCACTAAATATGGTTATCCTTCGGCAAGCGCCCGCTTGGCCATGCAGGCCGAGTCGTCGCTGTGGGGCCGTAAGCGCGTGGTGGGCTCCAAGCTCAAGCACGACGGAACGCTTGGCTACATTAGCCGCGGGGCAGCTCGTCGCAGTGGGCTCAACCCTGCCGGCTGGCATCGTTATGTTCCGATCGCGGTCGTCGTTGCAGTGATTGTCATCGCGCTCGCAGCGCTTGGCTACGCCGGCGGCGGTGCCAACCTGGACGCAATGTTCAAGTCGCCCGAGCTCGCGCATGCAGGTACAGAGGTTGTCGAGGGCGCACAGGTCCAAACGGGTGTAGCGCCCCAGCGCGGCATCGTCGCGGCGGCGTCCACCATCGCCGATGCTCAAAAGGACGAGGGCGAACAGGGCGATGATACCGAAGCGACTCAAACGAACGAAACGACAACAACTCAAACATAAAGATAAGTTACGGTGGAATACGGACTAAGTGGGCTCATATAGAGCCAAAACAGTCCATATTTCACCGCAACTGAAGAGGGCCGGCAGAAGGGGACGTTCCTTTTCTGCCGGCAGTTGACTAGCGAGTGGGGTAGCTAAAATAGCCCCGTCCCAAATTAGCTACCCAAGTGCCGAATGCCAACAGCGCCTCATTTGATGCCAGTCACCAACAGCGAGCGGGCCGCCGTTCGCTAGAACGGCGGAACAAACACCACGTTGTCGCGGCGGGGTTTTGCTTCGGGGAGCGTGTCCTCGGCATAGCCCAGGATGCAGTTGCCCACGCCGCGCAGGCTGCCGTCCGACGGCAGGCCCCAGCTGGCCAGCAGCTCCAGACCCTCGGGCGAGTCAAAGACCTCATGCGCTCGGTGAATCCAGCACGAATCGACGCCCAGTGCATAGGCGGCGTTGAGCAGATTGCCCATGGCAAGCGATCCGTCTTCCAGATGCGTGGGCACGCTGCGATCGACCAGCACCACCACAACGGTCTTGGCGCCGTAGAAGGGGTCGCCGTTGCTGCCCATAACCTGGGCGTTGAGATGCGAGAGACGCTTGACGGTTGCAGGATCGGTAACGGCGACAAACGTCACCGGCTGGCGGCCCATGCCGCTCGGTGCATACTGGCCGGCTTCGATAATACGTGCGAGCTTTTCGGCCTCGACGGGGCGATCGCTGTATTTGCGGCAGCTGCGGCGGTGGATGAGCGCTTCGATAGTCTCCATGGTTCCTCCTAGCGGTGGCGTTATAGATGCCCCGTTCTTACCCGTCGAGCTAAAACTGTAATCGCGCACGAAACCTCAAATAACGCTAGCTACCAATTGGATTAATAGGTTTGCATAAAATCGCAGGCAAAATGTGAGAAGCGAGTGAGCTGGTCAAACGTTTTATCCCGTCTACCCTGCGGTTTTTTACCACTTGCCTAAATCATGTGCGCATATCAATTGATAAAGGTTTTACTAAAGGAGTACCAACGTTTATCAATGCGCTGTGGTGGCGCTGGGCCAGGAGGTAACCATCATGTTCCAGGCTGGAGATGTCGTCGAGACTGACTTCGAAGGATTTCTGAAGCTGCTGCGTTCCAAGACGCGCGCTTTTGTGACGATCGACGGTCACGAGTACTACATCACGCACACCGATGGCTATTGGCGTGTTCAGGATTGCGAGGCCCTCAACGACAAGGGCCACTTTACTGACTGCTCCGAGCTGGTCAACACGGTCTGCGAGGTCGTCGAGCTGCCTTGGATCTGCGGCAAGAGCCTGCACGACAGCTTCTCGGGCGCTACGGTCTACGAGGCCGTCGCCGCCTAGCGATTACAACAACGCGATTTTCCCGCTACCGCCGGCGCTGCCCCCGCGCCGGCGGTTTTTCTGTCGATAGGTCATGAAGGTGCATCCATTTTCGGCACGTCTGTTGACGATGGTCAAAACTCGGACTAACCTAATTTCGAAATAGTCAAAACTCGGACTATCGAATGGGGGAAGAATGGAACGCGCGGTTACGCTGGTCGATCTGGACCGGATGTTCAATGCGATCGACCATATCTATTCGGAGTTCTCGCGTACCTGCGGTCTTTCGGACTGCGCCTATTGGATGCTCGTCGATACCGACAAGGCGGGCGGATGTGTCGCGGTGAGTCGGCTGACGAGCGAATGGTATTACAGCAAGCAAACCATCAACTCGGCAATTAAGACGCTGGCGGCACGAGGGCTTGCGACGCTGGAGTTTGCCGAGGGCAGCCGAAAGAACAAGGTCGTGTGCCTCACCGAAGAAGGCAAGCGGTTTGCCAAGCGATATGCGGCGCCGGCGCAAAAAGCCGAACAGCGGGCTTTTGATGCGCTCGAGCCGGGGGAGCAGCAAGAGCTCATGCGCCTGTTCGGTAAATTTTCTCATGCGCTGGGCGAAGAGTGCGAGGTATTTAAACAGTACATCACCGCAGAGAAACAGGCAGAGGATCAACGTGAGGGGGAGTCGTGCGACTCTTAATGAGGTTTATGAAGCCGTATCGCGGGCTGATCGCGGTGACGCTACTGGTGCTGCTGATAGACAACGTCGGCACGCTGCTGGTGCCCACGATGCTGGCGAACATGGTCAACACCGGCATTACCACGGGCGATGTCGACTACATTTTGCGCAATGGCTTCTACATGCTCATCGCGACCGGCATGGCCAGTGGCGGCGCGGTACTGGGCTGCTATCTTTCGGCCCGCCTGGCGGCCAACGTCGCTTGCGACATCCGCAACGCTGTCTACGACAAGTCGCTCGAGCTGTCTGCCAGCGATTTTGAGCAGTTTGGCACGGGCTCGATGATTACGCGCTCGCTCAACGACATCAACGTGATCCAGCAGGCGATTCTGCAGACCATTCAGCTGGTGTTGCCCGTGCCGTTCCTGGCCGTGGCCGGCATCGTCTTTGCTTGGTGTATCGACCCGGCCATGGGCACGCTTTTGGGCGTAGTGGTCGCGATCGTGCTGGTGGCGGCGGTCTTTACGGTTGCCAACGCGGCACCGATCTTTATGCGCCTGCAGAGTTTTATCGACCGCATGAACGTGGTGCTGCGCGAGAACATCGTGGGCGTGCGCGTCATTCGAGCGTTTAACAAGGAACGCCACGAGGAACAGCGCCTGGACGAGGTGTTTAGCGACTACGCCGCCAACGCCATAAAAGTCAACCATCTGTTTGTGGGCCT
>CAKUEU010000028.1 GCA_934646865.1 uncultured Collinsella sp. | reverse complement strand
GCAGGTGATCTTATGTCTGAACAGTCGCAGCATATCCATTTTGAGAACACGAATAGGTGGAGCACCAAACAGCTCGTTACCATGGCGCTGATGTGTGCCTTGGGCGCGTTGTTTATGTATGTGCAGCTACCCATCCTTCCCTCGGCGCCGTTTTTGACGTATGACCCGTCGCTGGTGCCGGCGATGGTGTGCGGTTTTGCGTATGGCCCTGGCGCCGGCACTGCTGTTGCCGCCATGGCGATCGTTATCCATGCGCTCACCACGGGTGACTGGGTCGGCGCGCTTATGAACCTGGTGGCTACGCTGGGTTATATTCTGCCCGCGGCTATCGTCTACCAGAAGATGCATACCTATAAGGGTGCCGTGATTGGTCTGGTGCTCGGCGTTATTGCCGCTACGGTGCTTTCTATGGTCGCAAACCTTACCATTGGTGTTTGGTTCTGGTATGGCTCGGTCGATGTGATCGCCCCGCTCATGATTCCTGCCGTGCTGCCGTTCAACCTTATCAAGACCGTCCTTAACTCGGTGTTGACGCTGGCGGTGTACAAGGCGGTCTCTAATCTCATCACGCCCAAGAAGGACCAGGTCAAAGGCCGCGCATGATTGAGTGTCGGGGCGTTTCCTTTAGCTATGACGGTGCCGTACCGGCACTCGACGGCGTCGATCTGAACATCGAAGACGGGGAGTTTTTCTGCATCCTCGGTGGCAATGGGTCGGGCAAGTCAACGTTTGCCAAGCATCTGAATGCACTGTTGCAGCCCGATGCGGGCACGGTACGCATCAACGGCATGGATGCGTCCGACCCCGAGCTGGTCTACGACATTCGTTCGACCGCGGGCATGGTATTCCAAAATCCCGATGACCAGCTGGTGGCAACGCTTGTCGAAGATGACGTTGCGTTTGGTCCCGAAAACCTTGGCGTGCCATCGGCACAAATTGCGCAGCGTGTACGCGAGGCGCTGAAGGGCGTGGGGCTGGTGGGCTTTGAGCGCCATGAGACCCATGCACTTTCGGGTGGTCAAAAGCAGCGCGTGGCGCTTGCCGGTGTGCTCGCCATGGAACCGCGCGTGCTCATATTGGACGAGGCTTCTTCGATGCTCGATCCGCGTGGACGCAAGGGCCTCATGAAGGCTTGCCGCGCGTTGCACGATCGCGGCATGACCATCGTGATGATTACGCACTTTATGGAAGAGGCCGCCGAGGCCGATCGTGTCGCGGTATTTCGGGCGGGGCGCGTTGCCATGCTCGGTACGCCCGAGGAGATTCTGACGCGGGCAGATGAGCTCGCGGAGCTCAACCTGGATATGCCGGCGTCGTGCTGCTTGGGCACGGCGCTTCGTGCGAAGGGCGTGCCCGTTCATGCGCAGGTGCGCGAGGCGGATATGGTCGCCGAGATTGCGCAGACATATGCCGACCGGAGTGGGGAAGACGCCGCGGGGCGGCCTTCTGCATCCGATTCTCGTGTGCTCGACAACGCCTCCTCTGCAACCGATGGGACAGCCGTGTCGGAGCCCGTCATCGAGATTTCGCACCTCTCGCATAGTTACTCGCTGAGTGCTCGCGAGCGCCGTCGATGGCGCAAGCGCTCGGCCACTGCGGGCAAATCGAATAAACAGGCTCTCTGGGGAAACGACCCCAGCAGCCCGTGGGCGCTGCGCGATGTATCTCTGACGGTGCGTCGCGGCGAGTTCCTGGGCTTAGCAGGTCATACCGGTTCGGGTAAGTCGACGCTGGTCCAGCATCTCAACGGTTTGATTCGCCCCCAGGAGGGATTCGTTCGCGCGCTGGGGCTCGATCTGTCAAACAAGAAAGACGCCGCCGCGGTTAAGGCCAAGGTCGGCGTGGTGTTTCAATATCCCGAGCGTCAGCTGTTTGCCGAAACCGTGACGCAGGACGTGGCGTTTGGCCCGCACAACCTTGGCTTGCCGCAAGATGAAGTCGACCGTCGCGTCGAGTCGTCGCTCTCGCGCGTGGGCCTCGACCTTTCCACGGTCGGCGACAAGAGTCCCTTTGAGCTTTCGGGCGGTCAGCAACGGCGTGTGGCATTCGCCGGTGTGCTCGCCATGGAGCCCGAAGTCCTGGTGCTCGATGAACCCATGGCGGGGCTCGATCCGGCTGCGCGCAGGGATTTCCTTGAGCTTATCGATCGACTTCACCGCGATGGCCTGACCGTTGTCATGGTTTCACACAGCATGGATGACCTGGCCAATTGCTGCGACCGTATCGTCGTAATGAACGAAGGTGCGGTGTTTGCCGAGGGCACGCCCGCTCAGGTTTTTGCGCATGCGGATGAGCTTAAATCAATCGGCTTGGGTGTTCCCGCTGCCCAGCGCATGGCGCTGGCGCTTGCGAAGACAGGCGTGCCGCTGCGCTTTGACGGCCTCTATACGGTTGAGTCGCTGGCAGACGAGTTGGTGGACCTGCTAATCGGTCGCTCGGGCGGTCCTTCTAACGTCGCGGACATTGCTAAATCCAAGACGGTTGCGCGAGAGGAGGGCTGCTAATGGAGGCGTTTTCGTTTGGCAGCTACTATCCTGGCGATAGTGCGATCCATCGCCTGGATCCGCGCACCAAGTTGCTTCTGGGCTTCGCATTTCTGATCACTACGCTCACCGTCAGCAGCTTCCGTGGACTCGTTCCGGTCGCAATCTTTGTCGTTCTGGTCTATGCCATGGCCCGGGTGCCGTTGCGTCGCGTCCTATCGTCGATGGCGCCGCTGCTGGCGATTGTCGTGGTGGTCGCGGTGCTCAATCTGTTTTCCGACCAGAGCGGCCGCGTCCTGTGGCAGCTTGGCTTTTTGCAGGTGAGCGAGGGTTCGCTGCGTTCTGCGACGTTTATGGCGTGCCGCCTGACCCTGATGATGGCCGGCATGAGTGCCATTACGCTCACCACGCCGACGCTCGACCTTACCGCGGGCTTTGAGCGCCTGCTTGCACCGTTTGCACGCGTGGGGCTTCCCGCGCACGAACTCGGCATGATTATGGGTATTGCACTGCGCTTTATGCCGCAGTTTGCCACCGAGATGAAGCAGACGGCCGATGCGCAGGCAAGTCGCGGTGCACGCGTGACGGGAGGTCCGCTCGGCGGCGTGCGTATGCTCGGCAGCGTGGCGATTCCGCTGTTCACGGGCGTGTTCCGCCATGCCGAGACGCTGTCTGCCGCCATGGATGCCCGTTGCTACCACGGCGAGCAGGGCCGCACGCGCCTGCATACGCTTGCATTTGGCCGCAGGGATGCGCTGGCTGCGGTGGTGACGGCGTTGCTGCTCGCGTGTGTCATCGTCATCAACCTTCAATTTGTTTAGGCGCGATTCGAGCGCAAGAAAGGGGTCTCCATGACCGACAACGATCGCACGGCGCAGCTCGAGCGCGCCTGTTCGTACCTCAGGCGTATCCCAGCGTGGTATTTAGCCACGACCGATGTGGTCGACGGACACCAGCCGCGTGTGAGGCCGTTTTCGTTTGCCATGGTCGATGAGGGCAAGCTGTGGTTTTGCACCTCGCGTGACAAGGACGTGTGGGCGGAGCTGCGCGCGAATCCTAAGTTTGAGGTTTCGGGTTGGAAGCCGGGGGAGTGCTGGATCGTGCTGACCGGCGAGGCCGCGCTCGAGGATGACGCTGTCGTAAGCGACCGCGTTCGCGAGGCTGGCTTTAAGCACATGGTGGGCATCGGCGAGGACCACGAGAGCGCCAACGACGGTCGCCTCGCGTTCTTCTCGGTCCGCAACATCGCTGCCCGCTTCTGCGATATCGACGGCAGCGAGGAACAGCTCGAGCTCTAATTCGCACAAATGGACTAGTGGCAGGAGGATGCATGGACGGATTGAATACGGTTTTGGAGTATCTGACGTCGGTGCCGGCGTGGTATCTGGCGACGAGCGTGGATGGGCAGCCGCATGTGCGTCCGTTTTCGTTTGCGCAGATTCAGGATGGCAAGCTGTGGTTTGTGACGGCGCGCACCAAAGATGTGTGGCAGGAGCTGCTGCAAAACCAGCGCTTTGAGGCCACGAGCTGGTGGCCGGGTCATGGCTGGCTCATTTTGCGCGGACGCGCCGGCTTGGATGACCAGGCTGCCCCCGATATGCGCGAGGCGGGATGGAAACATCTTGAGCGCTTGAGCGAGCACTATGAGGGGCCTAACGACCCCACGCTCGTCTTCTTTAGCGTGGAGGAACCCGAGGCCTTTATCTGCAACCATGACGAATGGGTGCCGGTCGAGCTCTAAACGAGTCTCTCAGCAAGCTTCGACAATTCAAATTCTCGCATGTAGCGGGCCCCACATTGCAACGTCACCGTAAGGCGCACTGGGTAATATGGGGCCCGCATTTATTTGTCAATTCCTTCGAGTGAATGTGTCGGGATTGTTTCAATGCATGAATATGCAAAAGATTTGCGTATATATGCATCTTTTGGTGTTAAAGTTTCAACCCACTTCATAACGACGGCTGCGGGATGCGCATTGGTGCATAACTGCAGACAAGGAGTCTGATATGTCTGTAAAGGTTGGAATCGTCGGTGCGGCTGGATATGCCGGCGCCGAGCTCATTCGCCTCGTCCTCGGTCATCCCGAGTTTGAACTTATTGCCATTACGTCCAACGCCGATGCCGGCCAGCCGCTGTCCGCGGTGTATCCGAGCTTTGCTGGCGTGAGCGATCTGGTTTTCACCACGCATGACGCCCCCGAGCTCAAGAGCTGCGATGCGGTTTTTCTTGCCGTGCCGCACACGGCTGCCATGGCACAGGTGCCCGCGCTGCTTGCATCGGGCGTCTCCTGCTTTGATCTTTCGGCCGACTACCGCCTGAACGACGCGTCCGTCTTTGAGACATGGTATGCCGCCGAGCATACGAGCCCCGAGCTGCTCAAGACCCGTGCCTTCGGTCTGCCCGAGCTGTTCTGTCAAGACTTGGAGACCGCCGCATCCGACCATGCTGACGGCAAACCCGTGCTGGTCGCCTGCGCCGGTTGCTATC
Source organism: uncultured Collinsella sp. (assembly GCA_934646865.1). Lineage (GTDB taxonomy): Bacteria > Actinomycetota > Coriobacteriia > Coriobacteriales > Coriobacteriaceae > Collinsella. The sequence goes on along the minus strand of CAKUEU010000028.1, from coordinate 18,464 downwards.
CCACCGCAACGAGCCTTGCCGCCGCGCCCGCCGTGCGCGCGGGCTGGGTGGCCGAGAACGGCCCCGTGGTCGTCGATGCCATTAGCGGCGTGACGGGCGCCGGTAAGTCCTGCAACGCCCGCACCCATTTTTGCAGCGCGGACGAAAACCTGGAGGCCTATGGCGTGGGCAAGCATCGTCATACGCCCGAGATTGAGCAAATCTTTGGCCTGACCGATCGCGTCGTCTTTACCCCGCACCTGGCACCGCTCAAGCGCGGTCTACTCTCTACGGTGACGATGCCGCTTACGCCGCAGGCTATCGATACCTTGACCCTTGAGGACGTTGTCGACCATTACAAGCAGTTCTACGCCGGTCGCACCTTCGTACGCGTGCTTGATGCCGGCCAGCAGCCGAAGACGGCTTCGGTCGTCGGTACCAATGCCGCCCAGATTGGCCTTGCACTCAACAAGCGCGCAGGCGTGCTGGTGGCGACGGGCGCCATCGACAATCTGTGCAAGGGTGCAGCAGGCCAGGCGGTCCAGTGCGCCAACATCGTCTTTGGTTTTGATGAGCGACGAGGCTTGCCCACAGTGGCGTGCCCGGTGTAGCACATTCGATTGTTAACGATTTGGTAGTCGGGCATCGAGTGGGGCGCCACTCTTAAGCTGGTCTCATGATCACGACTGGCATGGCGCACCAACCGATGTCCGCTTTTTTTGTTTGACATAAGGAGTCATAAAGACGATGAATACCGAGCTGTTTGATATCAAGATTCGCGCCGTCGAGGGTGGCGTTACGGCTGCGGCTGGTTTTAAAGCCGCAGGCATCCACGCTGGGTTCCGCAAGAACCCCGAGCGTCTGGATTACGCGCTCGTCGTGCCCGATAAACCCTGTCCCGGTGCCGGCGTGTTTACCACCAATCGCTTTTGCGCGGCGCCCGTGCAGGTGAGCCGTGCCAACCTGGGCGGTGCCGACAAGGGCTACGGTACCATCGCCGGCGTTTCGGTCAACTCTGGCAATGCCAACGCCGCCACGGGTGAGACCGGCCTTGCATGCGCGCGCGAGACGTGCAGCATCGCATCGCAGGTCATCGGCTGCGAGCCCCAGCAGATTCTGGTTGCCTCCACGGGTGTGATTGGCCAGATTCTGCCGATCGACACGTTCGAGACCGCCATTCCTGCTGCCTACGAGGCGCTCTCCGCCCACGGTGGCGCCGATGCGGCCCGCGCCATCATGACGACCGATACGCATTCCAAGGAATATGCCGTGTCCTACGTCAGCGATGCCGATGGCCATGCGGGCAGTGTCTATACGGTGGGCGGCATGTGCAAGGGCTCAGGCATGATCATGCCCAACATGGCCACCATGATCGCGATCATCACGACCGATGCCCCCGTCGAGCCTGCGGCGCTCCACGCCCTGCTGCTTTCGATCGTCAAGCAGACCTTCAACAAGGTGACGGTGGACTCCGACACCTCGACGAACGACACCTGTATCATGCTTGCCTCTGGTGCCGCTGCTGCAGATGCCGAACCCATTGTCGAGGGCTCCGACGCCTTCGACGAGCTGGCCTTTGCCGTGCATGAGGTGTGCGAGAGCCTGGCGCGCAATATCGCCGCCGATGGTGAGGGCGCATCTAAGCTTGTTACAGTCAACGTTACCGGCGCCGTGAACGACGAGGAGGCCGATATCGCCGCCCGTGCCGTTGCCAACTCGCCGCTCGTTAAGACCTGCATCGCCGGCCACGACTGCAACTGGGGCCGCGTTGCTATGGCGCTTGGCAAGTGCGGCGTGAAGTTTAATCAGGAAGACGTTTCCATCGACATGATGGGCATGCCTGTCTGTCGCGACGGTCTGACTGTTCCCTTTGACGAGGATGAGGCGCTGCGTCGCTTTGAGGCGCCCGAGATCGTGATTTCGGCCGACCTGGGCGCGGGTGACGCAGCCACCACCGTCTGGACCTGCGACCTCACGCATGAGTACATCTCCATCAACGGCGACTACCGTTCCTAGATTTCAGGCACGCTGTGCATCTTGCCGCGATTGCAGACAGCGGAGCACGGCGCGATAGCGATACGAAAGACGAGGCAGATTATGAAATTCGCACGCGATTGTCGTTCGAGCGAATCCAACGAAGCAACCGCGCAGCTGCTGTTCGAAGCGCTGCCGTGGATTAAGAACCTGACCGGCAAGACGGTTGTTATCAAATATGGCGGAGCCGCCATGGTCGACGAGCAGCTGCGCCGCGACGTGATGAGCGACATCGTGCTGCTCAAGATCATCGGCATGCGCCCTGTTATCGTGCACGGTGGCGGCAAGGCCATCAACGAGGCGCTTAGCCACTACGACATCCCCGTCGAGTTTAAGAACGGCCAGCGCGTGACCACGCCGGCGACCATGGATATCGTGCGCGAGGTGCTGGGCGGCAAGGTTAACCAGGAGCTGGTTGCTGCCATCAACCACCACGGCAACCTGGCCGTGGGCGTGTCGGGCAGCGATGCCGGCACGCTCATCGCCGAGCCGCTCGACCCCGAACTTGGCCGCGTGGGCAAAGTGACGCACGTCAACACCGACTATATCGAGCACCTGCTCGATAGCGAGTACATCCCCGTCATCGCTACCGTCGCGGCGGGGGAGGACGGCGGTTTCTTCAACATCAACGCCGATACCGCCGCCGGTGCCGTTGCGGCGGCGCTGCATGCGCATAAGGCGATCTTTTTGACCGACGTCGACGGCCTGTACAAGGACTTTAGCGACAAGGATTCACTTATCTCCAATCTGACGCTCGACGAGGTCAATGAGATGCTCTACGGCGGCGAGGTCGATAAGGGCATGATTCCCAAGCTGCGTGCTGCCGTCGATGCGCTTGCCGGAGGCGTATTTCGCGCTCACATCATCAACGGTACCACGCCGCATTCGCTGCTGCTGGAGCTGCTGACCGATGCCGGCGTCGGTACCGTGATCCATTCCACCGAGACGGCTTACGAGTTCGATACACATCCGCATCCGCTTTCGACGTTTGCTGCGCGTTTGACCGAGAACCTCGACGAGGTCGAGAAGCTTCAGACGGTCTAGCCGACCCGCAGCCGCCCCATTCCTGCACCCATAGGCCTGCGCCGTCCGGCGCTCAACGAAAGGCATCCCATGTCACTTGCAGCTCAGCAATCGCTTGAATCCCATTACGTTATGCATACCTTTGGCCGCTCGCCGGTTGAGTTTGTCGAAGGCTACGGCATGAAGCTCACCGGCGACGATGGTCGCGAATACCTCGATTTTCTTGCAGGTATTGGCGTGTGCAGTTTGGGCCACGGCAACCCAGCAGTGCTGTCGGCGCTCGAGGCTCAGACCAAGAAGCTCTTGCATGTCTCCAACTATTTCTACATCGAGCAGCGCGGCCAGGTCGCGGCGCTGCTGTCCAAGCTCGCTAACGATGATGCGGATGGTGTGCGCGTGCTTGCCGACGCGATTGCCGCTGGCGACGAGACCACGGCGGCGGCGCTTGGCGCTCCGGCTGCGGGCGAGCAGGTGTGGGAGACGTTCTTTGCCAATTCCGGTGCCGAGGCCAACGAGGGTTCGATGAAGCTCGCACGTCTGTACGCCAAGCGTGCCGGCAACGGTGGCAACACCATCGTGTGCATGCGTGGCGGCTTTCACGGTCGTACGCTCGAGACCATTGCCGCTACCATGCAGGATTGGCTGCAGGACAGTTTCCGCCCGCTGCCGGGTGGCTTTGTGGCCTGCACGCCCAACGATATCGATGAACTGCGTGCGATCTTTAAGCAGCTGGGGAGCGAAATTTGTGCCGTGATGCTCGAGCCGATCCAGGGTGAGAGTGGCGTGCACCCCATGACCGAGGAGTTTATGGCGGCAGCGCGCGACCTGGCACACGAAGTGGGCGCCGTGCTTATCGCCGACGAGGTCCAGTGCGGCATCTTCCGCTCCGGCAAGACGTTCGCTTACCAGACCTATGGCGTGGAGCCCGACATCATGAGTCTTGCCAAGGGCATCGCCGACGGCGTTCCCATGGGCGCCGTGGTGGCAAAGAAAGAGATCGCCGACGTGTTTAAGCCTGGCGATCACGGTTCGACTTTTGGCGGTAGCTGCTTGGCCGTCGCGGCGTGTGCCGCGACGCTCTCCGCGCTCGTGCGCGGCGATTATGCCGACCACGCTGCCAAGGTAGGCGCCTATATGGAGGCAAAACTCGCCAAGTTACCGCATGTTACCGACGTGCGCGGTCGCGGCTTGATGCTCGGCTGCGACCTGGATGATGCCGCGGGCGACGCGCATGATATTGTTGCCCGCGCGCTGGCCGCCGGTGCCGTGATTAACGCTACGGGTGCCCATACGCTGCGTTTCCTGCCGCCGCTCGTCTGCGAGGAATCCGACGTGGACAGTCTGATCGAGATCCTGTCGGGTGTCTTGGGCTAACGCGGCGCAATAACTCAATTTTGACCGGGTTCCGGACTGCGGACGTGCCATATGCGGCACGATTCGGCGGTCTGGAGCCCGTTTTGCCATAAATCTGCAATGGCCAGGAGAGCCTTTGGACAAAAAATGCCAAATATGAGTACTGTCACCAGTTGAATCTCATATGAAACCGACTACTTAGGATTAGTTAGACCACACATGTTCAGTTATGTTAATGGGAAAACAGCTAGTAAAGGCTTCAAATCGCTGATTCAGAGCTAGATTTATCCAGCGAAACCCAAAAATCGCTGCTACAAAATTGGTAACAGTACTCATTTTTGCCATTTTTTGGCCACGACCTTTGTGACAGACGTGCTGGCGGGTTCGAATCCCTCTGCGATGGGCCCGAAAAAGAAAGGCCCCCATAGCTGGGAGCCTATCAAATCAGTGGTGGGCGATGAGGGATGTCGCGTGCGGCTGGCGCCGCCCGCTCTCGCTTCGGGCCTACGGCCCTCGCGTGCTGCGCTGGAAAACGCTTCGCGTTTCCTCAGCTCCGCACCCTGACGGGTTCGAATCCCTCTGCGATGGGCCCAAAAAAGAAAGGCCCCCATAGCTGGGAGCCTATCAAATCAGTGGTGGGCGATGAGGGATGTCGCGTGCGGCTGGCGCCGCCCGCTCTCGCTTCGGGCCTACGGCCCTCGCGTGCTGCGCTGGAAAACGCTTCGCGTTTCCTCAGCTCCGCACCCTGACGGGTTCGAATCCCTCTGCGATGGGCCCAAAAAAGAAAGGCCCCCATAGCTGGGAGCCTATCAAATCAGTGGTGGGCGATGAGGGATGTCGCGTGCGGCTGGCGCCGCCCGCTTCCGCTGCGGCGCTTCGCGCCTTGCGTGCTGCGCTGGAAAACGCTTGCGCGTTTCCTCAGCTCCGCACCCTGACGGGTTCGAATCCCTCTGCGAGGTGCCCAAACAAAAACGGCCCCCTTTCGAGAACCGTTATCAAACAAGTGGTGGGCGATGAGGGATGTCCGCATGCGGCTTCGCCGCCCGCTCCCGCTTCGGGCCTTCGGCCCTCGCGTGCTGCGCTGGAAAACGCTTGCGCGTTTCCTCAGCTCCGCACCCTGACGGGTTCGAATCCCTCTGCGATGGGCCCAAAAAAGAAAGGCCCCCATAGCTGGGAGCCTATCAAATCAGTGGTGGGCGATGAGGGATGTCGCGTGCGGCTGGCGCCGCCCGCTTCCGCTGCGGCGCTTCGCGCCTTGCGTGCTGCGCTGGAAAACGCTTGCGCGTTTCCTCAGCTCCGCACCCTGACGGGTTCGAATCCCTCTGCGAGGTGCCCAAACAAAAACGGCCCCCTTTCGAGAACCGTTATCAAACAAGTGGTGGGCGATGAGGGATGTCCGCATGCGGCTTCGCCGCCCGCTCCCGCTTCGGGCCTTCGGCCCTCGCGTGCTGCGCTGGAAAACGCTTGCGCGTTTCCTCAGCTCCGCACCCTGACGGGTTCGAATCCCTCTGCGATGGGCCCAAAAAAGAAAGGCCCCCATAGCTGGGAGCCTATCAAATCAGTGGTGGGCGATGAGGGATTCGAACCCCCAGCCTTGTGCGTGTAAAGCACCTGCGCTAACCGTTGCGCCAATCGCCCGTGCGGAGAGAGTATAGCAAAACAATCGCCTCATTCACCTCATATCCATTAAAGGTAACCGGCGCGTGTCACAGCGGAGCTGATTCAGTTGAGATTGCCTGAACATTCCGCCCCTCTTTACGCCCTCGGGTATACTCAAAAGCTACTGATTCGATTTGATGCCCAGCAACAGCAGAGGGGATAGTATATGTGCGGTTTTGTCGGTTTTGTCGGTGGGACGGATAACCAATCCGAGGTACTCACCAAGATGATGGACCGCATTGTCCATCGCGGTCCCGACATGGGCGGCCAGTTTATCGACGGCCGCGTCGCCCTCGGCTTCCGCCGCCTGTCGATCCTCGACCTGACTGAGGCCGGCGCCCAGCCCATGGCAAATGAGGACGGCAGCGTCGTCATCGTCTTCAACGGCGAGATCTACAACTTCCAGGAGCTTCGCTCCGAGCTCGAGGCCAAGGGCTATAAGTTCCACTGCGGCGCCGACACCGAGAGCCTCCTGCACGGCTATGAGGAGTGGGGCGAGGCGGTACTCGATCGCTTGCGCGGTATGTACGCCTTCGTCATCTGGGACAAGAAGAAGAACAAGCTTTTTGGCGCCCGCGATATCTTTGGCATCAAGCCGCTCTACTACTATCCCATGGCCGATGCGGGCGACGGCGCTCCGGGCGTGCTCTTTGGTTCCGAGATCAAGAGCTTCCTAGACTACCCGCACTTCCACAAGGCGGTCAACAAAAAGGCCCTGCGTCCGTACATGACGCTGCAGTATTCGGCAACCGAGGAGACCTTCTTCGAGGGTGTCTACAAGCTGCCGCCGGCGCATTACTTTACCGTAGACATCCCGACCGGCAAGATGAACATCGAGCGCTACTGGGATTGCGATTACTCTGCCGTCGAGAAGCCGTTCGAGGAGTACGTCGACGAGCTGGACGAGGTCGTGCACGAGAGCGTCGAGGCCCATCGCATCGCCGACGTCAAGGTCGCGTCGTTCCTCTCCGGCGGCGTCGACTCCAGCTACATCGCCGCTTGCCTCATGCCCGACAAGACCTTCTCGGTGGGCTTCGATTACAAGAATTTCAACGAGACTAACTACGCCAAGGAACTTTCTGACAAGCTCGGCGTCGAGAATGTCCGCAAGATGATTACCGCCGACGAGTTCTTCGGTGCGCTCGAGGACATCCAGTATCACATGGACGAGCCGCAGTCCAACCTGTCTTCCGTGCCGCTGTGGTTCTTGGCCGAGATGGCCCGCAAGGACGTCACCGTCGTGCTTTCGGGCGAAGGCGCCGATGAGCTCTTTGGCGGCTACGCCTACTACGAGGACACGGTTCCGGTCCGCAAGTACAAAAAGATGGTGCCGCTGCCCATCCGTCGCGCGCTCGGTAACCTGGCGCTGCATATGCCGTACTTCAAGGGACATAACTTCTTGGTCAAGGGTGCCGAGATTCCCGAGAAGTCGTTCCTGGGACAGGCTCTGGTATGGCCGGAGCGCGAGGTCGACGGCGTGCTCAAGCCCGAGTACAACACCGGCGATGGCGCCTTCGAGCTTGCCGCTCCCATCTATGCGCGCGTGAAGGGTCAGCCCGAGCTGGTCAAGAAGCAGTACCTGGACATGAACATGTGGCTTCCGGGCGACATTCTGCTCAAGGCCGACAAGATGTGCATGGCGCACTCGCTGGAGCTGCGCGTGCCCTTCCTGGACCGCAAAGTCATGGAGTTCGCCGAGCACATTCCCGACCGCTACCGCATCAACGAGAACGGCAACAAACAGGTACTCCGCCACGCTGCCAACAAGTCGCTGCCCGATGAGTGGGCCACCCGTCCCAAGGTGGGCTTCCCGGTGCCGATTGTCTACTGGCTGCGCGAGCAAAAGTGGTACGACTATGTCAAGGAGTACTTCACCGCGCCGTGGGCAAGCGAGTTCTTCGATACCGACGAGCTCATGCACCTGCTCGATCTGCACTTTGCGGGCAAGGGCGATTTCCAGCGCAAGATCTATACGCCGCTCGTGTTCCTGGTGTGGTACAAGCGCTTCTTTATCGACGAGGACCAGCCCGCTGTTCAGGCTGCCTAGCCTCGGCTTACGAACGCCTGCGCGTAACGGCTCCTTCGGGAGCCGTTTTTGCGCAGGTGCGTTTCAGTTACTATAAAAACCGTCCCTGCCAAATGGCTGAGAAAGGTGAAAGATGCACCATTCGGATTCCGCGACCGTGACCACGGTCGATACGCTTGCCAAGCTTCTCGACGTGTGCGGCGAGCTGCGCGCATCAGAGCAGGTTGACGAGCGTGCCGTGACCGGCTGCTCGTTTGATTCGCGCGCGGTCTCGGCAGGTGACGTGTTCTTTTGTAAAGGCGCTGCCTTTAAGCCCGCGTTTTTGAGCATGGCGCTCGATGCGGGCGCCGTCGCATTTGTGTGCGAAGAGTCGCTGGTCGAGTCTCTGGAGCCGCTGGCGAAGGAGAACGGCGCGGCGATGCTGGTCGTGGACAGCGTTCGCACGGCCATGGCCCTGTTGCCGCCGGAGGTCTACGACCGTCCCGACCACGACGTCAAGATCGTGGGCATCACCGGTACCAAGGGAAAGACCACGGCCGCTTTTATGCTCCAGTCGATTATCAAAGCGGCGGGCGAGTCCTGCGGCATGATCGGCTCGGTGAGTACCGACGATGGCATCGAGTGCTACGAGAGCACCAATACTACGCCCGAGGCCCCCGAGGTCTGGCGCCATATCGCCAACTGCCGTGAGTCCGGTCGCCAGTCCATGGTCATGGAGGTCTCGAGCCAGGCACTCAAGTACCAGCGCGTCGAGAATCTGCCGTTTGACGTGGCGTGCTTCCTCAACATCGGCCGTGACCACATCTCACCGATCGAACACCCCACGTTTGAGGATTATTTTGAGAGCAAACTCAGGATCTTTGACCAGGCAAAGACCGCCGTGGTGAATCTGGGCACCGAAGAGGTTGACCGTGTGTTGGAGGCAGCGTCGACGGCCGAGCGCTTGGTGACCGTTGGCGTCGAGCATCCCGAGGCAAGCCTGTGGGCAAGCGATGTCCGCGTGGTCGGCTTTAACATCGAGTTTAACCTGCATGGCCTGTGTGCCGACGAGTCCGAGGCGGGGGAGAAGGTCCTGCTGGGCATCGCGGGCGACTTTAACGTGGAAAACGCGCTGGTCGCTATCGCCGCTGCGCACGAGATCGGCATCGGTATCGAGGCTATCAAGAAGGGCCTCTCCAAGCTTCGTGTGCCGGGCCGCATGGAGGTCGTGGAGTCGAAGGATGGCCGCGTGATCTGCGTCGTTGACTATGCGCACAACCAGCTTTCGTTCCGTTCGCTTTTCTCGTCGGTCAAGCGCGCGTTTCCCACTAGTCCAGTCATTGCAGTGTTTGGTGCTGCCGGCGGCAAGGCGCAGGAGCGCCGCGAGCAGCTTCCGCGCGAGGCCGCACCATATTCCGACCTGATGATCTTTGCCAACGAGGACCCGGCTCACGAGGACCCGATGAAGGTCTGTCGCGAGCTTGCCGAGCATGTTCCCGACGATACGCCGAACGAGATCATCCTCGACCGTGAAGCCGCTGTGCATGCGGCGTTCAAGGCGGCGCGCGAGGAGTACGTCAACCCCAATGCTCCCACCATTGTCTTGCTGCTGGCAAAGGGTGACGAGGAGCTCATGCACGTGGGCGACGAGTTCGTGCCCATCGAGAGCGACCTTTCGTTGGCCAATCGCCTGATCGATGTTACCCAGTTTGACTAATGAACCATGATGGCGAAGGCGCCCTGAGTGCGCTGTCGCCATAAACGTGTTCCCTCAATCAAAACATGCCGTCCAAGCCCAAACCCTTCTACGTAAACGGAGTAACCATGTCCCACAACACCCTGCCGACCGTCGCCGAGCTTTCGGGCGAGATGCGCGAGCGCTTGGCCAAGGTTAAGTACGTCTTTACCGACCTGGATGCTACGATGCTCGCACCCGGCTCGTGCGTGCTGCGCGACAACGACGGCAACCCCTCGATCAAACTCGTCGAGGCCGTCGTGGCACTTGCCCGCGCTGGTATTCAGGTGGTTCCCACCTCGGGCCGCAACCGCACCATGATCCACGAGGATGCGCGCGTGCTCGGCCTCAACTCCTACATTGGTGAGATGGGCGGCCTGGTCATGTACGACCTCAAAGCCAACGATTGGGAGTATCTGACCGGCGACATGCCCTACGACCCCTCTTGCGGCCTCACGCCGCACCAGGTGATCGAGCAGACCGGCGTGTGCGAGAAGATTCTCGCCCGCTGGCCGCACAAGATCGAGTATCACAACGACATGTCGACCGGCTACAAGTACCGCGAGGTCACCGTCGGCATGCGCGGCGACATCCCCGATGACGAGGCGCAGGCCATCCTCGACGAGGCCGGCTGCGGCCTGGTGTGGGCCTGTAACGGTCACCTGACGCATCTGTCCAAGCCGACGACGCTCGAGCTCGATCGCGTCGAGGACGGTCGTGCCTTCAACATCAACCCCGCGGGCCTCAACAAAGGCGTCGCCATTGCGCGCTTCTGCGAGCACCTAGGGATCGAGCGCGAGGAGACGTTGGCGCTCGGCGATTCCGAGTCCGACTTCTACATGGCCGATCACGTGGGCACGTTCTGCCTGGTCGAGAATGGCCTGACGAGCGCCGGCGCGCCCGAGTTCCTGGCTGCTTGCGAGAACGCTTTCGTTACGCGCGGCAAAATTGTCGACGGTTGGGCGGCGACGGCAGAGCTGCTGGTCGCGGCGCGTTCGTAGCGCGGCGCCGCCGCACTTTGACATGTCTTTTCGAGAGAGACTGGTGAGGTAATGTCCGATATCGAGAATCCTGCAGGCGACACGCGCCCGATCGGCGTGTTCGATTCTGGTTTGGGCGGTCTGACGGTTGCGCGCGCCATCGCGACGGCGCTGCCGCACGAGTCCGTCTACTACTTCGGCGACACAAAACGCTGCCCCTACGGCACGCGCACCGAGGATGAGGTGCGCTCGTTTGCGTTGCAGGCGGGCCGTTGGCTGTCGAAGCACGACGTCAAGATTATGGTCATCGCCTGCAACACGGCGACCGCTGCGGCCTTGCGTCTGGCCCAGCAGGTGCTCGACGTTCCCGTCATCGGTGTGATCGCACCGGGCGCACGCGCGGCAATTAACAGCACTCGCACGCGCCGGGTGGGCGTGCTCGCCACCAACCTCACCATTCGCTCGGGCGCCTACACGCGCGCCATTCAGGATCTGGATGCCGGTGTCGACGTATACGGCTGTCCTGCCTCGAGCTTTGTCGAGGTCGTCGAGCACGAGCTCGCCTCGGGCGCGCATCTGCAAGAGCAGTGGCTCGAGAACGAGGATATCTTCGATACGCCTGCCGTGCGCGCGCTGGTCGGCGCTACGGTCGAGCCGCTGCGCGACCGCGGTATCGATACCGTGGTGCTCGGCTGTACGCATTTCCCGTTGCTCGTGGGGCCTATCCGCCATGCGCTGGGGCCCGGGGTGCGTGTGGTGAGCTCCGCCGAGGAGACCACGCGCGAACTGACCGATATCCTCACGCGCCGCGAGCAGCTGGCTGGTGACGCTGCCGAGCCGCAGCACCGTTTTGCCACGACAGCCGATAACATTGCCGAGTTTGCGGTGGCGGGAAGCTTTATCTTCGGCCAGCCGCTCAAGAGCATCGAGCATATCGATATCGACGAACTTGGCTAGGCGCGCAATAGCCGCCAAAGCTTTCGCCTCATCTTTTCCCGAAAGGATCATCTCATGGAGTATATGCAGGTCAACCGCGTCAACGGCCGCGCTGCTGACGAGCTTCGTCCCGTTAGGCTCACCCGCGGCGTCATGAAGCACGCCCACGGTTCGTGCCTGGCCGAGTTTGGTGACACGCGCGTGCTGTGCGCTGCCACCATCGAGGAGGGCGTGCCGGGCTGGCGCAAGGGCGCCAAGGCCGGTTGGGTGACTGCGGAGTATGCCATGCTGCCGGCGTCGACCGGCAAGCGCTGCAAGCGCGAGCACGCCAATCGCAAGGGCCGCTCCATGGAGATCGAGCGTTTGATCGGTCGCAGCTTGCGCACGGTCGTCAACATGAAGGCGCTCGGCGAGTACACCGTTACCGTCGACTGCGATGTTATCCAGGCCGATGGCGGCACGCGTACGGCGAGCATCACCGGCGCCTGGGTGGCACTGCACGATGCGCTTGCCATGTGGGTCGAGGCTGGCAAGATCGAGCGCATTCCTCTCACGGGCCAGGTCGCCGCTATTTCCATGGGTGTCGTCGACGGTAATACCCTGCTCGATCTTGATTATTCCGAGGACAGCCACGCCGAGGTCGACATGAACCTCGTCGCTACCGACACCGGCGAGATGATCGAGCTCCAGGGTACCGGCGAGCAGGCGCCCTTCGATCGCAAGCGTCTCAACGCCCTGCTCGACTTGGGCGATAAGGGTATCGCCGAGCTCATCGAGCTCCAGCGCCAGGCCCTCGCCTAACCTGCCAAAAAGGGACAGGTTTATTTTGGTAAGTTTTATCTGCGGAAACGCCGAACTGAAAAGTTTTTGCCGCCAAGGAGGGGAGAGGGCCCAAAGCCAATTTCCCCTGGGCGGCTTTGCTATACGGACAAGGAGGCCAGCTATGGCACTTGAAAAGATTGACATCGACACGCTCGACCCCGCGGCCACCATCGTCGTGGCTACGGGCAACGCCCACAAGCTCACTGAGATTGAGGCCATCCTGGGCAAGGTCATGCCCGAGGTACGTTTTGTGGCGCTCGGCCAGCTGGGCGATTTTGAGGACCCCGAGGAAAACGGCACGACGTTTTTGGAGAACGCCATCATCAAGGCGCAGGCTGCCGTCGAGGAGACGGGCCTTATGGCCATCGCCGACGATTCGGGCCTGGTCGTCGACGCCCTGAACGGTGAACCTGGCGTGTATAGCGCGCGCTACGCGGGCGTCCACGGCGACGATGCCGCCAACAATGCCAAGCTGCTCGTGAACCTGGAGGGCGTGGCCGACGAGGACCGCACTGCACGCTTTATGAGCGTCGTCGCGCTCATCGACACGGACGGTTTGGTCACCTATGGCGAGGGCGCCTGCGAGGGCGTTATCGCGCACGAGGGCCGCGGCGATCACGGCTTTGGCTACGACCCGCTGTTCCTGCCGGTCGATACGCCGGGCAAGACTATGGCCGAGCTCACGGCGGACGAGAAGAACGCCATCAGCCATCGATTCCATGCGCTCGAGCATCTGTCCGCCAAGCTGACGGGCGAGGAGTAGGCCGTGCGTGCGGTGGTGCAGCGCGTGCTCAACGCCGGCGTGACGGTCGACGGCGAGTGCGTGGGCAAAATTGGGCGCGGCTATCTGGTGCTGTTGGGCGTGGGCCACGGCGACACGCGCGCCGAGGCCGATAAGCTGTGGGGCAAGCTCCGCGGCTTGCGCATTAACGAGGACGAGAACGGCAAGACCAACCTGGCACTTGCCGATGTCGACGGCGAGGTTCTCGTGGTGTCGCAGTTCACGCTGTTCGCCGATTGCCGTCACGGCCGCCGTCCGTCGTTTACCGATGCAGGCGCCCCCGATGTTGCCAACGAGCTCTACGAGTACTTCCTGACGCTCGTTCGCCAAGATGTCGAACACGTGGCGCACGGCATCTTTGGCGCCGACATGAAGGTCGACCTCGTCAACGACGGTCCATTCACCATCGTTCTGGACACAGACAATCTGTAAGTAGTCAATTTGGGACGGGGCTTATTTAGCTACTTGCGTATGGTGGCAGCAGGGTGCTATAGTATTAGAGTTTTGTCTATCTTAGGGGTATTATCCCCTTTTTGAATTGCACCTTCTGGAGGCCCTGTTCATGGAAGAGATGGAAGTCAATCACGTCGACGACATCCACGAGAAGCTGACCGATATGGTGGGCGATCGCGTCAAGGTGAAGGCCAACATGGGCCGCACCCGCGTCGTCGAGCGCATGGGCACCATCAAGAGCGTCCACCCCGCCGTCTTTATCGTCGAGGTCGACGAGCGCCGCGGCCGCAAGTCGCGTCAGTCCTACCAGTATATCGATGTCCTCACCGGGCAGGTCGAACTGTTTGACCCCGAGAGCGGCGAGCATATCTTTACCCCGCTCGGCAACCAGCTCGAGGAGCACTAGCGGTGACCGATCGGTCCCTCACCCTTTCCGCGCCGGCAAAGATCAACCTCTATCTGGGGGTTCATACCGAGCGTGACGACCGCGGCTACCATAAGGTCGATTCCCTGATGGCAGCCGTCGGTCTTTCCGATACCGTGACGGTTACGCCGGTACAGGCGTTGACCGTCCAGACGGTTCCGGCATCAGATTTTCCCATGCAAAAGAATACGGCGTATCGGGCTGCGGTTGCTATGGCCGAGCATTATGGTCGCGAGGCAAACATCTGCGTGACGATTGAGAAGCGCATTCCATTGTGCGCCGGCTTGGGCGGTCCCTCGACGGATGCGGCCGCAGTCATTGTTGCCTTGGCGGAGCTCTGGGGAATTGATCGCACCGATCCCGCGCTGGACAACATCGCGCGCGGTATTGGCGCCGACGTTCCCTTCTTTTTGCACGCGAGCCCTGCGTTCTACGTAGGTGGGGGAGACGTGCTGGCAACTGAGTATCCCGCGCTGCCCGCAACGCCCGTCGTGTTGGTCAAGCCGCGCGAGGCAAGTGTTTCGACAATTGAAGCCTATCGACGTTTTGACGAGGCCCCGGTGCCTGCAGACAAGCCCGGCGCGATAGCTTCTGCCTTGCGTGCTGGTGATGCCGAGACGGCATATGCGCTCATCCATAACAACCTGGGTGTCATTTCCGCACAGATGGAGCCGCAGATTCAAATGGTTCTCGATTGGCTGCGTAAACAGGACGGCACCGTTGCTGTAGATGTGTGCGGATCGGGTGCCTGCTCGTTTGCCATTTGCGACACCGCCGCCACGGCCGAAAGGCTTGCCGACGCTGCCCTGCAAGACGGCTGGTGGTCCTGCGCGACGGAGCTCATTCCCAACACGGTTCGCATCGAAGTGCCAAAGAAGTAAAAATTTCTCTAGCACACGATGGAAATCTTTGTTACTATAGTCGAGCTAACGGGTTGTGGCTCAGTTTGGTAGAGCACTGCGTTCGGGACGCAGGGGTCGCTGGTTCAAATCCAGTCAACCCGACCAGAGCATGAGGAGGGACCGCTTCTTGCGGTCCCTTTTTTTAGCTATTGTTGTGATACCGCGATACCCGCGGTATACTCATTCGAGCTTGTCTCGCTGTATTGTGGAGGTCTACATGTTTGGACTGAGGGCTCCTGAGCTCATCATTATTCTCGTCGTTGTCCTGATTATCTTCGGGCCCAAGAACCTGCCGAAGCTCGGCAAGTCTCTCGGCTCTACCGTCAAGAATATCCGCGAGGGTATGGAGGGCGACGATAAGGCCGAGACCAAGCAGGCCGAGGAGGTCGTGGTCGAGCAGTCCGAGGAGGACAAGGAGATCGCTGAGCTCGAGGCCAAGCTCGCTGCTGCCAAGAAGAAGCAGGCAGAGGACAGCGACGCGGACGCAGAGTAGTCCCATCCCTTTGGGGTGAGCACCTGACCGGCTTGCCCGCAGGCTAGCCGGTCTTTTTCGTTTTGTTGACAGTTGATTGTTTGATCAGAGTTGGGGAGATATCCGTATGGACGCAAGCCAGATCGTACTGACCGCTGAGGGCCGCCAGAAGCTCGTCGAGGAGCTCGCCTGGCGTGAGGGCGATTACGCCAAGGAGATCGTCGAGGACATCAAGGAAGCCCGCGCGTTCGGCGACCTTTCGGAGAACTCCGAGTACGATGCCGCCAAGGACAAGCAGGCCCAGAATGCTGCTCGTATCGCCGAGATCCAGGCCATTCTTGCCAACGCTCAGGTTGCTGCCACCACGGGCGATCTGACCGTCTCCATCGGTTCCACCGTTTCTCTGATTGATCCCAACGGTGAGGTCATGGAAGTCACGCTCGTCGGTACCACCGAGACCAACTCGCTCGAGCACAAGATTTCCAACGAGTCTCCGGTCGGTCACGCCATCATCGGTCACGGCGAGGGCGACTCCGTCGAGGTCGTTACGCCTTCCGGCAAGACTCGCGTCTACACCATCGCCAAGATCGCACGCTAGACCACGGTCCCGCGTAAAGGTATGTTTTCGCTCCCTGGGACCGAATCCTGGGGAGCGTTTTAGTTTGAGGAGCTAACTTATGGCAGAGAACCAGAACGCCGCCGATCAGGCATCGACGCTCAACGACGAGCGCGCCACCCGCCTGGCCAAGCGCGCCGCCCTGTTCGAGGCGGGCCAGAACCCCTATCCCGAGCACTCTGAGCTCGAGGACTACGTTGCCGATATCGAGGCTAAGTACGCCGAGCTTGCCGATGGCGAGGACACCGAGGACGTCGTGAAGATCGCCGGCCGTGTGGTCGCCAAGCGCGGTCAGGGCAAGATCATGTTCATCGTCGTGCGCGATGCGACCGGCGAGATTCAGCTGTTCTGCCGCATCAACGACATGGACGAGGCTGCCTGGAATACGCTCAAGTCCCTCGACCTGGGCGACATCCTGGGCGTGACCGGCGTTGTCGTGCGCACCCAGCGCGGCCAGCTTTCCGTTGCCCCTAAGAGCGCGACCCTGCTTGCCAAGGCCGTTCGTCCGCTGCCCGAGAAGTTCCACGGTCTTTCCGACAAGGAGACCCGCTATCGCCAGCGCTATGTCGACCTGATCGCCAACGACGACGTTCGCGAGACGTTCCGTAAGCGTTCGCAGATTCTCTCCACCTTCCGTCGCTTTATGGAGTCCGACGGCTACATGGAGGTCGAAACCCCCATCCTGCAGACCATCCAGGGCGGCGCTACTGCCAAGCCGTTCATCACGCACTTCAACGCGCTCGATCAGGAGTGCTACCTGCGTATTGCTACCGAGCTGCACCTCAAGCGCTGCATCGTCGGCGGTTTTGAGCGCGTGTTCGAGATCGGCCGTATCTTCCGTAACGAGGGCATGGACCTTACCCACAATCCCGAGTTCACCACGATGGAGGCCTACCGTGCCTTCTCCGACCTCGAGGGCATGAAGGCGCTCGCCCAGGGTGTCATTAAGGCGGCTAACAAGGCCATCGGCAACCCCGAGGTCATCGAGTACCAGGGCCAGACCATCGACCTTTCTGGTGAGTGGGCCAGCCGTCCCATGACCGACATCGTCTCCGACGTGCTCGGCAAGCAGGTCACCATCGACACGCCGGTCGAGGAGCTTGCTGCTGCCGCGCGTGAGAAGGGCCTGGAGATTAAGTCCGAGTGGACCGCCGGCAAGATTATCGCCGAGATCTACGATGAGCTGGGCGAGGACACCATCGTCAACCCCACGTTCGTGTGCGATTACCCCATCGAGGTCAGCCCGCTTGCCAAGCGCTTTGAGGACGACCCGCGCCTGACGCACCGCTTTGAGCTGGTTATCGCCGGCCACGAGTACGCCAACGCGTTCTCCGAGCTCAACGACCCGGTCGACCAGGCCGAGCGCTTTGCCGCTCAGATGGCCGAGAAGGCTGGCGGCGACGACGAGGCTATGGAGTACGACGAGGATTACGTGCGCGCCCTCGAGTACGGTATGCCTCCCGCGGGCGGCATCGGCATCGGTATCGACCGCGTGGTCATGCTGCTCACCAACCAGGCTTCTATCCGCGACGTCCTGCTGTTCCCGCACATGAAGCCCGAGAAGGGTTTCCAGTCCGGTGCCGCTGCCGCCAAGGCTGCCGAGGCCGGCAACGCCGCAAGCCCGTTCGTCAAGCCGCTCAAGCCCACGGTCGATTATTCCAAGATTGCCGTCGAGCCGCTGTTTGAGGAGTTCGTCGACTTTGATACCTTCTCCAAGAGCGATTTCCGCGCCGTGAAGGTCAAGGCATGCGAGGCTGTCAAGAAGTCCAAGAAGCTGCTGAACTTTACGCTCGACGACGGCACCGGCACCGACCGTACCATCCTCTCCGGCATTCACGGTTATTATGAGCCCGAGGACCTGGTCGGCAAGACCCTGCTCGCCATCACCAATCTGCCGCCGCGCAAGATGATGGGCATTCCCAGCTGCGGCATGCTCATCAGCGCTATCCACGAGGAGGATGGTGAGGAGCGCCTCAACCTGATCCAGCTCGACGCCTCCATCCCCGCCGGCGCAAAGATGTACTAATTTGTTGCGCGGTTCTACGAACCGCGCAACGGCTCGACGCTGCGCGGGCCGCATTTGGACAATCTGACGTTCAACTTCAAGGGCGCGACCAGAAGGTCAGCGCCCTTTCGTTTCACGTCACCTTGTCTCAAATGCGGCCCGCTCGCTGACTTATGCTCAACCTATGGTGTCATCTCGCCCCAAAAGGACCTTGCTCGCTCTGGCGGGCTTTCGCTCATATGACCCAATCCGCTGTCAAGAGCCACAATGGCCCCGCCGACCGCT
>CAKUEU010000027.1 GCA_934646865.1 uncultured Collinsella sp. | reverse complement strand
GCCGAGCAAAAGGCGACAGGCGCGGCTGAGGCGAGCTCGTCAAAGAGCAAAAAGAAATCTGAAGCAAAGACAGACAAGAACGTGCTCGAGCAACTGACCGAAGGCGCCTCGAGTCTGCTGACTTCGGTGACCGATAGCGCCAAGTCGATGACCGACGAGGTTGTGCAGCAGGTGACCGACCTCGTCGAATGCGTCATCGTGATGATCGTGACCTCGTGTGTGATTCCTCTTCTGGTGCTTGTGGCGTTCCTATGGCTAGGACACGTGCTGCTGGGGATCGATATCTCCGGTCCCGCGAACTATCTGACGGGTCGTTTCTTGAGCGCTCCGTCCAAACATGCCAAGAAGAGTGGGCAGTCTGAGTAGGCGGCAAAGCGATCTTTGGAAGATCAACCGTAAGAAGGGCGGCCGAGACACGTTCTCGGCCGCCCTTTTGTTTGTTGAACACATGGTCTCTGCGTCTGCGCCGGGCCCAAACGGTCAACAAACACCCGCGAACGGTAATTGTTCAAAAAAGAACAAAGATAAACAAATAGTTGTTGCAGTCGTTGTTCGAATGTGTTCAAATAAACATGAACAGTGAAGAACCGCACATTCAGATGCCCGGACCTGAACGCGATTCAACACTTCCAAACAGAAACTACGCACCTGCGTATCTCTCAAGGAGGATGTCATGAGGGTTGTAATCGCTTCCGATGCCGACGGTATGTCGATGAAGGAGTCCATCAAGGAGATGCTCATCGCCGACGGTCACGAGGTCGTCGACTATTCCGAGACCCCTGCCGCGGACTTTGTTGACTCTGCGACCGCCGTTGCCAAGGACCTGCTGGAGCACAAGGATTCCCAGGGCTTCGCATTCGATAAGTACGGCGTCGGTTCCTATATGGCCGCCGTCAAGATGAAGGGCATGGTCGTCGCCAACATTTCCGACGAGCGCTCCGCCTACATGACCCGCGAGCACAACGGTTCGCGCATGGTCACCATGGGCCCGGGCGTCGTTGGCACCGAGGTCGCCAAGAAGATCGCCCGCGAGTTCCTGCGCGCCCAGTACGCCGGCGGTCGTCACCAGATCCGTGTCGACATGCTCAACAAGATGGCCTAACGAGAGCCACCGAGAACTCGAACTTCTACCTCAACTTGTGAATTCAGACGAAAGGACGTTCTGATGAAGAAGACCATCGCAATCGGTTGCGACCATATCGTTACGGACGAGAAGATCTATCTGGCCGACCGCCTGGAGCAGGCCGGCTATCAGGTGCTCGACTGCGGCACCTATAGCCACAGCCGCACGCACTATCCCATCTACGGCAAGGCCGTGGGCGATGCCGTTGCCAGCGGCAAGGCCGACTTTGGCGTGGCCCTGTGCGGCACCGGTATCGGCATCACCAACGCTGTCAACAAGGTCCCCGGCGCCCGTTGCGCCCTGGTCCGCGACATGACCTCTGCCCTGTATGCCCGTCGCGAGCTCAACGCCAACATCGTGGGCTTTGGCGGCAAGATCACCGGCGAGTTCCTGATGGCCGACATCATGCTCGCCTTCCTGGAGGAGCCCTACGAGAAGACTCCCGAGCACGATGCCCTGATCGCCAAGATCGATGCCTGCAACAAGGCCGACGCCGAGGCCCAGGCCGACCCGCACTTCTTTGACGAGTTCCTCGAGAAGTGGGACCGTGGCGAATACCATGATTAGCGGGTATCCGGCGTAATTAACTAGTCCGTTGACGGCTCGCGTTTCTGTGAGGGGCGCGGGCCGGTTTTCTATCAGCCCTATTGACTTGGCGGGCTGGCGTAAGAAAGGGAAGGCTCCCATGGAGTTTGTTCTTGATAACGGTTCTATTCGCGTGGCTCTAAGCACAGCAGGCGGATCGTTTACCTCTATTGCGGCTAACGGTCGTGAGTATTTGTGGCAGGGCGACCCGGCGGT
The DNA here is from genome assembly GCA_934646865.1 of uncultured Collinsella sp. Classification (GTDB taxonomy): domain Bacteria; phylum Actinomycetota; class Coriobacteriia; order Coriobacteriales; family Coriobacteriaceae; genus Collinsella. Next base: position 22,166 of record CAKUEU010000027.1, on the reverse strand, counting down.
GTGGTCGGGTCAGGCCCCGATCTGCTTTCCCATCTGCGGCGGTCTGCGCGATGGCCGCGCTATGACGCGCGCCGGCCACGAGATCAACCTTGCGCGTCATGGTTTCGCCCGCAAACAGGAGTGGAAGCTCGAGGAGCAGAGCGACAACATGGTTGCGCTGAGCCTAAGCTCTGCCGACCATGCCGAGTTGCTCGAGCAGTTCCCGTATCCGTTTAAGATCGTTGCGCGCTATACGGTCGATGCGGCAAAAGTGACCGTGTCGTACGAGGTGACCAATGAGGGCACCGAGGACATGCCGTTCTTTGTGGGCGGTCACCCTGGCTTTCAGTGCCCGCTCGACGAGGGCGAGTCCTACGACGACTACGAGCTCCGTTTTGAGTTGAGCGAGGCAGCGGAGCTTTGTACCGCCGTTCCCTCGACGGGTTTGATCGATGTCGAGCATCGCAGCAAAAACCCGATGGTTGGCCACGACCTGCCGCTCACCCATGAGCTCTTCGACTTTGCCGAGACCATCTTTGATGTGCTCGAGAGTCGTGTGGTCACGCTGACCAAGAAGGACGAGGACAAGGGCGTACGCCTGACGTTCCCCGATATGCCGTACCTGATTGTGTGGAGCAAGCCCGAGGGCGACTTTGTGGCCGTGGAACCGTGGGGCGGCCTGTCCACCTGCTCCGACGAGGACGATATCCTGGAGCACAAGCGCGGCTGCCTGATTGCCAAGCCGGGGGAGACCGTCACCCGCGGCTTTGAGATCGAGATCCTTTAAAGAGCTATCGTATGTTTGGGGCAGGCCGTGCCGCCCCGGAACAGGAGTTCAACATGATTCTGACCGTTACCATGAACCCGTCGATCGATACGCGCTATCAGCTCGATAAGCTGATCATCGACGATGTGAACCGTGTGACGCCCGAAAAGACCGCTGGTGGCAAGGGCCTCAACGTGAGCCGTGTGCTGTTACAGCTGGGCGACGACGTGCTCGCGACCGGTCTGCTCGGCGGCCACATGGGTGCCTATATGGCCGAGCTTATGGATGCCGACGGCGTTAAGAATGATTTTGTGCCTATCGCCGGCGAAACGCGTATCTGTCTGAATATCCTGCACGAGGGTAATCAGACCGAGCTGCTGGAGAGCGGTCCGCAGATTGAGCCGGCAGAACTCGAAGCTTTTACGGCCAAGTTCGCCGAGCTTGCTGCGAAGGCGGACGTTGTGACGCTTTCGGGCTCGCTGCCGCGTGGCGTCGATGCCGGCTACTATGCCGAGCTCGTCAAGATTGCCGAGGAGGCGGGCGCCAAGGTGCTGCTCGACACCTCGGGTGCATCGCTGGAGGCCGCGCTGGAGTCCGACGCTAAGCCTGAGCTCGTAAAGCCCAACCTGACCGAGATTAACGGCCTGCTGGGTACGTCCTTTACGACTGACGACGTCGATGCCCTGCGCGAGGCGCTTGCCGCCGACGGCCGCTTTGCCGGTATCCCCTGGGTTGTCGTCTCGATGGGCGCTGCCGGTTCGGTGGGCTTCCATGAGGGCCGTGCGTTCCGCGCCAAGACGCCCGCGATTGAAGCTGTGAACGCGACGGGTTCCGGTGACTCGACCATCGCCGGCTTTGCGCACGCCATCGCCGCCGGTGCCGATGATGTCACGGTGCTCAAGACCGCCAATACCTGCGGCAAGCTCAACGCCATGGACCCCAAGACCGGCCACCTGGTCATGGACCGTTGGGACGAGGTCTACAACAGCGTGGAAGTCACTGAGCTGTAGGGTTACGCGGTTTTACCAAACCGCGTAACGGCTCGACGCTGCGCGGGCCGCATTTGGACAATCTGACGTTCAACTTCAAGGGCGCGACCAGAAGGTCAGCGCCCTTTCGTTTCACGTCACCTTGTCTCAAATGCGACCCGCTCGCTGACATTGCCAAAACATCGGCGTTTCCGGCACTTGGGGACGTTCCTTTGCGGCAGATGGGGACGTTCCTTTTCTGCCGGCAGTTTGGGACACTCCTTGCGGGGCACCCCCCCCGCAGCGACTATGTCAACTTGCCGATTTGCCCAATCTCCCAGAGCGGAATGTTGACGAGCGTGCCCTCGTCTCTATATGCCGCTAACGATGTTCTCACGCAGCGCTCGAGCTTGAACTTCTCGCAGGCAATCCTCAGGCTCTTTGCTTTGAGATTCTCTGCCGCCTTGACCTCGAGCGGAAGCACGGTCCCCGCATGGTCGATGGCAAAGTCAGTCTCTGCATTGCCGGAGGAGGATGACCAATACGCGGGAGTTTTGCCTTGGAGCAAAAGCTCCTGTGCGACGTATTGCTCGGTCAGCGAGCCTTTGAACTCCGTAAAAACAGCGGGCCCGTTCAGAACAATGGCCGGCGAGAGGCCGGAGAGTGCTCCGAGGATGCCGGTGTCGATGCAGAACAGCTTGAAGCCCGAGAGATCCTCGTAGCTTGTGAGCGGTGCTCTTAGGGCGGAAACACGTGGTACCTTATGAACGATTCCATAGTCCATGAGCCACTGGAGGCTTTCCTCAAAATCGCGTGCTCGTGCCCCGGGGCGAAGCGCGCCGTAGATGAACTTCTTGTTTTCCTTTGCGAGCTGGCCGGGAAGGGATTTCCAAACCAGCCTCATGCGCTCGACGATGCGGGCTGGTGCATGCTTGCCAAAATCGGATTCGTAAGCTTCGATGATTTGCTGCTGAAGCCTGCGGGCCTCGATGAAATCGTGGGAGGCGGCGAAAGCGGAGACAACTTCTGGCATGCCACCGACAACGAGGTATTCCTTGAGCAGGCGCTCGAGCTTTTCGGAAACGTTTGCCAGCAGGTCCATGTTTGCGGCAAGGATGGCATCTGCGAGCGGACCGCCATCGACGGCACGAACGAACTCGACAAACCCCATGGGGCGCATGGTGAGCTGGTCGATCTTGCCGACGGGGAACGACTCGTTTTCTCGCCGGAGCGCAAGGCCCATATAGGAGCCGGCTGCCACGATATGGTATTCCGGCGCCAGCTCGTTGAAGTATTTGAGCGAGGTGATGCCGCGTGGCGCTTCTTGGATCTCGTCGAAGATGATGAGTGTGTCTGTCGGCGTTATGGTCTGGCCGCGCAGGAGCTCTATCTGGGAGATGATGCGCTTGGGGTCAAGGTTTCCATCGAACAGCGAACGCGCGCCCGGTTCGAGCATAAAGTCAAAACGGATGACGTTTTGATACTGCTGGCCTGCGAATTCGTTGAGAAGCCAGGTTTTTCCCGTCTGGCGGGCCCCCTTAAGCAGGAGGGGCTTGCGGTTTGCTCTAGATTTCCAAGCGATGAGTTCGTCCATTAGCTGTCGCTGCATACTGCCTCCTAACAATCATGGTTAGTATAAGACTGTTTTGGTTTTCCATCGAAAAATGTGGGAGTAAACCACGTTTTTCCATCAAATAATGTGGGAGGCAACCACGTTTTTCCATCGAATAATGTGTGGGTTTAGGTCGGCACCTGGGGACGTTCCTTTTCTGCCGGCTGTTTGGGACACTCCTTGTTTTGGTGCAAATTAGCTACCCTTGCATCAGAAAACGGCGCCCGCCGGCGATGTTGCCGGCGGGCGCCGTTGCCGTGTAGGCGCTATTTGTTGGGCACGAGCGTCCGGGCCCGCGTGCTACAGCGAGTCGATAAAGCGCTGTTGGGCGGCGCGGCCGGCTTCGTCCCACTTAAAGACGCCGGCGTTGTCGAGCACGTGGCCAAACACCACGCCGACCTCCTCATGCAGGATATCGATGGCGTTGTCGGCCGTAAGTTCATCGGCGCGGCGGGCATAGACGTCCAGGGCCCATGCGGCGTGGCTGCGGCAAAGGTCGTCGCCCTCGAGCGCACCGGCAAGGTCGTAGCTGGCATCGACCTTGGCTGCCAGCAGATGCTCACGGACAGCGCCAAGCTCTGGAACCAGGCGCGGCGGAAGAATAGCCAGGCCCATGACCTCGATCAGGCCAATGTTCTCCTTCTTGATGTGGTGATACTCGGCATGCGGGTGGAACACGCCCAGCGGGTGCTCGTCGGTCGTGATGTTACAGCGAAGTGCCAGGTAGGCCTCGTAGATCTCACCGCCGGCATTACCGCGGGAGTCCACGCGGCGGATGACGGGCGTCACGGTGTTGTGAGCCACGCCGTCGGCCGTGTGCGCGATGACGCCCACGGACTCGTCGGTCCACTCGCGCCAGGCGAGGATGATCTTCTCGGCGGCATCGAGCAGCTGAGCACGGTCGTGCGAGCGCAGGCGCAGCACCGAGAGCGGCCACTGCAGCACGGTGCCGGTGACCTGGTCAAATCCGGGCACGCTAAACTGCGAGACCTCGGCCGCGTGCATCATCGGGAACTCGTGCGCGCCACCCTGGAAGTGGTCGTGCGACAGAATCGAGCCGCCCACGATGGGCAAGTCGGCGTTGGAGCCGATAAAGTAGTGCGGGAACAGGTCCACAAAGTCGAGCAGGCAGGTCAGACCCTTACGATCGACGTGCATGGGGCGATGCTCCGAGCTCATGGCAATGCAGTGCTCGTTAAAGTACGCGTACGGGCTGTATTGGAAGCCCCAGCGCTCGCCGTCGAGCTGGATGGGGATAACGCGCAGGTTCTGGCGAGCGGGATGAGCGCCACCGTCGGCTGCAGCGGATCGTCCGGGGTAGCCCTCGTTTTCGATGCAGAGCTGGCAGGCGGGATACTTCTCGCCCGTGTTCTTGGCAGCGCCGGCCGCGGCAATGTCGCGCGGGTCCTTCTCGGGCTTGGACAGGTTGATGGTGATCTCAAGATCGCCCCAGTTGGTAGGGGTGCTCCACTTGATATTGCGCGCGATGGCGGCGCGGCGCACATAGCCGGCGTCGCAGCACAGGCCGTAGAACCAGTCGGTCGCGGCGCGGGGCTCGTTGACGCCCATGCGCCCATTGAACTCCTCGTTTACAACCGAAGGCCTCGGCATAAGCACGCCCATGATGCGCATACCGATGCGATCGCGGCCCGACGCCGTGTCCTCGGCGGCACCGTTGACGACGGCGGCCTCGGAAAGCGCGGCGAGCGTGCCCTCCAGATCAAAGTCGGGGAGGGTGTCGGGGTGCAAGAGCGAAAACTTCTCGGTCTTGAGCGCCCAGGTCATGTCGAGCGCGGGGCCTGTGGCGCCAATGCACTCAAGAATGGTGTTGTAGGCCCAGATGCGGTCGTCCTGCCCGATCATGGATCGGTGGATGGCGTACTCGATCAGGTTCTGCGCAGCCTCGCGCACGTCGGTCATTACAGCCATGCCGCGTATGCCCCCTTGTCAGAGATAGCGTAGTGACGGGCGGAACCCTCGCCAAGCCAGCCGTTCATCTTGGCAATGAAAGTGTCGACCAGATCGAGCGGCACGAAGGCCTGAATAGTGCCGCCAAAGCCACCGCCGTGGATGCGGACGGCGCCGCGGCCGTCGAGCACGTGCTCGGCCAGCGCCAGGGCGTACATGGAGGGCTGCTCGGAGCCCAGCTTGGCAACGACATTCTGCAGGTACATGGCGGAGCTGGCGCCGGACTCGCGCGCCAGGACCAGGAACTGGTCGATGTCGCCGGCGTTAAGAGCCGCCCAGCGCTTGTCGACCAGACCGTTCTCGTACCAGTAGTGAACGGCGCGCAGGCAGGCGCGGTCGCCCAGCTTGGCGCGCAGCTCGGGGAGCTTGGCGTCAAAGTCGGCAACGTCAACCTCGCACAGACGTGCCTTGCCAAACTCGGCGGCAACATCCTGCATCTCGCGCGGAACGGCGGCGTAGTCGTCGGTGGCTGCCACATGGTCGGCGCCAACCTTAACGAGCACGAGCGCATAGCCATGATCCTCAAAGTTGAGCTCGAGCTTTTGAGTTTTAGGCTGAGCCTGATCCTCAAAATCCATGTAGGCAAGGCCGCCCAGGCACACGGCGGCCTGGTCCATCAGACCGCAGGGCTTGCCGTAGTAGTTGTTCTCGGTGCGCTGGCTCATCTGGGCGAGTGCGACGGGCTCAATAGCGGGCGCGCCCCAGAGGGTCTCCATGACGCGACCGTATGCGGCCTCGACGGCAGCGGAGCTCGAAAGGCCGCCGCCCGAGGGGACGGAGCAGGTAAAGGCAAAGTCGAAGCCGTGGGGCTCAACGCCCAGGGCTGCGACCTCGTGGGCCATGCCGCGGACGAGGCTTGCGGACGTGCCCTTCTCGGCCTCCTGAACATCCAGCGTGTCGAGCGTGATCTCAAAGGTGGGGTAGCCCTCGTCGGCAACGCGGACCTTGTTGGTGTCGGTTGCCACGGCAATACCGTCGACGGCGACATCGAGCGAGCCGGCGATAACGTGGCCGCCCTCGTGGTCGGTGTGGTTGCCGCTGATCTCGGAGCGGCCGGGCGCGTGCACGTAGAGCACCTGGCGGTCGCCGATGGGGCCAAACTCCTCCTCAAACAGCTTGGTGAGCGTGGCGAGCGTCTTTTCGTCGGGGGCGGTCATGAAGGTCCTTTCTTTGGCGCGAACAGGTGAGTTTTGCGTCGTTATGAGTACGTTAACAATTTGAAGCGGCGTGAACTCGGCATCCACGATGCCGCACGTTAAGGGCTATGTTAACGTACTCATAACACAACGCATATCACTTTTTGAGAATCTGGTAATCGGTCGAAATTCGGCCGTGAACGGTAGTGCCGTATGGACTTATAGAGCAGAAGAGCTGCAGCTAGAAAAAGTAGAGTACGTTAACATGCGTCCGACGATAGCGGCCCTCCGCGCGGGCTCTATTCCTGCACGGGTCGGCATGCACGCTCTTTTGATCTCGCAAGGGTGAAGGTGATCTTGTGGCAAGGCGCCCCTCCAACGATACAGGCTCGCGTCCGGTTTCCATGGCCGACGTCGCCCGCGCTGCTGGCGTTTCGCAGCAGACGGTCTCGCGCGTCGCCAACGGCCTGCCCAATGTGAACGAGCAGACGCGCCAGCGCGTGCAGGCCGCCATGCAGGAGCTTGGCTTTCGCCCGAGCTATGCTGGCCGTTCGTTGCGCGACGGTCGCTACCATTCGGTCGGCCTATGCGTCAACGACGTCACCAAGTTTGGGAATCTGACGATGATCGACGGCATCGCCAGCGCCGCCCGCGAGCATAGCTGCGCCATCACGCTGGTCGAGATGTCCAAGACCGAGGAGTTTTCGCTTGCCGAGGCCACCCGCCGCATGGCGGCGCTGCCGGTCGATGGCATCATCATCGGCATGAGCCGCATGGCGCCCGACTTTGAGACGTTCGATCCGCTGCCGGGCATCGGCACGGTTATCGTTACCATGTATGCGCATCCGCGCGTGACCACGGTCGATTCCGACCATTACGGTTGCTCGCTGTTACTTATGGACCATCTGTTTGAGCTTGGCCACGAGCAGATTCGCTATATCGGCGGCCCGTCCTTCTCGGTGGACGAGCAGTTCCGCCGCGCCGGTTGGCAAGACGCGCTCGAGCGCAGGCATATCGAGTCGGCAGAGCCGCTCGAGGGCGACTGGTCTGCCAACAGCGGCTACGAGGCCGGCAGGTATCTGGCCGAGCACGACCGCACCATGACGGCGATCTATGCGGCAAACGACCAGATGGCAAACGGCGCCATCGCCGCGCTGCGCGATAGTGGCCTGCGCGTGCCCGAGGACGTGAGCGTGGTGGGCGTCGATGATTCGCTTGACGACTTTGTCGCGCACAACGAACTCACGACCGTGCGGTTCGATCTGCATCAGCGCGGACGCGAGGTGTTTGAGCATGCAGTCCCCGAGGCGGGTACGGCGGGCAAGACCGTCGCGATTCGTATTCCGGGCCAGCTCATCGTTCGACATACCACAGCGGCTCCGCGCGCGTAGTTTGCGCAGGTCAACGGCGTGTTGCCGCGCTTCAATAACAAACGGTAAGGATGCCGGCAGATAGCTGTCGGGATGCAGCCGAGTGCTATGATAGACAGGTTCTTTTGTCTATCTAGGAGGCTTTGCCTGATGGAGATCACCAAGGATATCCGCTACGTTGGCGTCGACGATCACGACATCGACCTGTTCGAGGGCCAGTACGACGTGTCCGAGAACGGTATGGCATACAACAGCTACGTTATCTTGGGCGAGAAGATTGCTGTCGCCGATTCGGTCGACGGTGGTTTTGTTGATGAGTGGCTCGGCAACATCGAGAGCGTGCTCGATGGTCGTACGCCCGATTATCTGGTCGTTCACCACATGGAGCCCGACCACTCCGCCGGCATCGCCGCCTTTATGGAGCGCTATCCCCAGGCCCAGATCGTGGCCAGCATGGGCGCCTTCCGCATGATGGTCAACTACTTTGGCACCGATTACCCCGAGCGCAAGATGGTCGTCAAAGAGGGCGACGTGCTCGACCTGGGCGGCCACAGCCTGACCTTCGTCGGTGCCCCCAACGTGCACTGGCCCGAGGTGCTCTTCTCCTACGAGGCCACCGATAAGGTGCTCTTTAGTGCCGACGGCTTTGGCAAGTTCGGCGCCAACGACATCGAGGACCCGGAAGGCTGGGCCTGCGAGGCGCGTCGTTACTACTTTGGTATCGTGGGCAAGTTCGGCAAGTTCGTGCAGGCCGTGCTCAAGAAGGCCGCCGATCTGGATATTCAGATCATCTGCCCGCTCCACGGCCCCGTGCTGACCGAGAACCTGGGTTATTACCTCGACACCTACAACACCTGGTCGAGCTACCAGCCCGAGGACGAGGGCATCACCATTGCCTACGCGAGCGTCTACGGTCATCTGAAGGCTGCCGTCGAGGAGCTCGCCGCCGCACTCGAGGCTCGCGGCCAGAAGGTCTCCGTCTTTGACCTTGCTCGCGACGATATGGCCGAGGCTGTTGAGGATGCGTTCCGCTACGACCGCCTGGTGCTTGCCTCCATTACCTATCAGGGCGAGATCTTCCCGTTCATGAGCACCTTCATCCACACGCTCGCCGAGCATGCCTACCAGAACCGCACCGTGGCGCTCGTCGAGGCCGGCTCTTGGGCACCCGCGGCTGCCAAGGTTATGACCAAGGAGCTTGAGGGCATGAAGGACATCACCCTGGCGCAGAACAAGGTGACCGTCCTGGGTTCGCTCAACGACGCCTCGCGCGCTCAGATCGAGGCCCTCGCCGACGAGTTGTCCAAGTAGCGATACGTTCACTTTTAACGCACAAACCACCACAAAGGGGACAGGCACCTTTGTGGTGGTTTTTGTTTAAGCGCCGGCGATGAGGAGATTTGGGCGGGTGTTGTCGACGATCTCGGCGATTGAGGTGGCGACGGCGTGATCGGGGTCACGGTCCATCACGATGGCGTTGACGTCGGTCAGCTCGGCAAAGCGGTACATGCCGCGTCCGTTGACCTTGCTGGCGTCCATGAGGGCAACGCCTTGACGGGCGGCGACGATCATGGCCGTTTTGGTTTCGGCCATTTGCGGAAAGTCCGTGGTAAAGCCGCAACCCGGGACAAAGGCGCCGGGGCACATGATGGCGAGGTCGGCATGAACCATCTGCAGCGCCTGCATGGTGAGCGGACCGTACAGATAGCGGTGGCCTTTGCGCAGCGCGCCGCCCAGCATGACGACGTCGACCGAGGGCATGCTCTCGTCGATGTAATCGGCGATGGTAATGTCGGCCGTGATGACGGTGATGCCGTCGCGTTGGTCGAGCAGGCGGACAAATTCGAGCGCGGTGGTGCCCGAGTCGACGAGCAGCGTGTCACCGTCGCTGACGAGCTCAATGGCGCTTTGGGCGATGGCCTGCTTTGCGGCCACGTTGACGTTAATACGCCGGTCCTGCGTGGAGACCGTCAGGCGCTTGTGGAGCGACACGGCGCCGCCGTGCGTGCGGCGCAGCTTGCCAGCCTCGGCGAGCGCGTCCAAGTCGGCGCGGGCCGTGACGGAGGACACGCCAAAGGTCTGGGCGATTTCTGCTACCTGAACCGAGGCATTGTGCTCGAGCATTTCCATGATGGCGGCACGGCGTTCGTCGGCAAAAGCTCGGGTTGCAACTTGGACCATGTCAGCTCCATTCTCAGCAATATTTGCAGGAATTGTGTTGAGTCCATTTTCGTTCATTTTCTTTTTGAGTAAGAAAACGCCTTTCGAATACTTATCTTTTCTATAAAAGAAAGGCGAACAAGGCTCAAAACTCAATATCGAACACGTGCACTCGGCACAAAACCCTTCCGTTTGCTTTTCAAAATTGAGAGTCTTGCCCTGCGGAGTGACAACATCCCGCACATTCATACCCGCTGAATTTCATACAATGAGCGCAGCAAAACGCAAGGTAAAACGCCTTGTGAACAACTACGCCCGATGTCCAGATGCGGGCGAGGGAGAGGAGCAAACGCTCATGGCACTTGTTACCACCGAAAAGATGCTCAAGGACGCTCAGGCCGGCCACTACGCCGTCGGCGCGTTCAACGTCGAGAACCTCGAGTTTGTTATGGCCGTTCTGGCCGCTGCCGAGGAGACCAAGTCCCCCGTCATCATGCAGACCACCCCGGGCACCATCAAGACCGCTGGTCTGGACTACTTCTACGGCATGGTCAAGGCTGCCGCCGAGCGCGCTTCCGTGCCCGTCGCCCTGCACCTCGATCACGGCGATGGCTATGACCGCTGCATGCAGGCTTTCCGCACGGGCTACACCTCTGTCATGATCGACGGTTCGCACGAGTCCTTCGAGGACAACATCGCCCTGACCAAGTCCGTCGCCGACGCTGGCCGCGCCATGGGCGTGCCCGTTGAGGCCGAGCTCGGCAAGGTTGGCGGCAAGGAGGACGACGGTCCCGCGGTTGAGGGCGAGAGCCCCTACACCGACCCCGCCGAGGCCAAGGAGTTCGTCGAGCGCACTGGCTGCACCTCCCTCGCTATTGGCGTTGGCACCAGCCACGGCGTGTACACGAGCGATCCGCACATCGAGCAGTCCGTGGTCAAGGCCATCCGCGACGCCGTCGACGTGCCGCTGGTCCTGCACGGCACCTCCGGTGTGCCCGACGAGCAGGTTGCCGAGGCTGTGAAGAACGGCATCTGCAAGGTCAACTACGCCACCGAGCTGCGTCAGGCCTACACCAAGGGCTTCATGGCCTACATGGCCGAGAACCCCGGCTGCTTCGATCCCAAGAAGCCTGCTAAGGAGGGCATGCGCGAGATCACCGAGCTGGTTAAGATCCGCATGACCAACCTCAACTCTGTGGGCAAGGCAGAGTAACAGCAAGGGTACTCCGACTCGCTACATATCCCGGGGAGGGACGAGGGCTTAGTTCCCCAATCGTCCTCGGGCATGCAAAAAGCCTCGCTGCGCACTTCGTGCGGCGAGGCTTTTTGCCCCCTGCGGAAAGATTGGGGAACTAAGCCCTCGTCCCTCCCATGTTGACCTTCTCGAGGTCGTCGCCCTTGTGACGTTAGGGCGGAAATAGGTTGGGTGGATTACTTGGTTGTTAGGGTTAGTAGGTCGTTGGGGGTTTTGAGGTTGTAGGTGGCGTTTGGGATGTCTTGGTGGGATCCCCATGCTGCTCGGGCAAAATTGACCCCTGCTGAAGTTGCGCATTGTTCGTCGTAGACGGTGTCGCCAACGTAGATGACGCTGTCGGGGTTTGCGCCCGTACGTCGGAGATATTCGAGCATGGGTGCGGGTGCGGGTTTGTGTTCGGTTGTGTCTTCGACAAGGATGATGTGCTCAAAATACGTATCGAAGCCAAGGGGTGCTATTTCTTCTGCGTATTCGTCGCGCGCACGTGAGGAGACAATGCCAAGATTGCAACCGCTATCGGCGAGTTTTGCGATGACTTCAAGCAAACCCGGAAACACGCTGATGGTGCTTTTAAAGCTGGCGGCAACGTGGCACCAGCGATCCAACGTTGCTTGCGAGTAGATTCCAAGCTTCACAAGAGCATCCTTGCCGGGTATGCCGAGGGCAAACTCAAGCTCGTTTCGGGGGAGCGTTTTGCCGGTCTCTTCTTGGACAATCTGGGCAAGCGATGACAGAACGCTTTCTTCTGTATCTGCCAATGTTCCATCAACGTCAAACACGATATGGTCGAATTGTTTCATGGCATTCCTTTCTCTCATCTGTCTGATAGTGTGGGACAGGTGAGGTGGGAGCGCTAGCGTTATTTCTGCCCCGTAGTATCGAAATTCTGCCTCATGGCTCGATACTCAGAAGGGGTACAGCCAATTTGTTCCTTGAATACCTGCCCAAGGTGGCTCGCCGTTGCAAAGCCGCATTGGCGAGCGATCGTCTGTACCGTTCGCGTGGTGTGCGTCAAGAGCGTGCAAGCGCGGGTGATGCGGTATGCGCGTAGATACGCGGCTGGGGTTGTTCCCGCGCAAGCTTTGATAGTGCGATAACAATCTCTTTCGCTGATGCCGACCGCGGACGCAATTTGGGGAACATCTATGCTGTCTGCATAGTGTGTGCGGATGTAGTCCAGAATTTCCCTGAACCGAATATCGCGGCTGGTCATCAAAGAACTATTGTCCAAAGCGAATTGTGGTTCAGCCTTGGCATAGATCTGAATCCAGAGTTCTGACAGGCTATTTCGAAGCATCATCTCGTTCTGCGGCTGTTGAAGATCGTGGTTAAAGGAGCTCTTCAGCAAATCGATAAAGGGCATATCGTCGGGGTTGGTGGGCGACCATTTGAGTACATCGACGCCTCGACATTGCAGTAATGGATTGATGTAGCGCTTTTGAAGGCGTCCCGCGGGATCGCCGAGCATTGACGGCTGAAAGATATGCAGCATTTGAATGGCTGGCGCCGAGTTGGGTGATTGCAGGGTGCTGTGCAAAATGCCGCCGTTGATAAAGCCGGCGGACCCTTCCTCAAAGCGCATGTGCTCATGAGCCGCACGCGTGCGATAGTCAATTGCTCCCTGTTCCATGTAGAAAAGCTCGACTTCGGAATGCCAGTGCCAGGGGACGGAGTTGCCCGGATAGCGAGCGAATTCTGCGCGTTCGGCAATATAGGGCCAGTCTTCGGCGGTCTCGGGAAACGCTTCCTCGCGTCCTCCGCGGTGCAATTCTATGTGATCCATGTTTCGCATGGCATCAGTATAAAGCGCGATGGGCTTAGATTGCCCTTGCCTGTTCGGGGAACGCCTTGTCTAGGGATGCTTGGAGCTTTTCGAACGATGCTCGCAAGTTGAGGTTCTGATTGGTTGAGCGGTTGGTTTTTGTGGTGGGGGAGTCGAGGAGGCTGCTTCTCTGTGTCGGGGGGAAGGAGAAAAGGTTTGCATGTTTTAGGGATGGCTGCTGTGCTGCGTCATTGGAAGAATGCATGCTTATGCGGCCTCCTCGATGTCCACCAAAAGGTTGCGCACGGGGTGTGCTGCTAGGTCCCGTGCGTTGGCAGTATTATGCAGCGGCCGTTACAAAGAAGCGCTAAAGAAAGGCTTAATGAGGTTTGCGATTACAGTGAAACCGCAGGTCAAGGCTATTGAGTAACACTCTTGAAAGGTTTTGAGCTTAAGGGCTTTCTAAGGTTTGTGGCACGGATGTGGCGCGGGCGTGTGGGGCGTGTGAATGGCTCGTTTTAGCGCTGCGGGGTCGCGGCGCGAACCTGCTCGATGACCTTTGCCATCGTGGCGTCGATGCGGTCCTTTTTGAGTTCGCATTCCCAGATGGTTATGGGCGTCCAGCCCATTTCGCTGAGCGCTGCCACGGCAGCCCGGTCGCGCTCGACGTTGCGGCGGAACTTTGCCTCCCAAAACTCAACATTGCGCTTGGGCTGGCTGGGGTTGCACTTGGGGCAGCGATGCCAAAAGCAACCGTTGACGAAGATAGCGATCTTGCGGCCGGGGAAGGCGATGTCGGGCTTGCCGGGAACTTTCCATTCCAAGCGATAACCCGTAAGGCCCGCTGCGCGCAGGCGCTGTCGTACGAGTAGCTCGGGCTTGGTGTTGGCACGCTTGTTGCCCTTCATGGACTTTTTGATGGCGGCGCGGCGGCGCACCAGTTCACGCTCGTCGGCGGAAAGGTCCGAGGTATCGATGCCGTCGAGTAGACCGGGCTTGGGACGCTTCTTGCTGCGGCGCTTAGGTGCGCGCTTGGGTTTGGTGGCGGGCTCGTCGGTCGCTGACTCGACGTCATTGGCCGCGCTTGCCTCAAGCCGGTCTTCCTTGAGCTCAATCAGCGCATCGATCAGCCCTTTGTCGGCGGGCATCCACTCTACCGTTGCCAGCGAGGTGCGTGGAATCCAGCGGATATCGAGCTGGCGGTCGTGTTTCTGGGGCTCGCCGGACTCATCGGCCAGCGAGCAGTAATAGCACTCCATGGAGAGATGGAAATCGGGGTAGTCGTACTCGACGGTATAGAAATCGCGCAGGTTGGTGACCTTTACCTGCAGCTCTTCCATAAGCTCGCGGCGCACGGCATCCTCGGGCGTCTCGCCGCGCATGAGCTTGCCGCCCGGGAACTCCCAGAGTCCCTGCATGTCGCCATAGCCGCGCTGCACGGCCAGCAGCTCGTCGGATCCATCCTTGCGAATGATCCCAGCAGCAACATGAACAGTCTTCAACAGGAGTCCTCTCTCAACACCAACACGTGACAGGGTAGCTACCCCTACCTTACACAACGGTAAGGCAAGCGTAAGCCATATCGATGGTAGCCGAGTCGGCACCCTGCGACTATAGATGCCGTAGACTAATCGCAAGAAAGGACTCGGTATGCAAACCATGCAAGCAACGACCCCGGTACTGGAGGTCGCGCATCTCGAAAAGGTATATGGAGCGCTGGGCAACGTGACCCGTGCGCTCAACGACGTCAGCTTCACCGTCAATCGCGGCGAATTCGTTGGCATCATGGGCGCTTCGGGCTCGGGCAAGTCGACGCTGCTCAATTGCGTCTCGACCATCGACAGCGCCACGAGCGGCACCATCCGCATCAACGGGCAGGACGTGACGCGCATGAAGCAGGCCAAGCTCTCGCAGTTCCGCCGCGAGGAGCTGGGCTTTATCTTCCAGGACTCCAACCTGCTCGATACGCTCACGGCACGCGAGAACATCGCCCTGCCGCTCACCATCGCCCGTATGAACGCTGCCGAAATCTCGACCCGCGTGCAGGATGTGGCAGCGCGCCTGTCCATCAGTCAGGTGCTCGACAAGTATCCCTACCAAATGTCCGGCGGTCAACAGCAGCGCGTTGCCGCGGCTCGCGCGCTCGTCACCGACCCCACCATGATCATGGCCGACGAGCCCACCGGCGCCCTCGATTCCAAGAGCGCCCGTCTGCTGCTCGAGAGCTTGGAGGCCCTTAACCGCCGTCTACGCGCCACCGTGCTCATGGTCACGCACGACAGCTTTGCCGCCAGCTACACGAGCCGCGTGCTGTTTATCCGCGACGGCAAGATCTTCACCGAGCTGCGCCGCGGCGACACCGACCGCCGCGAGTTCTTCGACCGCATTATGGAGGTCGTTGCCATGATGGGCGGTGAGGGCTCCGATGCTCTGTAAACTCGCTTGGGGCAACGTCCGCCGCGCCGGCCGCGACTACCTCGTCTACCTGCTGACGCTTACCCTGGGCGTCACCGTTTTCTATGCCTTTAACACCGTCTCGATGCAGGTCGACATCGCCGGAATCGATGAAGAGGGCTTGGCACGGGTTATGGGCAGCATGCTCGGCTACCTTACGTACTTTTTGGCCGGCGTCATGGCCTTTTTGATGGTGTATGCCAACAACTTCATCATGAAACGCCGTAAAAAGGAGTTTGGCCTGTACCAGGTGCTCGGCATGGGGCGCGGGCGCGTCGCCACGATCATGGCACTCGAGACCGTGATAGTATCGGTCGTGGCCTTTGCCGCCGGCATTGTGCTGGGTGTGGGACTCTCCCAGCTCATGACGTTCTTTACGGCCTCGCTCTTTAAGACACAGATCGCCAATTTCCACTTCTTTTTCTCGGTGCATGCGTTCAACTTGACCCTTGCCTGCATGCTCGTAATGTTTGTGCTCACGCTGCTGCTGAACCTGCGCGCCGTGCGTCGCACCAAGCTCATTGAGCTTATGGGTGCCGAGCGTCGCAACGAGAGCATCAAGACCCGCAACCCCTGGATCGCGATTGCCATCTTTGTCGTGGGCGTGGCGCTCGTGGGCGTGGCCTATTACCGTCTGCTACGTGATGGGTTCCCGCTAACCGCGACGGACAGCAAGCTGCAAGAGGCCATGAGCCAGTTTGGCATTACGACCGCTATGGTTACCGTGGGCACCTTTGCGCTGTTCTGGGGACTTTCGGGCATGCTCATCAAGCTGCTGCAGAGCCTGCGCAGCGTCTATTGGCGCGGCCTCAACATGTTTACCGTTCGCCAGCTGTCGGCCAAGGTCAACACGGTGTGCTTTTCGATGGGCGTCATCGCGATGATCCTGTTTTTGGCCATCACCTCGGTGACGTGTGGTATGTCTATTGCCAATGTGATGAACGAAAACCTGGAGCGCTATAACCCTGTTGACGTGTCTCAGACGTATGTCTATTACACGCCCGAAACGCTCGACTACTACAAGGAGTATGTCAATCCGTCTGAGGCCGATCGCATGGTGCTGGCCGATGCAACGGTCGATTTGTACGCTGCATGGCATGGCGAGCGCAAGTCGGCGGACAACAACGACGAGACCGGCAAGAAGGTCAATATCGCCGATGTTGCCGGTGAGCATGTGCAGATCGATTCGTATCTGAGTTACCCGCTTGGCGGCTCGGGCCCCTCGGTGGTGGCGGGTGAGATGTGCAAGGCCATGGGCGAAAAGCTTCCCAAGGCGCTCGAGGGAAGCAACGCCGATGCGATGGGTCTGTTTGTGACGCCGGCGAGCCAGTACAACAAATTGCGCCAGATGATGGGCGAGGAGCCGGTGAGCATTGGCCGGGACCAGTACTTGCTTACGTGTGATATGGGCGGTGAGCTGGGCGACCTGTACACCAAATACATGGCCGGCGGCCATACCCTCACCTTGGGCGGGCATGAGCTCAAGCCCGCAACCGATAAGTCGGACGAGGACACGGCGGCCATCGCCAACTCGGCGATGGGCAGCAATCCCGGTACCGTGGTCGTAGCCGATGAGCTGCTGTCCCAGCTTAATCTGCAGCCGTATGCCAGTAATCTGCTCGTTAATTACAAACAGGGTATGGATACGACCGAGGCAGACGAGAGCATTAAATACACCTTGCTCGACAATCTGCTCGTTGACGGCAAGGAGCCGGGGTCGTGGAGAGTCTTCATCACGCGTTCCGAGATGTACACGCAAGCAGCGCAGATGAACGGCATGATTAGTTATCTGGCCATCTACATTGGCTTTGTACTGGTCGTTGCGTGCGCGGCGATACTGTCGATCCAGCAGCTCTCCAATGTGGCCGACGGCAGCCGCAGCTATCGTGTGCTGGCACAGATCGGCTGTGACGACCGTCAGATCCGGCATTCGGTGATGGCGCAGCAAGCGGTGTTCTTCCTGTTCCCGTTGGCGGTGGGCCTGGCGCACTCGTTTGTGGCGCTCAAGGTGATTATCGAGTTGGTGAGCACGTTCGGCAACATGAGCATCGCCGGTACCGTGGGTCTCACCTGCGCGATCTTCCTGGCAGCCTACGGCGGCTACTTCCTGGTGACCTACCTCATGAGCGCCGGTATGGTACAAGCTGCCATCGCCACCCGTTACAGCGAGTAACAAGCCGGTAAAACCGTCGCAAAATCAGAGGCGTATGACCGCCGCGAAGGGACCAGGGGCCCTTTCGCGGCGGTATTTTGCCTATCTGGTGCGTCTCGGATGCAAGTGAGTAGACTTTTTTGAACTTGCCGAGCACATCACGACAAATGATCGATAAAGCCGCAGGTCAGGGTTGTGGCGTTTTAGGGCGTGCTTGGCCTCCTGCAAAAAGCCTACTCACTTAGTTTTTCTGCTAGAAGACCGCCACGAGGGAAAACAGCTCTCTCGCGTCGGTTGGCGTTTGCCCAGATAAAACCTACCAAAATAAACCTGTCCCTTTTTGGCAGGTCAGCGCTTCCAGAAGTGGAGGATGAGGGTTGTGCGGTTTTGCTGCTCGGTTTTGACCAGGATGTTGTGGATGTGGGTTTTGACGGTGCCCACGGCAAGGAATAGCTCGTCAGCGATCTCTTGGTTCGACTTGCCCAGTACGACCAGGCGCATGACCTCGGTTTCGCGGTTGGAGAGCTTGTAGGCGTTGCGATAGAAGGGCATCTGCTCTTCGATGTGTCGATCAAGATCGCTGACGTTCTTTTCCTCGGGCGCCTCTTGCATGCGAATCGAAAGCACGTGATAGGAGTAGATGATCAGCAGAATTGCAAAGTAGCAAGCGAAGACGTTCTCGCTAAAGTTGCGCTCGGACAGGTACAACTGCAGCCAAGAGGGCGCCAGGCTCATGGGAACCACCAAGATGTTGTAGAAGTCCTCGGCAACGATGCAGCCAACCAGAATGGCGCCGATAATCAGGTGTTTCTTCTGGTTGTTAACACGTGCCTTCAGCTCAACCTTTGCACTCTTGTGAGCCGTCCAAAAGATATACAGTCCCACAAAGATGAGGAACACCTGACGCATGGTGTAGTAAAGCCACTGGTGCATGGGGCCATAGGGGACGGCAACGATAATCAACAGCTCGCTTACCAAGAACGTTGCGACGGGAATGACGAACAGCTTCTTAGAGTGTTTGTCGAGCAGGTCCATGGCAATGAGCCAAATAAAAGCCTGTGAAGTGGTCGCCACAAGGGTCCGCAACACAGGCATGGTAATTGAGTAATAGTCGCTGGCCGGAAAACTCTGGTTTTGCAGCGTGTATTCAAAAAAGAAAATCTCGGTCATCTCGATGGCATAGCAGATAAATACGCCGCTGCCATAGATAAAGATTCGGCGACGAGATGAGGCATAGGCGGCAAGCGAAAGGACTGCCGTCACAATACAGATAACCAGTATTGCCAAGGTATAGAAGAACATAAGTGTGTTCATCTGTCGCCGCCCCATCTCATTTGATCTCTGAATGAGCCCCGTAAACCCTACGGATATACCGCCCTCAACCGCGTGTCCCATCGCGGATTAGACGATGTGATACAGGATACCCGTATACCGTTCGCGGTTCCAGATAGTAAACCCCCTGCAAGCCTGCTACCTGCGGGTTTATATTGGTTTAGAGGGGGTGTAACTCCGTGAACGGTCTTTAATCCCGAATAAACTAGGTAAAAATTGCATACGGGTGAATGATGGTGTTGTCAACACGAGGCGTGATGTACGAGCGCCTCATAGTAATAGTCGGCAAGACCGGCGGAAAGGAAATCGACATGGCACTGCCTAAGGATTTCATCGACACCAACGAGTTCACCAAAGAGCAGATCATGGCCATCGAGGATCTTGGTCTGGCAATGAAGAAGGCCATCAAGGTTGACGGTTATTATCCGCACCTGCTCCGCAACCAGAGCCTTGGCATGATCTTCCAGCAGGTCTCCACCCGCACCCGTCTTTCCTTCGAGACCGCTATGACCGACCTCGGCGGCCATGCTCAGTTCTATGGCCCTGGCACCATCCAGCTCGGCGGCCACGAGTCCCTGGGCGACACCGCTCGCGTCATGGGCTCGCTGCTCGACATCATGATGGCTCGCGTTGACCGTCACAAGGACGTCGTCGGCCTCGCCGAGGGCTCCGCTGTGCCCGTCATCAACGGCATGTCCGAGTTCAACCATCCCACGCAGGAGATGGGCGACCTCATGACCATGCTCGAGAACCTCCCCGAGGGCAAGAAGATCGAGGACTGCACCCTGGCCTTCATCGGTGACGCCACCCAGGTCTGCGTCTCCCTCATGTTCATCGCCTCCAAGGTCGGCATGAAGTTTGTCCAGTTTGGACCTAAGGGCCACCAGATCCCCGACGGCGGCCTGCACGTTGGCACCGTCGAGGAGCGCGCCGAGTTCGGCAAGCAGATGATGGCCATCGCCGAGGAGAACTGCAAGGTTTCCGGCGGCTCCGTCGTCATCTCCGACGACATCGAGTGCATCAAGGGCGCCGACTTCATCTACACCGACGTGTGGTATGGCCTGTACGACGAGGAGGTCTCGGGCGAGAACTACATGGACGTGTTCTATCCCAAGTATCAGGTCACCATGGACATGATGAACTTCGCCGGTCCCAACTCCAAGTTCATGCACTGCCTGCCGGCCACCCGCAACGAGGAAGTCGTCGACGAGGTCATGGACGATCCCGAGCGCTCCCTGTGCTGGGTCGAGGCAGAGAACCGCAAGCACTCCATCCGTGCTCTCCTTGCCGCTCTGGGCAAGCGTACCCCGCTCAACGACGAGGGCGTCGAGTACTCCGCCAAGGCTGAGCTCCACGCCGCTCTCGAGGCTCTCGAGCAGCTCTAAGCCCCAAGGCGCCTAAAAGCACGTTTGCGGGCGGCGGATGCTCGTCTCCTGTCGCCCGCTCACCGAGGCTCAAGCGATTGCCTTAGTGCCTTGGGCCTCGGATCTGTCCAAGACTGAGCAAAGGAGCTCATCATGAGCGACGGAAAGAAAAAGCTTTCCTTCTTGACGGTCATTTCGACCATCATCTGCGTCGTCTTCGTTTGCGAGGCCGCCGCTCCTGCTGCTGCTATTGGCAACCAGCAGTTCTTCTGGTGGATCTTCCTGATCCTGACCTTCCTGCTCCCGTATGGCATGGTTGTCGCCGAGCTCGGCACGACCTATGACGGCGAGGGCGGCATTTACGACTGGGTGCGCGATGGCCTGGGCGACAAGTGGGGCGCCCGCATTTCGTACTACTACTGGGTTAACTACCCGCTGTGGATTGCCTCGCTGGCTACCATGTTCCCCGACATTTTGGGCATGGTCTTTGGCGTCGAGTTCAATCTGATCGCCAAGATGGGTATCGATCTTGCCTTTGTGTGGATCGTCTACCTCATGGGCCGCTCCAAGGCGGCCGACTCCGAGTGGGTTCTCAACGGCGGCGCCATCATCAAGGTCGCCGTTGCCGTTATCGTCGGCGCTCTGGGCATTTGGTACGCCATGGAGAACGGTTTTGCGAACGACATGTCCGCTGCCACCTTCCTGCCCGAGCTCACCAACACCAACGCTCTCGGTTACCTGTCGATCATCATCTTTAACTTCATGGGCTTCGAGGTCATCTGCACCATGACCGACGACATGGCCGATCCCGCTCGCGATATCCCCAAGGCCATCATCGTCGGTGGCCTGTCCATCGCCGTGATCTACCTGTTCGCCGGCTTTGGTATCGGCGCCGCCGTGCCGGCCGATGCCATCGACCCCGACTACGGCATGATTTTTGCCGTCCAGACCATGGTGGGCGACTCCATGATCTTCAAGGTCATCTGCATCGCCTTCCTGATCACCCTGTTCGCCAACATGGCTGCTTGGTCCTTCGGCGTCAACTCCGTCGCTCGCTATGCCGCTGAGCACGGCAATATGCCCAAGGTCTTCGCCTCGATGATCTCGGACGACGACATGCCCAACGGCGCCAACCTGGTCAACGCCATCGTTGCCTCCCTGGTGCTGTGCCTGCAGCTGGTTCCCATCGATGCCATCTCCAACGGCGTTTTCTGGATGCTCTTTGGCACCTCCGTCGTCTTCCTGCTGCTCACCTACATCCCGATGTTCCCGGCGTTCCTTAACCTTCGCAAGAACGACCCCAACCGTGAGCGCATCTTCACGTTCCCGTTTAAGGGCACGATGATGAAGGTCATGCTGGCCATCCCCTGCATCGAGCTGGTTCTGGCTATCGTTGCAACCCTGATCCCGTTCTCTGCCGACGAGATCGGCGACAAGGTCCCGATGATTGTCATCTTCATCGTGCTGGTGCTTATCGGCGAGGTCGTCCGCGTCGTGAGCGCTAAGGGCCGCGAGACCGAGTACAAGGGTCTCACCCCCGAGCTTGCCGCTCAGCGTCTCGCCGAGGAAGCCGCCGAGGCCGAGGAGAACTAGAGCGCCCAGATTCGGGGCTCCAACCCTCCTCGCGTACCAAAGTACGCTTCGTCGGGCTTGTCGCTCCCGACTCCGGGCACTCTAGCCTCTTCGGAGGCGTGCCCAAGCGACAGGTTTGCTAACCATTCCCCGGGGTGGGTGTGAGCGATAGCTCCGGTAACCACCGCCCACCCCAATCTCTCTTCCGTATCCTTCGTGCGTTTTGTCTCCGCGCACTTGGTTACGTCGTCGCTTGCCGGTGCGACTCCGTGAAAACCGGCGCCGGGCGCCCCGACCTTTGCCGGGGAACGGGCGC
>CAKUEU010000026.1 GCA_934646865.1 uncultured Collinsella sp. | reverse complement strand
GCAAATGAGGGCTGATGCCGAGGATTTCCTTACGGACTTTGCTTCATATGTAAATCGGCAAACCAACCGTAAGGAAAGGGCGCGCCTTCAGGACACGTTATCGTTTCTCGAAAGGGTCTATTTGTAGGCACCTTGATTCGCCATGTATGGCAAGGGGCTCCCTCGTCGAAGAACGGGGGAGCCCCTTGTTGCGTTTTGATTGTTGTTGCTAGCCAGAGGCTTGCCGGGGTGGGGCGCGGGGTTTGGTCGATCGCGAGTTCCGCACGAGCCGGAGAGCACTTAATGTGCTCTCCGTGCGAGCCAGGACTGCCCGAGCAGGCGACCAATCCCCGCGCCCCGTCCCGGCGAGCGCTTGGGGACCGGTAGCTTACAGGTGGCTGATGATCAGCTCCATGGTGCCCTCGAGCTCGATCTTTTCCACGGTGGACGGCGCCAGCAGGTGGCTGCCTTTGTGGACGGGGTCGCCGCAGACGGTGCCTTTGCCGTCGATGACCGACAGGCACATGAAGGGCCAGCGCTGCTCCAAGGTCTTGCTGCCGTCCACGCGCACGCGGTCGACGGTGTAGCAGGGGTTGGACTCCAGCTCGGTCACGCCGTCGACCTCGGGTGCGGTCACGGTGCCGTCGGTCGGGGCCTGCGCGTTAAAGTTGATGCAGTCCAGGCTCTGCTCAATGTGCAGCGGGCGCAGCTTGCCGTCGGTGCCGGGGCGGTCGTAGTCGTACAGGCGGTACGTCACATCGCTCGACTGCTGCGTCTCCAAAATCAGCGTGCCGGTCTTGATGGCGTGCACGGTGCCGGAGTCAATCTGGAAAAAGTCGCCCTTGTGGATGGGCAGCACGTTGAGCATCTCGTCCCAGCGACCCTCTTCGATCATCTGCGCGGCCTCGGCGCGGTCATGTGCCCGCTGGCCGACGATGATCGTGGCGCCGGGCTCGCAATCCAGCACGTACCAGCACTCGGTTTTGCCCAGGCTGCCGTTCTCGTGCTCGGCGGCATACTCGTCGTTGGGATGGATCTGGATCGAAAGGTCGTCCTTGGCGTCCAGGATTTTAATGAGCAGAGGGAACTCCTTGCCCTCGCAGTTGCCAAAGAGCTCGCGGTGCTCGGCCCACAGCCACGACAGCGTGTGGCCGGCGTACGGGCCCTCGGCAATCTGGCAGTCGCCGTTGGGATGTGCCGAGATGGCCCAGCACTCACCGATGGGGCCTTCGGGAATGTCGTAACCAAAGACAGTCTCCAGCTGGCGACCTCCCCAAATCTTCTCGTGGAAGATCGGCGTGAGTTTAATCAAATCGGACATGTGCATACCCCCATCAGGTTGCGCGGGCGCCGCGCAAAACGGTTCAAAGCGAGCGCCCGCCGGATTACAAACTTAAGCCAACGTCACGTTGTGCAGCTCAAAACGGTCGCCGACGTTGCGCGAAATCGAGTACTCAAACGCGGCGCCGCTGTCCAAAAAGCCAATCTGGTTGAGCTCGAGCAGGGGAGAGCCGGGCTTTACGTTCAAGCGCTCAGCCTCTTCCTCGGTTGCCGCCACGGCACGGATGGTGCGGTGGAAGCTCGAAATCTTCAACCCGCATTGCTTGCGGATAAAGCTATAGACCGATCCGTACAGGTCCTTCTTTTTAAGGCCCGGTATCAGCTCGAGAGGCATGTAGGTGTACTCGATGACGATGGGCTTCTCGTCGACCTGGCGCACGCGCACGATGTGATAGGCAAAGTCGTCTTCGGCCATTCCCAGCTGGGTCGCAACCTCTGCCGGCGGATTGACGATCGAGAAATCGTAGACCACCGAGGTCACTTTCTCCCCGCGATGCTCGTACGAAAAGCCTTGGGCACGGTCGTTTTTGCCCTGGAAAAACGCCTGGTCGGGAAGACCCGCCGTGTCCTTAACGTAGGTGCCCGACCCGCGACGGCTGGTAACAAGACCCTCCTCGGTGATCTGCTCGATCGCGCGCTTGACGGTGATCTTGGAAACGCTATACAGCTCGCAAAACTCTACGACGGTGGGCAGTTTATCGCCCGGCTTAAGGGCGCCGTCCTCGATGCTTCGACGGATATCTGCAGCTATCGCCTCGTATTTGGGAATCATGGAACCTCCTTTCCGGCTTGATTGAGTACAGAAGAAAGTATAGTCAACACCTAAGCATCCCTATTGCGTTTTTGAAAAGTTCGAGAAAGGGTTAATTAAAAAACGCTTCTCATTAAAAACTAGAGCGCTCTAAATGAATATGCATTCGAATAATGTGGTATTGAGCAAATTGATTGACTCGAGGATGGGGTTGAGCCGTTTTACCGCCCAACGAACCAAATTCCATGCCCTGCGTTTTCACAGATAAAACCTGCCAAAACAAACCTGTTCCTTTTTGGCTGGTTTTTGCCTTGGGAGCGGTACCATACAGGCAATGTTTAAACGAGAAAGGTGGGCTCCCATGGAACCTAAGCAGTACTACATCGGCATTGACGTCGGCGGCACTTCGGTTAAGGAGGGCCTGTTCGACGAGGACGGTAACCTGCTGGCCAAGGCAAGCGTACCCACGCCGCCCATCGTTGACGCTGCGGGCTTTGCCGCGGTGACCGAGGCTATCGACCAGGTGGTCGCCAAGGCCCAGATTCCGCGCGCCTTTGTGGCGGGTATTGGCCTGGCCGTTCCGTGCCCCATCCCGGCATCGGGCGATGCCAAGGTCAAAGCCAACATTGCTATTAACCTGCCCGAGCTAAGGGTCGCCATTCAGAAGCACTGCCCCGACGCGGTCGTTAAGTACGAGAACGATGCCAACGCCGCTGCCATGGGCGAGGCCTGGCTCGGCTCTGCCAAGGGCGTGCAGAACGTGGTGATGGTCACCATCGGTACCGGCGTGGGCGGCGGCGTTATCGTCAACGGCGACGTGGTGTCGGGCGTTGTGGGCGCCGGCGGCGAGATTGGCCACATGTGCCTGAACCCCGAAGAGGAGCGCACCTGCGGCTGTGGCGGCCATGGCCACCTGGAGCAGTATTCCAGCGCTACCGGCGTGGTGAGCAACTACCTGGCCGAGTGCAAGGCCGCGGGCGTCGAGCCCATCGAGCTCACCGGTCCTTCCGATTCCAAGGACGTGTTCCAGGCTTGCCGCGAGGGCGATAAGCTCGCGCTGGCTGCGGCCGATACCATGGCCGATTACCTCGGCCGCGCCCTGGCGCTCATCGCCAACGTGGTCGACCCCGAGATGTTCCTGATCGGCGGCGGCGCCTCCGCCTCGGCCGACGTTTACCTCGACGCCGTGCGCGAGCACTTTAAGCAGTACGCGCTTTCCGCCTCGCGCGAGACGCCCATCGAGGTCGCCTCGCTCGGCAACGACGCCGGCATCATCGGCGCCGCCTACGTAGCCCTGCGCGCCGCCGGCAAATAGCTGGTGCAAGGGGGTCAGGTTACTTTGCACCAACCTGGTGCAAGGGGGACAGACTTGGCCCCCAGGCTTGCCCCAAATTGCGCCGCGGCCCTTCCGTCTGCGAAGGCTCGGCGCCAGCGTGCTACCATAGCTACGTCCAAGTACACATATCAAGTGGAGGATATCCATGGCAAACGTTCTTGTCTTTGGTCACCAGAACCCCGATAACGACGCCATCATGAGCGCCGTCGTCCTGTCTCAGCTGCTCAACCAGGTTGAGTATGCCGGCAACACCTACGAGGCCTGCGCCCTTGGCCAGCTTCCGGCCGAGTCCGCCAAGCTGCTCGCCGATGCCGGCATTGCCGAGCCCCGCGTGATCGAGTCCGTCGAGGCCGGTCAGCTCGTCGTCCTCACCGACCACAACGAGTCCGCCCAGTCCGTCGCCGGCCTTAAGGACGCCACGGTCTTTGGCGTTGTCGACCATCACCGCATCGGCGACTTCGAGACCGCCGGCCCGCTGCACTACATCTGCCTGCCCTGGGGCTCCAGCTGCACCATCGTCACCAAGCTCGCCGGCGTGCTCGGCGTTGAGCTTTCCGACGTCCAGGCCAAGCTGCTGCTCTCGGCCATGATGACCGACACGCTCATGCTCAAGAGCCCCACCACCACCGATGTCGACCGCGCCGTCGCCGCCAAGCTCGGCGAGCAGGTGGGCGTCGACCCGGTCAAGTTTGGCATGGAGGTCTTCCTCACCCGTCCGTCCGGCTCCTTCACCGCTGCCGAGATGGTCGGCAACGACATCAAGATGTTCGAGCCCGCCGGCAAGAAGCTGCTCATCGGCCAGTACGAGACCGTCGACAAGACCCGCGCGCTCGGCATGATCGACGAGATCCGCGAGGCCATGCGCGCTTACGCCGCCGAGAAGGGTGCCGACGGCATCGTCCTGTGCATCACTGACATCATGGAGGAGGGCTCGCAGGTCCTGCTCGAGGGCGAGACCGAGGCCGCTCAGAAGGGCCTGGGCATTGCCGACGAGCACGACGGCGTTTGGATGCCGGGTGTCCTCTCCCGTAAGAAGCAGGTCGCTGCCCCCATCATGGCCGCCTGCTAGGTTCTTTTGACCTAACGCAACGACCGGACCGCGGACGCTCCGCGCTCCGGTCGTTTTTTGTGCACGCGCCGCGTTGTCTCTTGGACAGGCGCGCCCGTGCCGTTGAGCAAATAATGTTCAACCTGTGGTTCCGCTTTTCGGCCGAGCTTGCGCGCTTGTCGCGCAGGGTAGGCTAGATGCAAGCGTAATACGTTAGAGCGCGGCGCCGCCGATTTGGCGGGCCGTGCTTTTTTAAGACGGGAGCCTTCCCGTGAAAGGAGCCGCCCATGGCAGCACCCGAGCAGCTGTTCAACGTCCGCGAGCGCAAGCGTTTTGAACGTCACGACATTTGGGAGCGCATCGCCGAGAACGGCACGATTTCTGCCGCCGTCATGGTCTTCGCCGCCATCGCCGCCGTCATCTGCGCCAACACCGATGCCTACGAGGCTATCCATCACTTTTTGGAGACCCCGCTGTACGTGGGCCTAGGGCATTTTACGGCCGGCCTCACCGTTGAGCTTTTCGTCAACGACTTCCTCATGGCGATCTTCTTTTTGCTGGTGGGCATTGAGCTTAAGTACGAGATGACGGTCGGCGAGCTCAAGAACCCGCGCCAGGCCATGCTCCCCATGCTGGCCGCCGTGGGCGGCGTCGTCGTTCCCGCGTGCATCTACCTGATCTTTAACCATGCCGGCGCTCGCAACGGTTGGGCCATCCCCATGGCAACCGATATCGCCTTTGCACTGGGCGTGCTGTCGCTTTTGGGCAATCGCGTGCCCAACGGCGTGCGCGTGTTCTTCTCGACGCTCGCCATTGCCGACGACCTGATCTCCATCGCCGCCATCGCCATCTTCTACGGCCAGAGCCCCAATCCGTTTTGGCTGGGCGCCGCTGCGGTTGTGACCTGCGCGCTCGTGTGGCTCAACAAGACGCAGCACTACCGTCTTGCCCCGTATTCGGTGCTGGGCCTTGTGCTGTGGTTCTGCATGTTCAAGAGCGGCGTGCATGCCACGCTCGCCGGCGTCATCCTGGCCTTTACCATCCCGGCCAAGTGCGGCGTCAAGCTCGACAGCCTGACCGATTGGCTGGGCGAGTGCCTGCCGCTGCTCGACGACCGCTACGACGACGAGGCGCACATCCTGGGTCAGCACGACTTTACCGTCTCGACCACCAAGGTCGAGCGTGTCATGCACCGCGTGACCCCGCCGCTCATCCGCATGGAGCGCCTGATTTCCACGCCGGTCAACTTTGTGATCCTGCCGATCTTTGCGTTCGTCAACGCGCAGGTTCGCCTGGTGGGCGTGGACATGAGCACGTTGCTCACCGACCCGGTGACGCTCGGCGTGTACTTTGGTATGCTGCTGGGCAAGCCGATTGGCATCTTTGGCATGACGTTCGCGCTGGTCAAGCTCAAGATTTCCGAGCTGCCGCACAACGTCAACTGGCACATGATCGCCGGTGTGGGCATTCTGGGCGGTATCGGCTTTACCATGTCGATTCTCATCAGTGGTCTTGCCTTCCCGACGGCTCAGTTCGAGGTTCTGGCTGCCAAGGCCGCCATCCTTGCCGGTTCGGTCACCGCCGCCGTGCTCGGCATGATCTACATGAGCGTGGTCTGCAAACATCCCGCGCCCAAGGACGAGTAAGAGCGCAAAAAACAGGGGCCGGACATGCCCCGGATGCCCTCGTGTGCAAAAAACGCCGTTTGTGAGTACTGTCACAAACGGCGTTTCATTTTACGTGCGAAAAATAATGGACATAATCATGCAATCTGTACGTTAACGAGTGAACAGTGGATCAGAAACTGACGACGAGGTCCTCATAATGAGGGCGAACAAGGCCAAAGCGGGCCGTTTTTGCCTAAAATCGCTGCTACTAAAAAGGTAACAGTACTCATATTTGCCCTTTTTTGCACACAGCACCTAGAACGGACCTCGCCAGAGCCGGGAAATGGGTTAGATGACGGGCATCGAGGCCTATTCCACCGTTCCGTAGACGGCGCCCCAGCCGTGGGCGGCCAAGGCCGAGTTGAGCTGGTCGCAAAGTGACTGACGGTCGTAGTAACCGGGTGGCAAAAGGTTGACGATCTCCATGAGGTCGGGTGCCAGGTCCAAGATCTCGGCCTGCACAATCAGGTCCAAGCGGTCGATGGCGTGGCGGTCGTAAAACAGCCCGTCGACTAGGCGCTGCAGGTCGCCGAACTCCTCGGCCTGAAGCGAACCGTATTCCATAGTGCCTCCTTGGGCGAATGGCGCCGCCACATGGAGCACGCGGCGATGTCGTAATTCATTGCGATGGACTTAATCTATCACGGCTTCATAACGTTGCGGCGATGGCGGTCTATACTTAGACGAACTGCAACGTACCGCTTCGCGAAAGGTCGCACCCCATGCAGACGATCTACCAGAAGATGGAAACCACCGAACTCGATGCCGCCATCGAGGCGCTCAAGGCCGAGGTCGCCGAGGTCAAGGCCAAGGGCCTGGCGCTCGACATGGCCCGCGGCAAGCCGTCGCCCGCCCAGGTGGACATCTCGCGCCCCATGCTCGATATCCTCAATGCCAATGCCGACCTGCACGACGGCAACGTCGACTGCTCCAACTATGGCTGCTTCGAGGGCATTCCCTCGGCACGCAAGCTGGCAGGGGAGTTCCTGGGCTGCCCCGCCGAGCAGACGCTCGTGCTGGGTTCGTCGAGCCTTTTGATCGAGCACGATATCGCCGGTATGTTCTGGCGTTGCGGTTCGTGCGGCAGCGAGCCCTGGGACGCCTACGAGGCCGCGCACGACGGCAAGAAGGTCAAGTTCCTGTGCCCCGTTCCCGGCTACGATCGCCACTTTGGCATCACCGCCGACCTGGGCATCGAGAACATCCCCGTCGCGATGACCGACAACGGTCCCGACATGGACGAGATCGAGCGCCTCGTTGCCGCTGACGATTCCATCAAGGGCATCTGGTGCGTGCCCAAGTACTCCAACCCCACGGGCATTACCTTTAGCGAGGACACCGTGCGCCGCCTGGTCGAGATGTCCACGGCCGCGCCCGATTTCCGCATCTTCTGGGACAACGCCTACTGCGTGCACGACCTGTACGACGAGACCGACGAGCTCGCCAACATCTTCGACCTCGCCCGCGCCGCGGGCACCGAGGACCGCGTGGTGGCCTTCGCCTCGACGTCCAAGATCACCTTCCCGGGCGCCGGCATCGGCTTTATCGGCGCGAGCCCCGCTGTGATCGCCGAGTTCTCCAAGCGTCTGAAGGCCGGCCTGATCAGCGCCGACAAGCTCAACCAGCTGCGCCACGTGCGTTTCCTTCCTACCCTCGAGGCGGTTAAGGAGCACATGAAGAAGCACGCCGAGTTCCTGCGCCCGCGCTTTGAGGCCGTTGAGCACAAACTCACCGAGGGCCTGGGCGACACGGGCTGCGCCACCTGGACGCACCCCCGCGGCGGTTACTTCGTGAGCTTCGATGGTCCCGAGGGCTCGGCCCAGAAAGTCGCCGCGCTCTGCGCCGAGCTGGGCGTTAAGCTCACGCCGGCCGGTGCTACCTGGCCTTATGGCAAGGATCCGCGCGACACCAACATCCGCATCGCGCCGAGCTATCCCACGGTCGAGGACCTGGAGGCCGCGCTCGATGTGCTGGTGCTGGCTGTCAAGCTCGTCGCTGCCGAGCTTGCGCGTGCCGAGCGCGCCTAACGCGCGGCTTCCCGTACTATCCGCACTTTCGATACGTAAAGGAGCGTATACATGGATTTGGGTATTTCCACCAACCCCACGCCAGAGCTCTACACCATTAAGGTAACCGGCGAGATCGATATCTCTAACGCCGATAGCCTGCGCAATGCCATCGACCTGGCGCTCGAGCAGCCCACCGAGGCCGTTGAGCTCGATTTTGCTCAGGTGAGCTACATCGATTCGACGGGCATTGGCGTGCTCGTGGGCGCCGCGCACCACGCGGTCGACCACGGCAAGCGCTTTAGCTGCACCAATGTGCAGCCCCCGGTGATGCGCGTGGTCCAGCTGTTGGGTGTCGACCAGGAGATTTCGATCACCGCTGCATAATCTTTGCCCCCAAAAGGGCGTGCCGTTTGGCATATGTTTGTGATGCGCTCGGACGTTTTGGCGTCCGGGCGCTATACTTGACCGAATGAATAGACGAGTTCCGGCCGAATGGCGCGGTGCGGGCTCGACTCACATCGAGCCTTGGAGGTATGTGTGTTTGGTATTGGAGAGGGTGAGCTCGCGATCATCGTGGTCTTCGGCTTTTTGCTGTTTGGCCCGGATAAGCTCCCGCAGATGGGCCGCACGATCGGCCGTGCCATCCGTCAGTTCCGCGAGACGCAGGAAAAGATGACGGCCGTTGTTCAGTCCGAGATTATCGATCCGGTAAGTGAGGCCGCGTCGGTGCCGGTCAAGCCCAAGAAGGCCGTAGCGGCCGATGACGATTCCGATGCGGACGAGGATGCCGCCGAGACGGCTGCGCCCGCCAAGAAGGAGACCTTTGCCGAGCGTCGCGCCCGCCTTGCTGCCGAGAAGGCCGCAAGCGAGGGTGCCGCCGAGGAGCCTGAGGCCGAGGGCGCCGAGCCCGCCGTCGAGTCCGTGGCTGACGCTGCCGAGCCCACTCCCGCCGCCGAGCCGGAGCCGGAGCCCGAGCCGGCAGAGCCCACGACGGCTGACCTCTACGCCCGTCGTCCCCGCAAGCGCAAGGCCGTCGTCGACCAGCTCGCTCGCGAGCTCGAAGCCGAGGACGACGCCGCTGCCGCCGACGCCCCGAAGGGAGGCGATGAGTAATGCCTATCGGACCTGCGCGCATGCCGCTCTTCGATCACCTGGGCGAGCTCCGTCGCCGCCTGACTATCGTGGTCGTATCGGTGTTTGCCGCCGCTATCGTGCTGTATTTCGCCACGCCCGTGGTGCTCGATATCCTGGAAGACCCCATCCGCTCCTTTGTGCCGGACGGTAAGTTCTACATCACCACCACGCTCGGCGGCTTTGGACTGCGCTTCTCGCTGGCCATCAAGATGGCCGTGGTCATGTGCACGCCCATGATCATCTGGCAGATCTTGGCATTTTTCCTGCCGGCACTGCGCCCCAACGAGCGCAAGTGGGTTGTGCCCACGGTGCTCGCCTCGACGGTGCTGTTCTTCCTGGGTGCCATCTTCTGCTACTTCATCATCATCCCGGCGGGCTTTGAGTGGCTCATCGGCGAGACCTCGGCCGTCGCCACCGCGCTGCCCGACCTGGAGAACTACGTCAACATGGAGCTGCTCTTTATGATCGGCTTTGGTGTGGCGTTCGAGCTGCCGCTCATCATCTTCTACCTGTCCGTTTTCCACATCGTGTCCTATGCGGCCTTCCGCAGCGCCTGGCGCTACGTGTACGTAGGCCTGCTCGTGGGTTCGGCTGTGATTACGCCCGACGGCTCGCCCGTTACGCTAGGTCTCATGTATGGCGCCCTGCTCTCGCTCTACGAGATTTCGCTCGCCATCGCTCGCGTGGTCATTACCGCGCGCGAGGGCAAGGAGGGCCTGTTCGTGAGCCGTTTGGACCTGTTCTCGGACGACGAGGACGACGAGGAGTAAATCGGTATGCACGAGGTTGGCATTGTCAACGGCATACTCGATACAGTGATTCGCGCGGCGCGTGGGGCGGGGGCCTCGCGCGCCGTTTTGGTAACGCTGCGTATCGGGGATATGACCGAGGTCGTGCGCGAGGCACTCGACTTTGCCTGGGAGACGTTTCGCGACGAGGATCCGCTCACGAAGGGCTGCGAGCTCGCCGTGGAGGAGATTCATCCGCAAAGCGAGTGTTTGGACTGCGGCGAGGTCTTCGACCACGACCGTTTCCATTGTCGCTGCCCCCAGTGCGGAGGCGCCAACGTGCGTCTGCTGCACGGCCGCGAGCTCGATATCGCGAGCATCGAGATCGAAACCCCCGACGATTAGTCCGCCCAGCCATCTAGTGATGGGGTATAAAGGGGCAAAAGTAAGGAGCGCCGAGTATGGCTGAGAAAACGATTGATATCGCGTCGCCGATTCTGTCGCGCAATGAGCGCCTGGCAGATCAGCTGCGTCAGCGATTCACAGAGACAAACACCTACGTGATCAATGTGTTGTCGAGCCCCGGCTCGGGCAAGACCACCACGATTCTGGGCACTAACGAGCGGCTGCGCGACAAGGCGGGCCTTCGCTGCGCCGTCATCGAGGGCGATATTGCCTCGGATGTCGACGCCATCACCATGAAGGAGGCCGGCATGCCCGCCATCCAGATCAACACGGGCGGCCTGTGCCACCTTGAGGGCAATATGATCATGGAGGCCGTCGATGCGTTCGACCAAGCTGTGGGTCTGGAAAACATCGACGTCATCTTTATCGAAAACGTGGGTAACCTGGTCTGCCCGGTCGACTTTGACCTGGGCGAGAACCTGTCCATCATGATTCTCTCGGTGCCCGAGGGCGACGACAAGCCCATCAAGTACCCGGGTATCTTCCAGCACGCCGGCGCGCAGCTGCTCAACAAGGTCGATGTTGCCCCGGCTTTCGATTTTGACATGGATAGGTATACTAAGACACTCGATGACCTCAATCCGCAGGCGCCGCGGTTTGCCGTGAGCGCGCGCAAGGGCGAGGGCATGGATGCCTGGTGCGATTGGCTCATCGGGCAGATCGAGCAAGCAAGGGCGTAAGTCGGCCGCCATACGGGCGGGCGTAGCCGCAAAGACACGAGATAGGAGCCTCTTTTGAAGCTCATCATCGCCGAGAAAAACGACGCCGCGCGTCAGATCGCCGAGCGTCTGTCCACGGGCAAACCCAAAAAGGACAAGGTGTACAACACTGCCATCTACCGTTTTGAGTGGAAGGGCGAGGAGTGCGTGACCATCGGCCTTGCCGGTCACATCCTGGCGCCCGATTTTTGTGACAGCGTGCTGTTCGATAAAAAGCTGGGCTGGTATTCGGTGACCGAGGACGGCGAGATGCTGCCGGCCGACATGCCCGATGGCCTGGCTCGTCCGCCCTACGACACCAAGCGCAAGCCGTTTCTTGCCGACGGTATCTCCATCAAGGGCTGGAAGCTCGAGAGCCTGCCCTATCTCACCTGGGCACCCGTCATTAAGCTGCCGGCCGAGAAAGAACTCATTCGTTCGCTCAAGAACCTCGCTAAAAAGTCCGACAGCGTCATCATCGCCACGGACTTCGATCGCGAGGGTGAGCTGATCGGTTCGGACGCTCTCAACAAGGTGCGCGAGGTCGCGCCGGACTTGCCGGTCGCCCGCGCCCAGTATTCTTCATTTACCAAGGCCGAGATTACGCAGGCCTTCGACAATCTTGTCTCGCTCGACCAGAATCTGGCCGACGCCGGCGAGAGCCGCCAGCACATCGACCTCATTTGGGGCGCGGTGCTCACGCGCTACCTGACGCTCGCCAAGTTTGGCGGCTTTGGCAACGTGCGCTCCGCCGGCCGCGTGCAGACGCCGACGCTCGCCCTGGTGGTCGAGCGCGAGCGCGAGCGCATGGCGTTTGTGCCCGAGGACTATTGGCAGATTCGTGGCATGGGTGCCGCGCAGGGCGCTGCCGAGGACGATCGCTTTAAGATCGCGCACAAGACAGCGCGCTTTACCGACAAGGATGCTGCCGAGACGGCGTATGGTCACGTCGACGGCGCCAAGACGGCAACCGTCGCCGCGGTGACCAAGCGTTCGCGTAAGCAACAGCCGCCCACGCCGTTCGCGACGACCTCGCTGCAGGCTGCCGCCGCGGCCGAGGGCATCTCGCCTGCGCGTACGATGCGCATTGCCGAGTCCCTCTACATGGCCGGTCTCATCAGCTACCCGCGTGTCGACAATACCGTGTACCCTGCGACGCTCGACCTGGGCGCCGTGGTGAGCGACCTGGCAAAGATCAACCCGGCGCTGGCGCCCGTGTGCAAAAAGGTGCTTGCCGGTCCCATGAAGCCCACGCGCGGCAAGGTCGAGACCACCGACCACCCGCCTATCTACCCCACGGGCGAGGGCGATCCGTCCACGCTCGACGGCGGCCAGCGCAAGCTTTACGACCTCATCGCTCGCCGCTTCCTGGCGACGCTCATGGGTCCCGCGACCATTGAGAACACCAAGCTCGAGCTCGACGTCAACGGTGAGCCGTTCGTGGCCTCGGGTGACGTGCTCGTGACCCCGGGCTTCCGCGAGGCCTACCCGTACGGCCTTAAACGCGACGAGCAGATGCCGCCGCTGGAGCAGGGCGATACGGTCGACGTGTTCGACATTAAACTCGAGGCTAAGCAGACTGAGCCGCCCGCGCGCTACAGCCAGGGCAAGCTCGTGCAGGAGATGGAAAAGCGCGGCCTGGGCACCAAGTCCACGCGCGCGAGCATCATCGAGCGCCTGTACGCCGTGCGCTACCTCAAAAACGATCCCGTGGAGCCAAGCCAGCTGGGCATCGCCATCATCGATGCACTGACGCAGTTTGCCCCGCGCATCACGAGCCCCGATATGACGAGCGAGCTCGACGGTGATATGACCCGTGTGGAGCGCGGCGAGGACACCGAAGAGCATGTCGTGACGCACTCGCGTGCGCTGCTGGCTGGCGTGCTCGACGAGCTGCTCAAGCACACGCAGGAGCTGGGCGACGCCATCAGCGACGCCGTCACGGCCGACGCGCGCGTGGGCGCCTGTCCCAAGTGCGGCAAGGACCTGGTTATGAAGACGAGCGCCAAGACCCGCGGCAGCTTCATTGGCTGCATGGGCTGGCCCGACTGCGGCGTGACCTATCCGGTGCCGAGCGGCGTCAAGGTGAGCCCGCTCGAGGGCGAGGCGGCCGTGTGCCCCGAGTGCGGCGCCCCGCGCATCAAGTGTCAGCCGTTCCGCCAGAAGGCCTTCGAGATCTGCGTGAACCCCACGTGTCCCACCAACTACGAGCCCGACCTTAAGGTGGGCGAGTGCGAGGTGTGCGCCGAGGCCGGACGCCATGGCGACCTGATCGCGCACAAGAGCGAGAAGAGCGGCAAGCGCTTTATCCGCTGCACCAACTACGACGACTGCGGCGTGAGCTATCCGCTGCCGGCGCGCGGCAAGCTCGAGGCGACGGGCGAGACCTGCCCCGAGTGCGGCGCCCCCATCGTGGTGGTCAACACGGCGCGCGGCCCGTGGCGCATCTGCGTCAACATGGACTGCCCGACCAAGGAAAAGAAGCCCGCCCACGGCCGCAAGACTGCGACCAAGACGAGTACGGCCAAGAAGACTTCGACGGCGGCCAAGAAGACAACGACGGCCAAAAAGACGGCCGCTAAGAAGACGGCCGCCAAGAAGACGACCGCGAAGAAGTCGACTGCCAAGAAAGCAGCCGCCGACAAGTAACGGCGCAGTCGAAACAATGCCCAAAAAACGAGCGAGGGTCCCATGATCCTCGCTCGTTTTTTTATCCGGCAGTTAGGGACGTTCCTTTTCTGCCGGCAGTTAGGGACGTTCCTTTTCTGCCGGCAGTTTAGGAACGTCCCTAACTGCCGGCTCGGGAATGACAAAGCGCTAGTTCACCTCGACAGGCTTGGCGCCTGGATAGCGCTCCTCAAAGTCTAGGCGGTACTTATTGTCATTGGTGCCCGCCACGTTGTCGCGCGACAGCGGCGCCACGATCTCATTCTTGTGGTCCGCAGGCTTGGCGTATTTCAGGCTGATCTCCCAGGCATCACAGATTGCGTCAATGCGGTGATCCAGGTCGTCGTACAGGGCGATGATGTCCTTCCAGGAGCTGTAGTTCTTGGAGCTCGTCGGGACGTCCAGGTCCTCGACGATATCGTAATACTGCTCGATGGTGTCCTCCGTGCGCTCGGCGACGTCGGCGAGATTTTGACGGGTGGTGCGATCTTCTTCCAGATAGCTGCCGTTGAAGGCCCGCGCGCAGGCGCGGACCTGGCTGTCGAGATCTTCGAGCAGATCGTAGTATTCGTTCAGTCGCCGGTAGAGGTTTTGCTCGGATAGGGTTGCCTCGCCGCCATCCTCGTCATCATCGTCATCATCGTCGTACAGGCTGTTGGGGTCGCCGAGGGGCTTTAGATCATCGTCATCGACGTCATGGTGCAGCTTGGTTACCTCGGCAGTCGTCTGCGTGGAAGCGCTGTCGAACGGTTTGATCACAAAGAAGATGACCAGGGCGATGATGATCGCCACCAGCACAACGATAACGGCGACGAGTGGTCCGGTGCCGCTCTTTTTGGGAGCAGGCACTTGCGACTGAGCGGGCGCGTATGCGGGTGCCGGCTGCTGCTGAGGCGAGCCGCTCGCGACAGGGATGCGCTGCGTGGTTTCGACCGACACGGGGCTTGCGGCGGGGTCGGGGCGATAGACGAGGGGGTCGTTCGCCTTGGTTTGAGGCGTATCAAGGGGGCCGGTCTGTTCAAAAGCGGGCTGATCGTTGCTCGCGGTCGATTGCTCAACGGGTGCACCGCACGAGGTGCAGAACTTGGCATCATCTGCAAGAAGCTTGCCGCACGAGGCACAATACCGAGACATTGCCACTCCTTTCGCCACATTTCAATGCAATACGTCGATTATACCCAGCGTCCAAAACTCCCCATCATAAGTTGCGGTGAAATAGGGAGTGTTTGGTGGCCTCAGGGCTGTAACCAGTCCCTATTTCACCGCAACTTAGTAGTCGCCTGGGACTAGGTGGGATTTGGGACGCGCCGAGCACTGGGGTATCATGGCTTGGTTGATATATCTGCATTTACGCGCCTTGTAGGAAGGGGCTGCGCCCATGGCTTTTGAGCCCGCTCAACATAGCTTTATCACGCTCGAGGGCGTCGACGGCGCCGGCAAGTCCACGCAGGCGCGCCTGCTTGCCCGCGCGCTCGGCCTTGCCGGCTACCAGGTTGTGAGCCTGCGCGAGCCGGGCGGCACTGCCATCAGCGAAAAGATCCGCGCCCTGCTGCTCGACCCCGCCAACACGGCGATGGGCGATACCTGCGAGCTGCTGCTCTACGAGGCCGCGCGCGCTCAGCTGGTGCACGAGGTCATCGCACCCGCCCTTGCGGCCGGCAAGGTGGTCCTGTGCGACCGCTTCTACGATTCTACGACGTGCTACCAGGCGTTTGCCGATGGCCTCGACCGTCAGATGGTACGCGACGCCAATAGCCTGGCGGTCGCCGGTACGCATCCGGCGCTCACCCTCGTCTATCACATCACACCCGAGCAGGCGGCGCTGCGTATGGCCGCTCGCGGCGCGGCAGACCGCATGGAGGCCAAGGGCATGGCCTTCCAGGAGCGCGTCTACCAGGGCTTTTGCGCCATCGCTGCCGAAGAGCCGGGCCGCGTGAAGCTCATCGACGCGACTGCGCCCATCGAGGAAGTCTTCGCGCGGACGGTCGAGCAGGTTCGCGCGTACGGCCTCGACATCCCCCAAGGTGCTGTCGCCGCCGCACTTGCCCAGGAGGCTGAGTAACATGGCCCCCGCTCAGGCAAGCCTGCTCGCCAAGCTCGACACCCAAGAGCGCGTGCGCGATTTTTTGACCAACGCCGTCGCTAGCGGCCGCGCATCGCACGCGTACCTGTTTTTGGGCGCTCCCGGTGCCGGCAAGCTCGACGCCGCATGGGCGCTCGCCCAAGCCTTCCTGTGCGAGCAGGACGGCTGTGGCGCATGCGACAGCTGCGTGCGCGCCTCTCGGCATACGCAT
The DNA here is from genome assembly GCA_934646865.1 of uncultured Collinsella sp. Classification (GTDB taxonomy): domain Bacteria; phylum Actinomycetota; class Coriobacteriia; order Coriobacteriales; family Coriobacteriaceae; genus Collinsella. Next base: position 8,015 of record CAKUEU010000026.1, on the reverse strand, counting down.
CCCGACGTGCACTATTACACGCCCGAGAGCGCCACGGGTTACCTCATCGCCCAGACCCGCGAGCTGCTCGATGACGTGCCTCTGGCGCCTATCCGTGCCAAGGCCAAGGTCTACATCATCGACCGTGCCGAGCAGCTGCGTGCCAACACTGCCAACGCACTGCTCAAAACGCTCGAGGAGCCGCCCGAGGGCGTTATGTTTATCTTGCTGGGCACCTCGGCCGACGTGATGCTGCCCACTATCGTGAGTCGTTGCCAGTGCGTGCCGTTTCGGCTGGTATCGCCCGCCGTCGCCGCGCAGGCCGTGAGCCGCGCCACCGGTCAGGACCTTGCGCGTTGCCGCATGGCGGTCGCCGTGGCGGGAAGCCCCACACGCGGCATCGAGTTCCTTAAGAGCGCCGAGCGCCAGGACGCCCGCCGTCAGATGGTCCGTGCCATCGACTCACTCATTGCCGCCGACGAGGCCGACGTGCTCAGTCGCGCCAAGTCGCTCATCGTCGCCGTTAAGGCGCCGCTCGCCGAGGTCAAGTCCACGCAGGAAAAGGTACTCGAGCAAAACGCCGACTACCTGTCGCGTGGAGCATTGAAGCAGCTTGAGGACCGCAACAAGCGCGAACTCAACGCGCGCGAGCGTTCGGGTATCATGGAAGCGCTGGCGAGCGCGCGGACGCTCATGCGCGACGTGCTGCTGACACTTCAGGACGAGGCGGCCGACGTGGTGAACGAGGATGTGCGCGACACGATCGGTCGGCTTGCCGCCGCGACCAATGTTGCGGGTGCCACCCAGGCGCTCGAGGCGGTCGCAACCGCCGAGCGCAACATCGCCAGAAACGTTACTCCCCAGCTGGCCATCGAGGTCATGCTGTTCGATATCAGGAAGGCACTGAAATGCCGTTAGTCGTACCCGTTAAGTTTACCTACGCCTCGCGCGACCTGTGGTTTGACCCGCAGGACCTGGATATCCTCGAGGCCGATTATGCCATTTGCTCCACCGAGCGCGGAACCGAGATCGGCTTGGTCACGGCCGATCCCTTCGAGGTGCCGCAAGACGAGATCGGTCAGCCGCTCAAGCCCGTGCTGCGCGTGGCGAGCGACATCGACCTGCAGCTTGCCGACGACCTGGCCATCCAGGGCGACGAGGCCATGGTCGACTTCCGCCGCCTGGTCAAAGAGCTCGACCTCGAGATGAAGCCGGTCGGCGTCGAGTACCTGTTTGGCGGCGAGAAGGCCGTGTTCTACTTTGCGGCCGAGGAGCGCGTCGATTTTCGCCAGCTCGTCAAGGATCTGTCCTCGACGCTGCACATTCGCGTCGACATGCGCCAGATCGGCGTGCGCGACGAGACCCGCCTGGTGGGCGGCTATGCCCAGTGCGGCCAGGAGCTCTGTTGCACGCGCTTTGGCGGACAGTTTGAGCCCGTCTCGATCCGCATGGCAAAAGAGCAGGACCTGCCGCTCAATTCCTCCAAGATCAGCGGCGTGTGCGGCCGCCTGATGTGCTGTCTGCGCTATGAGTTCGAAGCGTACAAGGACTTTAAGAGCCGTGCGCCCAAAAAGAAGACGCTCATCGATACGCCGCTCGGCAAGGCGCGTATTCAGGAATATGACACGCCGCGTGAGCAGCTGGTGCTGCGCCTGGAGAACGGCAAGGTCTTTAAGGTCAACCTGGCCGATATGACCTGCTCGGAGGGCTGCAAGAAGAAGGCCGCCGAGCAGGGCTGCAATTGCCGCCCCGACTGCGTGACGCGCGATGTGCTCGAGCGCATCGAGTCGCCCGAGATGCGTCTGGCGCTCATGGAACTCGACCGCGAGAACGGCGTCGACGTGGGCGATGGCCTGTCGAGCGCCGACCGTCTTGCCGGCACGTCGATGCCCAAGCGCCGTCGTCGCGATGCTGAATCCGATGCTCGCGCCGGTCAGGGGCAGGGCGAGGGTCGTGGCCGCGGAAAGGGCCGTGGCAATGCCGCAACGCCTGAGGCCGAGGAGGCCGCCGGTGGCCGTCGTCGTCGCAAGCGCGCGGGCTCGGGCGATGTCGGCGAGGCTGCAGCTGCAGGCAAGAACTCCTCCCGCGAGCGCGAGACTCAGCAACCTCAGCAGCAAAACCGCGGCGGTGGCATGAACCCCACGCGCCGTCGCCGCCGTCACCTGTCGAGCGAGGAGCGCGAGGATGCCTTCCGCGCCGCAGCTGCTCGCGAGGCTGGTGCCGCTTCCAAGGATCCCTCGGGTTCCGATACGCCTGCCGACAAGGGCGGCAAGTCACGTGGCGAGGAGGAGCGCGCCCCGCGTCCGCGCCGTCGCCATTCCTCGGGCGCGCAGCAGAAGCCCTCAGTGCCCTCCGTGGCCGATCAGGTCTCGGATGGCGAGGTCAAGGTCACGCGCCGGCGTCCCGGAGATGGCGGGGGAGCGGCTGCCAAGGCTTCGCGTGGCGCCGCTCGCGACGAGCGCGAGCCGCGCGAAGATCGCGGTGGCGAGGGCTCGGCCGACCAGGGCCAAAAGCGCCGTCGCCGTCGCCGTTCCCGCAAGCCGCGCCAGAATGGTGGCGAGGGCTCGACCCCGTCTTCGGCCGCACCACAACCGCCCGCCGGCGAATAACGCCCGCGAGCGGATTTAACCCGCCTTACCCCAATCGCGTCGGGGTACCATAGCGCTGAATCAACAACCCTCCCTGCGACCGAACGTAGGGAGGGTTGTGTCTTGAAGAGCCATCTGAACAAATTGAGCCGTCTGCAGGGTGCCGGCGCCCTACCGTTTGCGGACGAATTGCTGCCGTTTGCCGAGCGGGCGGCACGCGAGGCACTCGAGGCATTGTCGCCAACACGATGTGCCGGCTGCGAGCGCGCCGGTGCGCTTATTTGCCAAGACTGCCTGGCCGCGCTCACGCTCATCGACCCACGTCATAGCTGTACCCGATGCGGCGCCCCGTTTGGGGATTTGCTGTGCACTGAGTGTTCGGTCGAGGGCACGTCCTCGGCAATGGCGGAGGCGCTCGACCGCTGCCTGGCGTGCTCCGTCTATGCGCATCCGCTGCCGCGCATCATTAAAGCGTACAAGGACGCGGGCGAGCGACGCCTGGCGCCGTATCTGGCGGAGCTGCTCTACGACACCGCCCTGCATGCCCAGGTCGTAGCGCCCGAACGCTTAGGAGGTGTGCTGTCCGGTGCGGATGCGGTGGTGTTTGTGCCTGCGACGGCGGCAGCGTTTCGGCGGCGTGGCTTTGATCATATGGAGGCCATTGCGCGCCCATTTTGCGAGCTGTCGGGTGTTCCCCTGCTCGATGCCCTCGTCAAGTACGGGCATGGCGACCAGCGCGAACTCGGTCGTGAGGAGCGTCGCGAGCGTGCCCAAGGCATGTACGAGACGGTTGAGGACGTGCACGGCCGCCGCCTACTGCTTATCGATGACGTTATCACCACGGGCGCGACCATGGCAGCAGCCTCGGCGGAGCTCAAGCGTGCCGGCGCTGCGGCAGTCGATGGCCTTGCTATCGCACGTGTTTGGTAGGGGTGGTTTTGTGGCAGTGAAGATTGAGCGGCGCAACGAGCCGACAGGCGAACAGCTAGCGGCTTCCGTAATCCTAACAGGCGCTTCAGCGCTGCGCATGATGCGCGCCGAGCGCCGGCAGATGGGCTATATCAGCTGGAAGGACCTTAATCCCGATGAAGAGCGCCGTGTGCTGCGCACGTCGTCGCCCTCGACCGAGGATATCTATCTTCCCGACTTGGTGCGAATTGGAGCCAAAAGTGGCGAGGTGCAAGAAGATCTGTGCTTGCTGGTGGGATCTGCGGCGCAGCGCCGCCGCATGCCTGGCGTAGGCTGGTCCGTATGTTCCGGGTTGCCCGCCGGCTCGATTCTAGAGGTGGAACCGGGGGTGTACAGCCTATCTCCCGAGGCCCTTTGTGTTGCCGTTGCGCGCGAGGTCGGCTGCATCCAGGCGTTTGCCCTGGCCCAGGAGCTGTGCTCCAAGATTTCCCTCAGCGATCGCGGCAAGTTTCTGCCTCCCTACAGCTCGCCTGTTGCGAACAAACTTGCAAAGGACAAGGACCAGCCACCAGACGTGGGTTACTTCGAAGTCGAGCCGGTGCTGATGCCCGATCGTCTGGCAGATTATCTCGCGGTATACAAGGGGAACACGGCCAAACAACTGCAGCGTCTATGTCCCTATCTTTCGGAAAACCTGCGCTCACCCATGGAGTGCATCATGCTCGCCCTGTTTTCGCTTCCGTTTTCCTATGGCGGGTTTGCCTGCGGACCTTTTAAGACCGACTACAAGATCGAGTTCGATGACCGTGCGCAGGCAATCTCGGGGATGCCTCATGCAGTTTGCGATGCGTATCAAGAAGCGGCCCGGTTTGACCTGGAATACAACGGTGAGCTGGGCCATTCCTCTCGGAGGGGACGTATCCATGATGAAAAGCGCAACACGGGCTTGATTACTATGGGAATCGAGGTCGCGACGGTCAATAGCGAAATGCTCTGTGACATGGAAGCGATGGAAGCGCTCGCATGGCGCATGCACCAGCGTATGCGAAAGCGGTACCGGAATCGTGTCGATGCCCGCAGGAAGAAGCAAGAGGCGTTGCTTAACACGCTGCGGGCGTGTTTTGGGCTTAAGCCGGTCTAATTCACGTCGAAAATAGGGGGTTAATCATATGCCCTGGCCAAAATATGGCAAATATGAGTACTGTCACTAAATCAGTAACAGCAAAAACAAGGAATTTGGGACTCGGAGGCGGCATAAAGTAAGAAGATAATAAACAAATGTGGAATAACTAAGCATCAGGTTGGCGACACTGAGCGCAAAATCTGTCCGAGAGGCCAAAATTGCCTGTTACTAAATTGGTGACAGTACTCATATTTGCCATTTTTTGGCCACAGCACCCTAGGAAGGGTGCCCCGGAGCTCCCCATAGGGGAGCTCCGGGCTTCACAGGGGCACGAATAGCCCACTCCGACCTGCGAAATCTGTACTCGCGATGCGAATGACGCCCCTAACCTTAAACTTTAGCTTGAACTTAGCTATAATGCGCTACGTTCCTACCAGGCTGTGGTTGCGGACGGACGAAATGCCCGTCCTAGTCCAAGACAGACGCGGTCAAAGGGATCCACGTAAGCGACCGCGTGCGCGCGGCGCGATCATGGCGCGTCCTAGATGTAAGCCGCACCGTCCGTTCTACTTTCTTTGGGGCAATACCGCCTCGCGGGCGAGCGGGCCAGTCGTGAAGGTGGCTGCGGCCTCCCGAGCAAACACCCCGGTGCGCAAGTGTGGGGTCAAATACCAGGTCAGCTGGTGGGAACAATCTGATATTCCGCGCAACGCACGGATCGTATACGACACAGAAGGCAGGGTAGTGGACATGGTGAGGGGCAGCTTGATGCACGCGGCTCGGTTAGGTGCTGGGACCGCAGCGGTCATCGCCGTTTTGGGCCTGAGCGGATGCGCGTTCAACCCGCTGTCTACGTTCACGACTCCCACGATCGACCAGATCGAGTACGAGACCGTCACGCCCACGGTGTCGGATGATGCCCTGGTCACTCCCGGTACCCTGACGGTTGCCCTCGATACCTCCGATGCGCCGCAGGCCATGCAGGGCGCTGACGGCGAGCTCACGGGGTATGCAGTCGACGCTGCCCGCGCCCTCGCAAGCCGCATGGGCCTTAAGGTCGCCTTTGTCGATGCGTCCTCGGCAGGTTCCGCGCTCGGCGACAAAAAGGCTGATATCTTTATCGGCGAGATCAACTCCACGGACGGGGACGTTAGCTCGCTCGGCACCTGCCTGTACGATGCCGCTTCCGTGTTCGGTAGAACCAGCGATGGTGGGTCGCTAAACGTTTCCACCGATACCCTTAACACGTCTACTCTGGGTGTCCAGATGTCATCGGCCTCGCAGGAGGCGCTTGCTAAGCAGAGCATCACCGCCAACCAAAAGACCTACCCCAACATCAACGAGTGCTTTGAGGCGCTCGAGTCCGGCGAAGTCGACTATGTGATCTGCGACTCCACGGCCGGCGGCTACCTTGCACGCCTGATGAGCGAGATCTCCTATGTCGGTGCGCTCGAGGCGCCCTCGACGCTTGGTGTTGCGGGCCTCTCGTCCAATGACGAACTGTGCCGTGCCGTGAGCGATGCCCTCGACGGCATCACGGTCGACGGTACGCTCGAGGCAGTCCACTGCGTCTGGTATGGCACGATGCCCTACGACCTCACCACTAAGACAGTATCTGGTGTCAACCTTCAGTCGTCTGGCTCCGCATCCTCCGGCAGCGAGTCCTCCGATTCCCACAATGAGACCGCATCCTCCGAAGACAAATCGTCCAGCCAGGAAGACACCATCACCGACGACGACATTAACAAGCTTAATAGCTAGTTATTGCTAGGGGTGGCGTCTCCTATGCGCTAGGAGAGACGCCTCTTCACGGTTTCAACACGCACTGCCGGGCTTCCCCAATAGGGGAGCCCGGCTTTTTCATCTCTATAAAACCAGCAGGTCAAAGCAAATTTCTAGGGCCAAAACTAATGCCGGTGACGCCCTCCCATAGCGCACTTTGCCACAGAAAAGTGCGAGACTTCGGTATGCGGTATCAAGCAATCGTTATTCGGGTCTTTGGGAATCCGCGTGATTAAATGCACGGCAATGGGTACATAGCCAGTACAGTAAGTCCCCGAGGCAGATTGGAGCCACGTATGGATATCAAGGTTTCTGGACGCAAGACGACGGTAACCGATGCTCTGCGTGCGCATGTGGATGAGAAGATCGGCGAGGCGCTCAAGGTTTTCGATATCGAGCCCATGACGGTCGACGTTGTACTTCGCTATGAGAAGAATCCCTCGAACCCCAACCCGGCAATCGTCGAGGTTACGGTTCGCGCCCGCGGTTCGGTGATTCGCGTTGCCGAGCATGGTGCAGATATGTACGCCGCCATCGACCTCTCCGCCGATAAGGTCACCCGCCAGCTGCGCAAGTTCAAGACCAAGGTCGTGGACAACCGCCAGGGTGGTGCCAGCGCAGCGGATGTTGCACCGGTCGAGCGTGTCGAGGATCTGGCCGACCTGCTGCTGCCCGAGGAGGACGATGACCTGCTCGTCCGCGAGAAGGTCATCGACGTCACCCCGATGACTGAGGAGCAGGCGCTGGTGCAGACCGATCTGCTGGGCCATGACTTCTACGTGTTCGAGAACGCGACGACTGGCCTCATCAATGTGGTGTATCACCGTAAGAATGGTGGATATGGCATCATCAAGCCCCGTATCGAAACACTTGACGAGTAAAATACGTTAACTTGCATGAGTTAACGGTTGGCGGCCATCCCATGCGGGTGGCCGCCTTTTTACGTAAGGAGTCGCTTTGATGGACAAGGCCGCATCCGCCGGTCATTCGGACCGTTGCCGCATCGTCGTCGATACCTGCTGCGACTTTAGCCCCGAGGTCGCCGCGAACCTCGATGTCGATATCTTGGGTTTCCCCTTCATTATCGATGGCGAGGAGCGCACGGATGACATCTGGTCGAGCATCACACCCAAGGAGTTCTACGACCGCATGCGCGCCGGTGCCCGCGTGTCCACCTCGGCTGTGTCGCTCGGTCGCTATATCGAGTTCTTTACCGAGTGCGCCAAAGAGGGTACGCCCACGGTCTACCTGTGCTTTACCTCGGCGCTGTCGTCGAGCTACAACTCCGCGTGCCAGGCGGCGGACGCCGTGCGCGCCGAGTATCCCAACTTTGAGCTGTACGTGGTCGACAACGCTCTGCCCTGTGCGACCGGCGAGCTCTTGGCGCTTGAGGCCGTGCGCCAGCGTTCGGCGGGACTGACCGCCAAGCAGCTGGTCGACTGGGCAAACGAGGCCAAGACCTACGTTCACGGCTACTTTACGCTCGAGAGCTTTGACGCCCTGGCGGCCGGCGGCCGCATTCCGCCCGCGGCAGCACAGCTCACGGCAAAGCTCGACGTCAAGCCCGAGCTCTCCTACGACCTGGCCGGCTCGCTGTCGCTGATCGGCGTCAACCGCGGCCGCAAGAAGGCGCT
>CAKUEU010000025.1 GCA_934646865.1 uncultured Collinsella sp. | reverse complement strand
CCCGAGGGCACGGCCGGCGTGGTTCGCGCCGTCGTGGAGAACAACCTGGTGCCCCAGGGCTCCACGCCGTTTAAGGCGTACTATGCCGAGGCTATGTTCCGCGGCGAGCGTCCCCAGAAGGGCCGTCTGCGCCAGTTCCACCAGGTGGGCATCGAGTGGCTCGGTGCTCCCGATCCGGCTGCCGACGCCGAGTGCATCATCATGCTCATGGAGTTCTACAAGCGCCTGGGCTTCGATCTTTCCAAGCTTCGTCTACTTATTAACTCGATGGGCGATGCCCAGTGCCGTCCGGCTTACCGCGAGCAGGTCAAGCAGTTTATCCTCGATCACGCCGACGAGATGTGCGACGAGTGCCGTGAGCGTGCCGAGCTCAACCCGCTGCGCGCCTTCGACTGCAAGAACGACCACTGCCGCGAGATTATGGCCGACGCCCCGCTGATGGGCGACAACCTGTGCGACGAGTGCCGTGAGCACTACGAGCAGGTCAAGCGTTATCTGGATGCCGCCGGTATCGAGTATGTCGAGGATCCCACCCTGGTGCGAGGCCTGGACTACTACACCCGCACCGTCTTTGAGGTCGAGGCCCCCGGTGCCGGCGTCGGCTCCATCGGCGGCGGCGGTCGCTACGACGGTCTCGTTGAGCTCGAGGGCGGCAAGCCCACGGCTGGCGTCGGCTTCGCTGTCGGTTTTGAGCGCGCCCTGTTGGCCCTGCAGGCTTTTGGCAGCGACCTGGGTGCCGAGGAGACCCCGTGCGTCTACGTCGCCAACGCCGGTAAGGAGCTGCGTCAGAACGTCTTTGCCATTACGCAGGAGCTCCGCGCCGCAGGGATCGTGACCGAGGCCGATTACCAGGGCCGTTCGCTCAAGGCTCAGTTTAAGCAGGCCGACAAGGTGGGCGCCAAGCTCATCCTGGTCCTGGGTGGCGACGAGCTTGCCGCCGGCAAGGTCAAGGTGCGCGACATGGAGAGCCATGACGAGGTCCTCGCCGATCTGGACAACGTTGTCGAGGCGGTTCGCGAGCGCCTGTAGCGCATCATGTTGAGCTGCGGGCCCGCTAATGTGCCCTGCTCATGGCGAGCGATTGTTACGGGGGTGTTTCGCATTTATGCGGAATGCCCCCGCTTGCGTATGCCGCCTACCGAGAAATACGACCATTTGGGGCAAAAACCCTTGCAATGCAGAAAATACTTTTGTGTGGTAAAGCGCAATCAGTGTCGAAAGTATTTCTCAAGTGCCTATAATGAATACCGCATGTTACGTGCATAGAAGGAGGAATGGGAGGAAACGTGGCTGAGAACCTAAGCAACCAGTCTGTACCCGAAGCCGCGGCGCGCGTCGCTGCCGTGGTCAACCGCCTCGTTAACCGAATCGGCTCGAATGCCGAGTCCAGGGAGCGTCTCGCCGAGATCGAGATCCCCGAGGAGCTGCGCGACAATCTGGCGCTGTTCCTGCGCCTGGAGCGTCGTGTGCTTAGCGAGTATGATCCCGAGATCGCGGACCTGTTCGACAAAATCCTGTCGGCCGAAATTGTGGCCAATGCCGGCAACCCCGGTACGCGCGCTGCCGACGAGGCCGTCGATGAGCAGGGCGTACCTACCGCCGATGAGTCCACTGCCGTGGCGTTCCGTGAGGTCGTTGATATTATCGACAGCCTGCCGCTCGATAAGCAGCAGGTTATCGTCCGCGCCTTTACGAGCTTTTTCCATCTGGCAAACCTGTCGGAGGAGAACTACCGCGTGGCCCAGCTGCGCGAGCGCGAGGCCGGCGCGTCGACCGATACCGAGGTCGATCCCGCTAACGAGCTCACCGTTGCCTACCACCAGCTGGTAGAGGAGATGGGCGTCGAGGGCGCCAACGAGCTGCTCGGCAAGCTGGAGTTCCACCCCGTCTTTACCGCACATCCCACCGAGGCCCGTCGTAAGGCCGTCGAGGGCAAGATCCGCCGTATCTCCAATCTGCTGGAGGAGCGTCCGCGCCTGGGTGGCTCCGACCTGGTGGAGAACGAGCGCCATATGCTGCAGGAGATCGACGCCCTGGTGCGCACGAGCCCCATCGCGCTCAAGAAGCCCACGCCCGTCGAGGAAGCCGATACCATCATCGACATCTTCGATAACACACTGTTCGATATCATTCCCGTCATCTATCGTCGCTTTGACGACTGGGTGCTGGGCGACAAAGCCGGTACCGTGCCGCCGCTGTGCCCGGCATTCTTCCACCCCGGCAGCTGGATTGGCTCCGACCGCGACGGCAACCCCAACGTCACCGCCAAGGTGAGCCGCGAGGTCGCCGCCAAGTACTTTACCCATATGGTGCTCAAGCTCGAGGACAAGTGCCGCCGCATCGGTCGCAACCTGACGCTCGAGGCCGAGTACAGCAAGCCTTCTGCCGAGCTCATGAACCTGTGGAACCATCAGGTCGAGATGAGCGCCCAGTACACGGCCCGCGCCGAGCTGATCTCCGAGCACGAGCCGCATCGCGCCGTCATGCTCGTCATGGCCGACCGTCTGAACGCCACCGTGCGCCGCATCACCGACACCATGTACCACAGTGCCGATGAGTTCCTGGAGGACCTTCGTGTCGTCCAGCGCTCGCTGGCCGCCTGCGGTGCCGTCCGTGCTGCCTACGGCCCGGTCCAGACCATCATCTGGCAGGTCGAGTCCTTCGGCTTCCATATGGTCGAGATGGAGTTCCGTCAGCACTCCGTGGTGCATGCCCGCGCCCTCAAGGATATCCACGAGAACGGTATCCACGGCGACCTGCAGCCCATGACGCGCGAGGTCATCGACACCTTCCGTGCCATCGGCTCCATCCAAAAGCGCTATGGCAAGAAGATGGCGCACCGCTACATCATCTCGTTCACCAAGAGCGCTCAGCATGTGGCCGATGTCTTTGAGCTTGCCCACCTGTCCTTCGCACACGAGGAAGACGTCCCCGAGCTCGACGTGATCCCGCTGTTCGAGCAGCTCGAGGACCTCGAGGGCTGCGTCGACGTGCTCGACCAGATGCTCACCCTTCCCGTGGTGCAAAAGCGCCTTGCCCAGACCAACCGCCGCATGGAGGTCATGCTGGGCTACTCCGACTCCTCCAAGGATGCCGGTCCTACCACGGCCATGCTCGCCCTGCACTCCGCGCAGGAGCGCATTGCCAAGTGGGCCGAGAAGAACGATATCGACCTGGTGCTCATGCACGGCCGCGGCGGTGCCGTGGGCCGTGGCGGCGGTCCGGCAAACAAGGCCGTTCTGGCGCAGCCCAAGGGTTCGGTCAACTGCTTCTTTAAGCTTACCGAGCAGGGCGAGGTCATTTTTGCCCGTTACGGCAACCGCACGCTGGCTCAGCGCCATGTTGAGTCCGTTGCCGCCGCAACGCTTTTGCAGTCGGCCCCGAGCGTCGAGAAGATCAACACCGAGACCACGCAGAAGTTCTGGGATATGGCCGAGAAGCTCAACGCCGTGAGCCACGAGCGCTATCTGGACCTGCTGCACACCGACGACTTTACGCCGTGGTTCTCGACCGTGACGCCGCTGACCGAGGTCGGCCTGCTGCCGATCGGCTCGCGTCCTGCCAAGCGCGGCTTGGGCGCCAAGTCGCTCGACGACCTGCGTACCATTCCGTGGATCTTCAGCTGGAGCCAGGCCCGCATTAACCTGGCCGCTTGGTACGGCCTGGGCACCGCCTGCGAGCAGTTTGGCGATCTGGAGCAGCTCAAGGCCGCCTACCAGGAGTGGCCGTTCTTCCGCACCTTTATCGACAACATCGAGATGTCGATTGCCAAGACCGACCAGCGCATCGCCAAGATGTATCTGCATCTGGGCGACCGCGAGGATCTGTCCGAGAAGGTCTTTACCGAGATGCAGCTCACCCGTAAGTGGGTCCTCGCCATCGTCGGTGACGAATGGCCGCTGCAGCGCCGCCGCGTGCTCGGCTGTGCTGTCCGCGTCCGTAACCCCTATGTCGACGCCCTGTCCATCGCCCAGGTTCGCGCTCTTCGCGAGGTGCGTATGAACCAGGACGAGATGGCCGAGGAGAAGAAGGCAGAGTACATGAGCCTGATTCTTTCGACTGTGACTGGCGTCTCGGCAGGACTGCAAAACACGGGGTAATAGATAGCCCTGGAGTCGTTGTCCGGGGCCGCCGTATGTTTACTTTCCGGCGCGTCCTCGGACATGCAAGAAGCCCTCGCTGCGCACTTCGTGCGGCGAGGGCTTCTTGCGTCCTGCGGAATGCGCCGGAAAGTAAACATACGGCGGCCCCTACGATGTCCGGTCTTCTGCGGATTACGGGCTGAGGGAAGAATGGCGCGCTTCGCGCGTTTTGGATGGGGATCTGTCCCGGCGGCGCGTGCGGCGCTTCGCGCCTAGCGCCTTATCGGTCGGGATTGAGATGCATTTGGCGCTTCGCGCGTTTTGGACGGCGGTCGTGGTTCCTTTTGGGGCTGCGGCCACCTTTTTGTACTTGTCAATTGTGAACGTTCTGTTAATGGGTTGGTGGGTGGTTGGTTGTTATCGGTGAGCGGCGTATCCTTCCTACGGTTTATCTAGTGTGTTAGATGAAAGGAAGAGGGCGCTCGTCGTTGTTTGAATGTGAATTGCCGTTTGACCACAAGAAGCTGCATCTGGAGCTTGAGGACAAGAACTTCGCAGGTGTGATGGAGGGTCATCAAAACGAGTTTGAGACTACTAAAACGCAGCAAGAGCTGGTAGAAGAGTCGCTGGCTAATCCTTATGGCTCGTCTTCGCTCGAGGAGCTTTGTGCTGGCAAGAAGGATATCGTTATCATCAGTTCTGACCATACGCGTCCGGTTCCTTCGCACGTGACGATGCCTATTCTGCTGCATCACATTCATACTGCTGCGCCCGAGGCTCGCGTTCGTATTCTGGTTGCTACGGGTATGCACCGTCCTTCGACGCATGAGGAACTCGTCGACAAGTATGGCGAGAAGATCGTCGCCAACGAGGAGATCGTCATGCATGTCGCTACCGACGACAGCATGATGAAGAAGATCGGCACCCTGCCTTCTGGCGGTGAGTGCATCATCAACAAGATCGCTGCCGATTGCGATCTGCTGCTTGCCGAGGGTTTTATTGAGCCGCACTTCTTTGCCGGCTTCTCCGGCAGCCGTAAGTCCGTGCTGCCCGGTATCGCCAGCTACAAGACCATCATGTACAACCACAACGGTCAGTTTGTGAACGACTCTCATTCGCGTGCCGGCAACCTGTGCCACAACCACGTGAGCGAGGACATGTTTGCTGCTGCCGAAATGGCTCACCTCGCCTTCGTACTCAACGTGGTGCTTAACGGCAAGCACGAGGTCATCGGCTCCTTTGCCGGCGACATTCATAAGGCCCATGAGGCTGGCTGCGAATTCGTGAAGAGCCTTGCCGGCGTCGAGCCTGTCGAGTGCGAGATTGCCATCAGCACCAACGGCGGCTATCCGCTCGACCAGAACATCTACCAGGCCGTGAAGGGTATGTGCGCTGCCGAGGCCACACTTCCCGAGGGCGGCGTGATTATCGACGTCGCCGGTTGCGCCGATGGTCACGGCGGCGAGGGCTTCTACCACAACATCGCCGACAACGATCCGGCTGAGTTCGAGCGCGCCTGCATCGACCGTCCCAAGGACGAGACCCTGCCCGACCAGTGGACGAGCCAGATCTTCGCCCGCATTCTGGCACATCACCCTGTGATCATGGTCACCGACCTGTGCGATCACCAGATGATCAAGGACATGCACATGACCCCGGTCAACACCCTCGAGGAGGCGCTCAAGCTCGCCTTCGAAATGAAGGGTGCAGACGCCAAGGTTGCCGTTATTCCCGATGGCCTGGGCGTTGTCGTCGCGCAGCACTAGTGCGCGACTCAAACGAATCGTTTATAACCGACAAGAAAGATAAGGTTTTATGCTTACCAAACTCCTGTGCGAATTCGGCGCGACGGCCCTCATGATCGTCTTTGGCGTGGGCGTACACTGCGATACCGTGCTCAAGGGCACCAAGTATCAGGGCTCCGGTCACATGTTTGCCATCACCACCTGGTCTTTTGGCATCTCGGTCTGCCTGTTTGTCTTTGGCGGCGCCGTGTGCATGAACCCGGCCATGGTGCTTGCCCAGTGCATCGTCGGCCTGGTGCCGTGGGGCAACTGCATTCCCTTCATGCTCGCTGATATGCTCGGCGGCTTTGTGGGCGCCGTGATCGCTTGGTTTATGTATGCCGATGAGTTCAAGGCCTCCGAGGGCGTCGTCGACCCCATCGCTCAGCGCAACATCTTCTCGACCAACCCCACTACCGAGGGCACCAACTACGCCCGCAACTTCTTCTGCGAGGCTATCTGCACCTTCGTGTTCATTAGCGCCATCCTCGCTGCCGCTAGTCGTGCTGGCGAGGATGTCCTGATGCTCGCGATCTGCGTTGGCCTGATCGTTTGGGCCGTTGGCATGGGTATGGGCGGCATCACCGGCTTCGCCATGAACCAGGCTCGTGACCTTGCTCCTCGTCTTGCCTATCAGGTGCTGCCGATTAAGAACAAGGCCGATAACAACTGGAAGTACGGCCTGCTTGTTCCTGGTATTGCTCCGTTTGTTGGTGCTATCGTGGCTGCGCTGTTTGTGCATGGTTTCTTGGGCATGTTCTAGTCCGAGGCTACATAGTTGTCCGCTGCCCGCATGGGGTAACTTCCCAGCGCGTCCTCGGACATGAAAGAACCCCCGCTGCGCACTTCGTGCGGCGGGGGTTCTTTCGTCCTGCGGAATGCGCTGGGAAGTTACCCCATGCGGCCAGCTGCGGGGTCTTTGTTGCTCTCGAGTAGGCAACCCAACATATATATCTGAATTTGGATGTGGTGGGCGCTTTGCTGGTTGGGGCTTTGGGGTGTGTGTCTCACTTTGGGATGCATGGCGCCTTGGGATGGGCCGTGCTTTGGGATGAGGGGGTTACTTAGTTGAAGAGGGGCTTGATGGCTGATAGGTAGTCTTTGGCTACGTCTTCTTTTGGGGCTTGGAAGTTGTGCCAGGCCCACCATTGGACTGTTCCTACGAAGCTTGAGGCTATGTGGTGTAGTAGAAAGCTGCGATCCATGGTGGCGGCGGGGCCGTTTGGTTCGGTGGGGACGGTTTCGGCTGCTCGTGACATGATGGTCTTGCGCAAGCAGTCGGCGAAGACGCGTGAGCCGGCGCCGGCTACCAGGGCTCGTACGCCTTGGCGACGCTCCCAGAGGTTGTTGAGGATGTGCTCGACTTGTATGAGCGGGTCGTCGAGGGGCGTGCCGTCATCGTCGAGGGCGTGGGCGCAGATGTCGCTTACGAGCTCTGCGAGTAGGTCGTCTTTGCTCTTGAAAAGGCCGTAGAACGTCGCGCGGCCCACGTTGGCACGCGCGATGATGTCGCCGACGGTGATCCTGCCGTAGTCTTCCTCGCGCAGGAGCCCGGAGAATGCCGCAACGATGGCGGCGCGGCTTTTGGTTTTTCGGGCATCCATTCTTACGCGTCCATGTGGACGAGCAGGCAGCGGAGCGTGCCGGAGCAGCCCTCGTAGGGGCGCTTGCCTGCGCCGTAGCCTACAGCTTCGATGCGATAACGGGCTGGCAGGTGCTCGGACGTGCGCAGTGCGGCGACGATGGCGGCACCCGTGGGCGTCACGAGTTCGCCGGCGACCGGTGCGGGCGTGAGGGCGATATTGCCTGCCTGGCATAGGTTGACGACGGCGGGCACCGGGATGGGCATAAGGCCGTGGGCGCAGCGGATGGTGCCGTGGCCCTCGGAGAGCGACTCGACCACAATATCCTCGATGCCCAGGTCATCGAGGCAGATGGCGACCGAGCAGACGTCGACGATGGAGTCGACGGCGCCCACCTCGTGGAACATGACGGTCTCGGGCGTTTTGCCGTGCGCCTTGGCCTCGGCGGCGGCGAGCGCAGTAAAGATAGCGAGGGCGCGGCGCTTAGCGCCATCGGTCAGCTGCGACCCATCGATGATGGCGGTGACGTCGGCCAGGGAGCGGTGATGATGGGCGTGGTGGTGGCCGTTGTGGTCGTGGGCGTGCTCATGCATGTGCTCGTGGCAGTGAGCATGTTCATGCTCGTGATGATGCTCGTGCTCGCCATGGTCGTGATGGCGGTGATGAGCGTGCTCGTGCATGTGCTCTGCGGTCGCATCGTTGCCGTAGAGCCAGGCCATGTCGTGATCGTGATTCTCGAGCTCCTCTGCCAGCTGAACATCAAAGTCACAGGCGTCGATGCCGTGCTTGTTTACGCGCGTCACGGCAACCTCAAAGCCTTCGACCGGAAGCGTGGCGAGCTGCTCGCGCAGGTGCTCCTCGCTGGCACCCAGGTCGAGCAGAGCCGCGACGGTCATGTCGCCGCTGATGCCCGAGGTGCCGTCGATGATAAGCGTGTGCTGATGGTTGGACATGAAATGCTCCTTAGCGGGCGCGGGGCGTGCCGGCGCTCAGATGATTGATAAGACTTGCCTGGTAGGCAGCGCCGAAGCCGTTGTCGATATTGACGACCGAAACGCCGCTGGCGCAGGAGTTGAGCATGGCGAGCAGTGCGGCCACGCCGCCAAAGCTCGCGCCGTAGCCCACGCTCGTGGGGACGGCGATGACCGGGCAGCTCACCAGGCCGCCGATGACGCTTGCCAGGGCACCCTCCATGCCGGCGATGGCGATGACCACCTGTGCCTGGGCAAGTTCCTCGGCATGAGCGAGCAGGCGGTGCAGGCCGGCGACGCCCACGTCGTAAAGGCGGTCGACCTCGTTGCCATAGAATTCGGCTGTCAGTGCGGCCTCTTCGGCGACGGGCAGGTCGCTCGTGCCGGCGCAAGCGACGACGATGCGTCCGTTGCCGGTGGGGGAGGGCATGCCACCCACGAGGGCGAGCTGGGCGTCCGGGACATATCCCAGGTCGATATTGTCATCAAGAAGCTCAGCGGTGCGCGCTGCCTTGCCGGCATCGAGACGCGTGACCAGGACGTGCTTCTGGCCTGCGTTGCGCAGCGCTTCGATAATGGCGGCAATCTGCTCGGCGGTTTTACCGGCGCCGTAGACAACCTCGCCAGCTCCCTGACGCACCCCGCGCGAAAGATCGAGCTGTGCAAAGCCCAGGTCGGCGGTCGGCGCCGTTTGGATGCGCGTGAGGGCATCGGCCGGTGCAACGCTTCCGTCTGCCACGTTACTTAGCAATTGCTCAAGATCGCGTTTGTCCATATAAATTCCCTTCGACGTTTAAAAGTTTAGCACGCGAAGGGTTCTTTCCGAACATTAGAGCAAAATTGTTCGGAAATCTAATATGTCAGATTAGATGAAGTAATGAGGCGGACTGGCTAGTCGCGCAGGATGATGTCCATGGCGAGCATCAGGTTGCGCTCATCGATGGCAAACGGGGCCGCCTCGCGCGTCTTGGGCTTGGCGCAAAACGCGATGCCGGTGCCTGCGGCCTGAATCATGGGGATGTCGTTTGCCCCGTCGCCGATCGCGACGGTGTGGGCCATATCGACACCGCACTCAACAGCCCAATCCAGCAGCTGGATGAGCTTGGACTCCTTGGTCACAATGTCGGCCGCCAGTTTGCCGGTGAGCTTGCCGTCCGCGACCTCCAGGCGGTTGGCTAGGCAAAAGTCAATGCCCGCGGCGGCTACGATCTTGTCGGCGACCTCGTGGAAACCGCCGCTCACCACGCCGACCTTCCAACCCTTGCTGTGGGCCGAGCGCACGAGCTCCAGCGCGCCGGGGGTAAACGTCACGCGCTCAAAGGTGCGCTCGAAAACGCTCTCGTCCAGACCGGCAAGCAGCCCCACGCGCTCCTCGAGTGCCTGCTTAAAGTCGAGCTCGCCGCGCATGGCGCGCTCGGTTATCTGCGCCACCTGCTCGCCCACGCCGGCTTCCTCGCCCAACAGGTCGATAACCTCCTGGTTGATGAGGGTGGAGTCGATATCCATAACAATGAGGCGTGCAGTCATGACGGGCCTTTCCAAGTGCTGTTGAATTGGGGCATATTGTCGCACGTGACGCGCGCGGGCGGGCGCCGCAGTGCGTCAATTGTTTCGTCTCCGTCAAGTCTTTGAGCGCGAGCCACTTTTTCGCGGTACATCGGCACAGGTGCGATAAGATAGAACGCCATGTCTGGCTGCGCGGTTTACGCAGGCTGGGCAAATCTGTACGACGCCGCCCGGAACGACACGGGGCGGCACAGATCCATAAAGGAGGATCACTGGTATGAGCCAGACCCGTCCCATCGACGAGCATTCCATGCACACCCGTACCTGCGGCGAGCTTCGCCGCGAGAACGTGGGCGAAGAGGTTACCCTCACCGGTTGGGTGAGCCGTCGCCGCGATCACGGCGGCCTTATCTTCTGCGACCTTCGCGACCGCGAGGGCATCACGCAGCTCACCTTCGACCCCGAGCACTCCGACGGCGATGCCTTTAAGATCGCCGAGACCATGCGCCCCGAGTGGCCCATCAAGATTCACGGCGTCGTGCGCGCCCGTGGCGAGGAGACCACCAACGCCAAGCTCGCGACCGGCGAGATTGAGGTCCTGACCGACCACGCCGAGGTGCTCAACACTTCCGTCACCCCGCCGTTCCAGATCGAGGATGGCATCGAGACCAGCGAGGACACCCGTCTGCGCTATCGCTATCTGGACCTCCGTCGTCCCGAGATGATGGCCAACCTCAAGCTGCGCTCCGACTTTACCTTTGCCATTCGCGAGGCGCTGCACAACCGTGAGTTCATGGAGGTCGAGACGCCCTCCCTGTTCAAGTCCACGCCCGAGGGCGCTCGCGACTTCATCGTCCCCAGCCGCATCCAGCCGGGCAACTTCTACGCCCTGCCGCAGTCCCCGCAGCTCCTGAAGCAGCTGCTCATGGTCGGTGGCGTCGAGCGCTACTACCAGGTCGCCAAGTGCTTCCGCGACGAGGACCTGCGCGCCGACCGTCAGCCCGAGTTCACCCAGGTCGATATCGAGATGTCCTTCGTGGACCAGAACGACGTCATGAGTGCGCTCGAGGAGGTCCTGTCCGACGCCTTCGGCCGCATGGGTGTCGAGATGCCCACGCCGCTGCGTCGCATGGACTACTGGGAGGCCATGGACACCTATGGCTCCGACAAGCCCGACACTCGCTACGGCATGCACTTGGTCGACCTGACCGACGTGTTCGCCAACTCCAAGTTCAAGGTCTTCGCGACCGCCGCGAACGAGGAGGGTTCCGTCGTCAAGGGCATCAACGCCAAGGGCGCCGGCGCCTGGGCCCGTGCCAAGATCGATAAGCTCGCCGGCGTGGCTTCCACGTTTGGTGCCAAGGGTCTGGCCTGGATCGCCTTCCGCGAGGACGGCTCCATCAACAGCCCCATCGTCAAGTTCTTCTCGGACGAGGAGATGGCTGCTCTGCGCGAGCGCATGGACGTCGAGCCCGGCGACCTTGTGATGTTCGCCGCTGGCCCGCGCCTGCTCTCCGACGAGATCCTGGGCGGCATGCGTTCGCACATGGCCAACGCGCTCGAGATCAAGCGCGAGGGTCACGACTTCCTGTGGGTCGTCAACTTCCCGCTGTTCCACTGGGACGAGGACCGCAAGGCCTACGCCGCCGAGCACCAGCCCTTCACCCTGCCGACCGAGACCGACATCGCCAAGATCGAGGCCGATCCGCTGGCAGCCGGTTCCTGCACCTACGACTTTGTCATGGACGGCTTCGAGGCCGGCGGCGGTGGTATGCGTATCCACAATGCCGAGATGCAGATGTCCATGCTCAAGCTTCTGGGCTTTACCGAGGAGCGCGCCGAGTCG
This sequence comes from uncultured Collinsella sp., assembly GCA_934646865.1. Classification (GTDB taxonomy): domain Bacteria; phylum Actinomycetota; class Coriobacteriia; order Coriobacteriales; family Coriobacteriaceae; genus Collinsella. The sequence continues at coordinate 13,136 of CAKUEU010000025.1, read as the reverse complement.
CAGTTCGGCTTCCTCATGGAGGCCCTCAAGTTTGGTGCGCCCCCGATGGGCGGCTTTGCTCTGGGCCTGGACCGCGTGTGCATGCTGCTCACCGGCTCCGACTCCATCCGCGACGTCATGGCGTTCCCCAAGACGGCCAGCGGCTCCGACCTCATGTCGGGCGCCCCGAGTGCCGTTTCCGGCGCCCAGCTCAAGGACGTCAGCCTGCGCCTGATGTAGACGAACGGCTTACATATTGCTCGCAACGAGGGAGGGACACGTGCCTTCCCTCGTTTTTTGTGCGTCAGGGCGCGTCTTGTTGACCCCGTGGGCAAAAAATGCCAAATATGAGTACTGTTGCAACGGGAGTAGCATATTTTTTGGCCCATTTCGGACCAAAATGAGGTGAAAATCAATTTATCTAACACCCTATAGGCATTGAATAGGGCTGTGCAGGGCGCCGAAATTGCTCAAAGGGAGCATTTTGGGCTCGATTTTGCTGCTACTAAATTAGTGACAGTACTCATATTTGCCACTTTTTGCCCACGGGGTATCCGAAAGGGCACTCGACAAGCATCTAACGCTACAATAACTACCACGTGGCTGGGTTTGCCGGCCGAATGTTCGATGCCGCGGGAGGGGACATGGTCGAGTTTACAAAGACGATTAAAGATCCGTTGGGACTGCATGCCCGCCCGGTTGCGCTGCTTTATGACATCATCGCCAGACATCGTAGTGACGTGTCGGTCAGCATTGGCGACCGCCATACCGATGGTCGCGACGTTATGGGCCTCATGGCTCTCTACGGCGAGTGCGGCGAGGACATCATCTTCCGCGTTTCGGGCGTAGACGAGGCTTCGTGCGTCACGTCGATCAGAAACCTTTCGCTCTAAGCGCAGTGTAATGTGACAAAGGGACAGTTCCTTTGTCACATGAATTGGTATGACAAGGCACCGTAAAGGGATACCTTTGCGGCGCCTTCTTTGTTTCGCATGGGAAACTTTTTCGAAAACTGAATAGGGACCCTTTCCAAAAAGTTAACCGCGTGCTAGTTTACTAAAGCGAACATAGACGTGGCTAACTTTCGCCGTGTCGATGTTGAGGACGATTCGATGTTAGGAGCCCAGTCATGTCTTGCGGACCGCAGATGCCGGCCATGCCGCTTTCGATGGTGAAGGCGGGCGAAACCGTGCGCGTGTCTCGTGTAAAGGGCAACGAGGACATGAAGCACCACCTCAAGGACCTCGGCTTTGTCGAGGGTAGCGAGATTCACGTGGTGAGTTCGAGCGGCGCCAACATCATCGTTACCGTGCTGGGCGCCCGCTTTGGCATCGATTCCAAGGTGGCCATGCACATCATGACCGCCGGTTAGACGACGGTATATTTGCAAGTACTGAAAGGGGGACAAGTAAATGAAGACGTTGGGTGACGTTAAGGTGGGCGAGAGCTCTACCATCGTCAAGCTTCACGGTGAGGGCGCGCTTCGCCGCCACCTTATGGACCTGGGGCTCATCAAGGGCACGTCGTTTAAGGTCGTGAAGGTCGCACCGCTCGGAGATCCGGTCGAGATCAACGTGCGCGGCTACGAGCTTTCCATCCGCAAGGAGGAGGCCGCCGTCGTCGAGGTCCAGTAAGGGCCTGCGGTGTACATTTCTGCAGATAAAGTTAGGTTTTTCTAACTTAACGCAGCATCTTTGAAGCACATTATCCAGCCCGTGCGGAGAAAGCAGCGCGGGCAAACAAGGAAGAAGGATTGAATGGCGGATTCTCAGATCCATGTCGCACTGGCGGGTAACCCCAACTGCGGCAAGACCACGCTTTTCAACCTGATCACCGGCGCCAACGGCTATGTTGGCAACTGGCCCGGTGTCACGGTTGAGAAAAAGGAGGCCAAGCTCCTGAGTGACAAGAGCGTCACGATTACGGACCTCCCCGGCATCTACTCGCTTTCCCCCTACAGCCCCGAGGAGCAGTGCTCGCGCGATTACCTCATGAGCGGCGAGCCCGATGTCGTCGTCCAGGTAGTCGACGCCACCAACCTCGAGCGCAACCTGTACCTGGCGCTTCAGGTTATCGAGACCGGTCTTCCCGTGGTCGTCGCCCTCAACATGGCCGACCTGGTCGAGAAGAACGGCGATAAGATCGACACCGACAAGCTCTCCAAGAAGCTCGGCTGCCCGGTCATGATGATCTCGGCTCTTAAGAACAAGGGCATCACGGAGCTGTTCGATCAGGTCAAAAAGTCTGCTGCCACCAAGGGCCAGGTGCCGGAGCACAAGTTCGACTCTTCCATCGAGGACGTTCTGACCCACATCGAGAACAACCTGCCGGATAGCGTCCCCGCCAACAAGCGCCGCTACTACGCCGTCAAGCTGTTCGAGCGCGATGCGGACGCCTGCAAGCTCATCAACCTCACCAAGGAGAAGGCCGCTCGCGTTGAGCAGCTGGTCGCCCAGTGCGAGCAGGACTGCGACGACGACGCCGAGTCCATCATCACCGGCGAGCGTTACGGCCTGATCGCCCACATCATCGACGAGTGCATGACCAAGGCTCCTGCCAAGATGAGCACCTCCGAGAAGATCGACCGCGTGGTTACCAACCGTATCCTGGGCCTGCCGATCTTTGTGGTCATCATGTTCTGCGTGTACTACATTGCTGTCTCCACCTTAGGCGGTACGGTGACCGACTTCACCAACGACCAGCTCTTCGGTACCGATGGCTGGTACGTGCTCGGTCAGGGTCGCGATGCCTACGACGAGGCGGTCGAGGCTGCGGGCGACGACGCCGATTCGGTCGATCCGGCGGAGTATGGCCCCTATGTCCCCGGTATTACCACCGTGGTGCACGACGCCCTCGTGGCGGGCGGCACCGAGGACGGCGGCCTGGTCGATTCGCTCGTCTGTGACGGTATCGTCGGCGGCCTGGGTGCCATCTTCGGCTTCGTGCCGCAGATGTTCCTGCTCTTTGTGATGCTGTCCTTCCTGGAGGACTGCGGCTACATGGCCCGCGTCGCCTTCATCATGGACCGCGTGTTCCGCCGCTTCGGCCTGTCCGGTAAGTCCTTCATCCCCATGCTCGTGTCCTCGGGCTGCGGCGTCCCCGGCGTCATGGCCACCAAGACCATCGAGAACGAGAAGGATCGTCGCATGACGGTCATGACCACCACGTTCATCCCCTGTGGCGCCAAGCTGCCGATCATCGCCCTGCTCATGGGTTCCATCATCGGCGACTCTTCCACCACTGCCGCGTGGATCAGCCCGCTCTTCTACTTCCTGGGCGTCTTTGCCGTCATCGGTTCGGGCCTGATGCTCAAGAAGACCAAACTCTTCGCCGGCCGTCCCACGCCGTTTGTCATGGAGCTGCCTGCCTACCACTTCCCGGCGATCCGTTCTTGGGCGCTGCATGTGTGGGAACGCTGCTTCGCCTTCATCAAGAAGGCCGGCACGGTCATCTTCGCCTCCACCGTCGTGGTGTGGTTCCTGTCCAACTTCGGCAGCTACAACGGCGCCTTTGGCTTCCTGCCTGCGATGGAGGGTATCCCCGAGGAGTTTATGGACTACTCCGTGCTCGCTATGCTCGGCAACCTGGTCGCCTGGATCTTTGCCCCGCTCGGCTTTAGCACCTGGCAGGCCACCGCACTGACCGTCTCGGGCCTCGTTGCCAAGGAGAACGTTGTCGCTACCGCCGGCTCGCTGCTGTCCGTTGCCGACGCTGCCGAGACCGACCCGAGCCTGTGGACCGCGTTCGCCGGCATGTTCCCGACCATGGGTGCCTGCGTCGCCTTTGGTGCCTTCAACCTGCTGTGCGCTCCGTGCTTTGCCGCTATGGGCACCATCCGCAACCAGATGGACTCCGGCAAGTGGACCGCGATCGCCATCGGTTACGAGTGCGCCTTCGCTTGGGTGATTGGTCTGTTCATCAACCAGTTCTACAACCTGCTTGTTCTGGGTCAGTTTGGTGTCTGGACGGTTGTCGCCATCGTGCTGCTGGTTGCGATGCTCTTCCAGATCTTCCGTCCCATGCCTAAGCATGCCTGGACCGACGAGGACGAGACCAACACCGCCTCCGCCGCTGTTTCGGCCTAAGTCCAAATAAGGACAAGCCCCTTTCCATGAAGCCCGGGTATCCCCGCGATACCCGGGCTTTTTGGTGCATCAACTAAGTTGCGGTGGAATAGTTCCTGTTTGCAGGCATAGATGGCGAATCTAGGAACTATTTCACAGCAACTTAGGCGGTGGGGGAGATGTGGCGTTTCCGCAGATAAAACCGACCAAAATAAACCTGTCCCTTTTTGGCAGGTGGGGGATGGTGTAAAGTAAGTGGTGGTTAACTAGAGGAGGCTTGCTATGGCACCTATCGATATCGTTGTTCTGGCTGTGATCGGTATTGCGTTTGTCGCCGTGTGCGTGCGCATCTACCGTAAGGGCACTTGCGCCGACTGCGCCCAGGGCGGCGTTTGCACGGGGCATTGCTCCAACAAGAAGACCTGCGCGGCGCTTAAAGGCGTGGACAAGATTGCCGAGGATCTTGGTCGCGGCATTCGGTAATAAAACCCAGGCTCAAACGCCCCGCGAGCATCCGTTCGCGGGGCGTTTTTCGCATTTGGGGGTAGGCGCGGCGAGTGGACGAGTGATTTTGGGGTATCGTTAACCGTATTGTTAATTAGCAACTTACCAACACCGGAGTAATCCCATGAGCGCTCGCGTAACCATGAAGGACATAGCCGCCGAGCTCGGCGTTTCCATCAATACCGTGCACAAAGCCCTGACGGGCAAGGCCGGCGTGAGCGAGTCCGTGCGCGCCAAAGTTAACGATAAGGCCGAGGAGATGGGCTATCACCGCAACACGAGCGCTTCGAGCCTGCGTCGCAAGGACATCAACCTGACCTTTTGCCTGCCGTGCGCATCGCGCGAGGGTGCTTACTTCTATCGCTACCTGTGGGAAGGCTGCAACCGCTTTGAGCAGGAGGTTATCGACCAGGGCATTAGCGTCGAGCGCGTCGAGTTTGGCGTCGGCGGCTATGCCGATGCACTCGAGCAAATCGATGAGCGCCTGCAGGTGGGCGAGAAGATCGACGGCCTGCTCGCTTACGTTCCGGGCGACGACCGCGCGACCCATCTGCTGGAGCAGATCGCCGAGGCAGGCGTGGCGATTGAGCTCGTCGATGGCGACCGTCCGCATCTCGACCGCCTGGGGGCCAGCTTGGCCGATTATTCGACAGCGGGTAGCCTAATGGCCGAGCAGGCGGCCAACCTGGTTCATGCCGCTGGTGCCGATGCCCGCGTTCTACTCTTGGCGGGCGATCCCTATACCGATTCGCACTACCTGACCGCCCGCGCCTTCCATACGTACCTGCGCGAGCATAATGTTCCCTGGCAGGTCGAGGATCTTACCGGTGCGCACGCCCAAGTCAAGCAGCTCGAGCGCGAGCTCAAGAACCGTCTCAATGGCCCGGATGCACCCGAGCTTATCTGCAGTGTGTTCGCGGTGGGCTCCGAGCTGGTGGCTGATGCGCTCATTTCGGCGGGCAAAGCGGGCGAGGTCATGGTAATCGGCAACGACCTGTTCCCCGAGAGCGCGCTTGCCCTGCGTCGCGGTATCTTTACCAATATCGTCTACAAGGACCCGGTGGGTTTGGCCTACCGCGGTGCCAAGACGCTGGGCAATTACTTGCTGTGGGGTAAAGCGCCTGCGGACCCCGTGCAAAAGGGTGCCGTGGAGATGGTGTTTGCCAGCAACGTCGATCGTTACTGCAAGCTCGCTGGTATCTAGTCGGGGGCGGGTACCTCCGGCGAGGCTCGCGGCCACATCCGTATAACCTACCTACAATCAGGTCTAATACTTTTCCCGAGAAGTGAACGACCTTATTTGGACCCCTGAAGCATCCACACTTTTTGGCGCCTAAACCGCAGGATTCCAACGGCAAAACCGCAGGAAATGAGCCGCCAAAAGTGTCGATGCTCCGGGGGTCCGTTTTGACTCGTTCACTTCTCGGGAAAAGTATTAGACCTGAAAATAAGATCGTTGGGCTCCACGCCCAGTAACCGTTGACCCGCCAAAATCTACCGTTCACCCCGTGGTGGTTAGGTGAACGTTCACCTGTACGTAACAAATGCACTAAGATGGTGAACGTTCACCTAGAGGATAACGGGCGCAAGGTGCACCCGCTCCGCCAACAGAGGGGTTGTTTGATGAAAAACTTCATGGACGATCAGGATTTCCTGCTGAGCACCAAGACCGGCGAGGAGCTGTTCCACAACTTTGCCGAGGGCATGCCCATCGTCGACTACCACTGCCACATCTCTCCCAAGGAGATCTGGGATGACAAGCGTTTTGAGAACATCACCGAGGTTTGGCTGGGCGGCGACCACTACAAGTGGCGCCTGATGCGCGCCAACGGCGTTGACGAGCGCTTCATCACCGGCGATGCCCCTGCTCGCGAGAAGTTCCAGAAGTGGGCCGAGACCCTGGGTCGTTGCGTGGGCAACCCCGTCTTTGAGTGGAGCCACCTGGAGCTCAAGCGCTACTTTGGCTACGAGGGCGTCCTCAACGGCAAGACCGCCCAGGAGGTCTGGGACCTCGCCAACGCTAAGCTCGCCGAGGCCAGCTTCACCTGCCGCAACTTGATCAAGCAGTCCAACGTCCGCATGATTTGCACCACCGACGACCCTGCCGACAGCTTTGAGTGGCACAAGAAGATTGCCGCCGACGAGAGCTTTGACGTCCAGGTCGTTCCGGCCATGCGTCCCGACGCCGCTCTGCGCATCGAGCGCGGCCAGGAGTTCGCCGACTACTGCAAGCATCTCTCCGAGGTCGCTGGCGTTGAGGTCAACGACTTCGAGGGCATGAAGGCCGCCATCTCCAAGCGCTACGATGTCGCCCACGAGCTGGGCTGCCGCGCCTCCGACCACGCGCTTGACTACGTTATGTACGCCCCGGCCAGCGCCGACGAGACCGAGGCCATCTTTGCCAAGGGCCTTGCCGCCGAGCCGCTCACCGAGGATGAGGTCCTTAAGTACAAGACCGCCTTTATGCAGTTTGTCGCCGGCGAGTATGTCCGCCTGGGTTGGGCCATGCAGCTGCACTTTGGCTGCAAGCGCGACAACAACCGCGCCATGTTTGCCAAGCTCGGCCCCGACACTGGTTACGACTGCATCTCCAACTACACGCCGTCTGACCAGCTCGCCGATTTCCTCAACTCCATCCAGGAGACCTGCGGCCTGCCCAAGACCATCCTGTACAGCCTGAACCCCATCGACAACACCATGATCGACACCGTCATGGGCTGCTTCCAGGAGGCCCCGACCGCCGGCAAGATCCAGAACGGTTCCGCTTGGTGGTTCAACGACAACGAGGTCGGTATGCGCGAGCAGCTCACGGCTCTTGCCAACGAGGGCGTTCTGGGCAACTTTGTCGGCATGCTCACCGACTCCCGTTCCTTCCTGTCCTATCCGCGCCACGAGTACTTCCGCCGCGTGCTGTGCAGCGTGATCGGCGAGTGGGTCGAGCAGGGCAAGTACCCGGCCGACATGGAGCTGCTGGGCACCATCGTGCGCGACATCAGCTACAACAACTCCGTCCGCTACTTCGGTTTTGACCTGGACACCGTCGAGGCCTAATTCCACAGCGAACCACATCGAACCCGGGCGCGCCGTCGCCACACGCGGCGCCCCCGGCAAGCTTGCACGCTAACAAACGCCTAAGGAGAAATATAGATGGAGAACATCAGCTACGAGACGCTCGAGAAGATCGGCTACGAGGGCTACGTGCTGCCCAAGGACGCCCCCGAGAAGGTCCTGCAGTTTGGCGAGGGCAACTTCCTGCGCGCTTTCGTGGACCGCTTCTTTGACATGGGCAACGAGGCCACCGGCTGGAACGGCAAGGTCGTCATGGTGCAGCCCATCAGCGGCGCCTTTGGCTTTGCCGACGGCATCAATGCCCAGGACGACCTGTACACCGTGCTGGTGCGCGGCAAGGAGAACGGCAACACGGTCGACGAGTCCCGCGTGATCAGCGCCTGCAGCCGCTGCCTCAATCCGTATCGCGAGGCCGACTACCGCGCCATCATGGAGGTCGCCGCATCCGACGATCTGGAGATCATCGTCTCCAACACCACCGAGGCTGGCATCGCCTACGATCCGTCCTGCAAGGCCGACGACATGCCGCCCGCGAGCTTCCCCGCCAAGCTCGCCCAGGTGCTCCACACCCGTTGGGCTGCCGGTAAGCCGGGCGTTATCGTGCTCGCCTGCGAGCTCATCGACCATAACGGCGAGGAGCTGCTGCGCATCATGAACCAGTACGTGAGCGACTGGGGCTGGGAGGATGAGTTCTCGCAGTGGATGGCCAATGACTGCACCGTCTGCACCACGCTCGTCGACACCATCGTTCCCGGCCGCATCCGCGACCCCAAGGAGGCCGCTGCGGTTGCCGAGCGTCTGGGCTACGAGGATCCCTTCCTGGCCGTGCGCGAGCCCTTCCAGATGTGGGGCATCCAGGGCGACGAGTCGCTCAAGGAGCGACTGCCCTTCGTGAAGGCCGGCCTGCCCGGCGTCTTCGTGACCCCCGACGTCACCCCGTACAAGAAGCGCAAGGTCCGCATTCTCAACGGTGCCCACACCGCCTTCGTCCCGGGTTCCTGGGTTGCCGGCTTTGACATCGTGCGCGACTGCATGCACGACGAGACCGTCCGCGGCTTTATGAACACCATGCTCTACAACGAGGTCATCCCGACGCTTGCCGCCGATCTGGATGTCGAGGACTGCAAGGCCTTTGCCGCTGCCGTCGAGAACCGTTTCGATAACCCGTTTATCGATCATGCGCTGCTCTCCATTTGCCTCAACTCCACCGCCAAGTGGCGCGCTCGCGACCTGCCCACGCTCAAGGACTACGTCGCCGAGACCGGTAACCTGCCCAAGTGCCTTGCCACGAGCCTCGCTACGCTCATCGCCTTCTACACGCAGGAGCTCGTGTCCCGCGAGGGCGACGGCCTGCACCTGCGTCGCGCCGACGGCACCGAGTACACCGCCCAGGACGACGCCTTCGTGCTCGACTTCTATGCCGCTCACGCCGGTGTCGAGGATGTCGAGCTGGTGCACGACGTGCTCACCAACGAGCAGATGTGGGGCGAGGACCTGACTCAGATCGCCGGCCTGGAGGAGTTTGTCGTCAAGGCGCTCGCCGTCGTGCGCGCCGAGGGCGTTAAGCAGGCGTTCGCCAACGCTCAGGCTTAAAGGCGCTGCCTCAAACCGTTCGCTGACTTTTGCTCAACCGTAGGGTTAGGACTATTTGTAATGAACACTATCCAGATCAATCCGGCCGATAACGTCATCGTCGCGTTGTCGCCGCTCGCCAAGGGCGCGGCCGTCGCCGTCCCCGGCGTGGGCGAGGTCGTTGCCGTGGAGGATATCCCGCAGGGCCACAAGATGGCAGTGCGTGCCATCGCGGCTGGTGAGGACGTCATCAAGTACGGTCTTCCCATCGGCCACGTGACGGAGGACATCCAGCCTGGCCAGTGGCTGCACACGCATAACGTGAAGACCAACCTTTCGGGCGAGGTCGAGTACACCTACAACCCGACGCACCCGGTTGTCGAGTCGGTTGAGCCCGAGACCTTTATGGGCTTCCGCCGTGCCGACGGTCGTGCCGCCACGCGCAACGAGCTGTGGATTATCCCCACGGTCGGCTGTGTGAACGAGGTCGCCCGTGCCATGTGCGAGAACGCTCAGGACCTGGTCGAGGGTTCGCTGGAAGGCGTCTATTACTTCCCGCATCCGTTTGGCTGCTCGCAGACCGGCGCCGACCATGCCCAGACTCGCCGTCTGCTGGTGGCGCTGTCGCGCCATGCAAACGCCGCGGGCGTGCTGTTCCTGTCGCTTGGCTGCGAGAACTGCACGCATCAGCAGGTACTCGACGAGCTGGGCGAGTACGATCGCGAGCGCGTCCGATTCCTCACCTGCCAGGATGTTGCCGACGAGCAGGTTGACGGCCACAAGATCCTGGCTGAGCTGGCCGACCTCGCCAAGCAGGCCAAGCGCGAGCCCATTCCAGCTTCCGAGTTGGTCATCGGTCTTAAGTGCGGCGGTTCCGACGGTCTTTCGGGCATTACCGCCAACCCCACGATCGGTCGCGTGAGCGATATGGTTGTTGCCCGCGGCGGTACGTCGGTGCTTACCGAGGTTCCCGAGATGTTTGGTGCCGAGAGCATCCTGCTCGACCGTTGCGAGGACGAGCAGGTGTTCAACGCCGCCTCCGACATGCTCAACGGCTTTAAGGACTACTTTATTAGCCACGGCGAGGTTGTCTACGAAAACCCGAGCCCCGGCAACAAGGATGGCGGCATCACCACGCTCGAGGACAAGAGCTGCGGTTGCGTGCAAAAGGGTGGCTCTGCGCCCATCGTCGACGTACTGCCGTATGCCGGCCAGGCTACCAAGCATGGCCTGAACATGCTGTGTGGCCCTGGCAACGATATGGTGTCGACCACGGCCCTCACGGCCGCCGGCTGCCACGTGATTCTGTTCTCCACCGGTCGCGGTACGCCGTTTGGCGCGCCGGCGCCCACCCTCAAGGTATTCACCAACCAGCGCCTGTGCGACCACAAGGCCAACTGGATGGACTTTAACGCCGGTGTGGTGGCTACGGGCGAGCGTACGCTCGACGAGGCTGCCGGCGACCTGTATCAGTTGGTGTTGGAGACGGCGAGCGGCAAGCTCACAAGTGCCGAGCGTCGCGGCTGTCACGAGATCAGCATCTGGAAGGACGGCGTCTGCCTGTAGGGGCAAGCGCATCCGAGCATAGTTCCTATATAACGGTCCCGTCGGGAGTAGTCCCGGCGGGACCGTTTTGCTTACGGTGTGCATGAAAAAGGAAATCATAATAAACGTTCACCTTTTTCTATTTGTCCAATATGACATCTTTACCAGCAAAAAATAGGGCCATGGGCCTCAAATGTGTCCGTTCAGCGGTAAAAATCGACCGTTCGGGGATAATATGCAAGTGAACGTTCACCTCGCGTAAGGAATCGCGCATAATCTAGCTAAACGTTCACCCTGAACGACATACAGACAGACGTCGGTGTGGACTTCAATGTCTTGTTCAAAGACAATCGAGAAGAGAGAGGGAGCTCGATGACTAACAAGATCGGCAAAAAGCGCAAGATCACATTCTGGACGCGCCTGGGCTTTGGTATGGGCGGTATGCTCAACTCCGGTGCCCTGAGCTTTACGCACAGCTACATGGTGCTGTTCCTGTCCACGGAGTGCGGCCTGTCCGCAGGCGAGGCGGCGCTGATCAGCTCGTTCGCCATTTACCTCAACGCTATCCTTTGCCCGCTGATGGGCTTCGTGGCCGATAACTTCTACGCCACCAAGGTCGGCCGCATCTTCGGTCGTCGCCGTTTCTGGATTCTGCTGGCTATCCCGATGATGATTGCCGAGCCGCTCATCTTCGTCGCCACGCCGTTTGGCTTCCCGTACTACTTCGCGCTGTACCTGATCTACAACGTCGCGTACACGTTCTGCACCGCCAACCTGTCGCCGCTGACCATCGAGATGACCGACGACTTCAAGGAGCGTACGTACCTCACCGGCTACAAGCACCTCTTTGGTAACGCTGCTGGCTTCCTGATGGCTGCACTCGTCGGCTTTGGCTTTGGTACCTTTGGTGAGACCAACCCGTTCAGCTACTTCATCATCGCCTCGATCAACGCTTCGGTCATGGCAATCTCGCTGCTCTGCGTCTACCTGTCCACCTGGGAGCACACCCCCGAGGAGGTCGCTCAGGAGAAGATCGAGAGCGTCGGCGAGGGCATCAAGAAGTTCTTCATCGACGTCGTTTCCACCTTCCGCAACAAGTCCTTCCGTAAGGTTCTGTACGCACAGATCTCCACGAAGCTCGCTGCTGCCTGCTGGTCTGCCTGCCTGTCCTTCTTCATCGTCTACTGCCTGCAGATTCCTAAGTCCTACGAGTCCGTGATGGAGATGCCCGGTAAGGTCGTCGCTATCGTCTGCACCGCTATCTGGGTTGCCCTCATGGCCAAGAAGGGCTTCCACAAGTCTTGGTACCTGGCCAACGTCGGTTGCGCCGCGTGCATCATCGCGTACAACTACTTCGCCTTTGGTCAGATCAACGGCACCTCCACGGTCGCCATCGCCATGATCGCCTACCCCATCATCTTCGCCATCTGGAAGTTCTTCTACGTTGGCTTCCAGTATCTGCCCGACGTCCTGCTCAACTACATCCCCGATGTCGATGAGCTCATCACCCTGCGTCGTCGCGAGGGCATCTACAGCTCCGCTCAGCAGCTCTGCCAACAGATCGCCCAGGCTGTCGCCGTCAACGCATGGGCTATCGTCCTCGCTGCCTCCGGCTTCATTCAGACCGCCGGCAACAGCGACGCCGTGACCCAGCCCGCAACCGTGCCTCTGTACATCTGCGGCTACATGCTCATCGGCTGCGCCGGCTTCTTCCTGCTCGCAGCTGTCCTTGCCCGCGGCATCAAGATCGACAAGGAGCAGTGCGACATCCTCTGCGACGAGATCAAGCGCGTCAAGGAGGGCGGCAAGATGGCCGACGTCCAGCCCGAGGTCAAGGCGCTCTGCGAGGAGCTCTCCGGCTTCAAGTATGAGGACTGCTTCGCTCACAACAACGTTGGCTTCCAGGACGGCAGCGTGACGCCCGCCGAGTAGGGCTAGCCTATCGTCCAAACCACAGGGCCGTGCCACCGGATATCCGCCGGCAGGTACGGCCCTTTTTTGCAACAGCGTACAATTAACTTTTAGAAAATCTTTTTGAGGGAGAAATCCATGGAGACGAACGTTATCTGGCGTAACGCCCGCGCGGCCGTGATCGAGCTCGACGACGGCGGCTACTTTACCTGCGCCGATACGTGGGAGATCTTTGTCAACGACGAGCCCGCCGGCACCACGAACACGGTCGAGACCTATGTCGACGGCCTGGTTCCCGGCAAGCGCAACTTGGTCCGCTTTGTTTGCGGCGAGCGCGAGCTGAGTGTGGGCGTCACCACGCCTGCCGAGCCCTTTACCATCAACGTTCGCGATTGCGGCGCCAAGGGCGATGCCGAGCACGACGACACCACCAACATCCAGGCCGCCATCATGGCCTGTCCCAAGGGTGGTCGCGTGCTGATTCCCGCCGGC
>CAKUEU010000024.1 GCA_934646865.1 uncultured Collinsella sp. | reverse complement strand
TGATGATCACGCGGCGACCTCACGTTTATTGGTATCACTTTGATTGAGCAATGATACCAGCGTTTGGAGAGGGGCACAAAGCAGATGGGAAGCAAAAAGCGAGCCGCCTGGTCAAAGGCCAAAAGCGAGTTTCTGAGCGCTGCCACCGGCGGCGATATGAGCGACCTGTTTGCGCGCGAAGGCGATCGTCGCGACGCCTTGGATGCCGAGCGCGATGAGGCCTGGCGCTACAAGTCGTGCGAGCGCAAGAACCGCTACGATACGCGCGCCGAGGCCGAAGCCGTTATGGCCGATTGCGAGAATCGTGGACGGCGCGGCCTGGCCTGCTACAAATGTGAGTACTGCGGCGGCTGGCACCTGACGTCGCATCCTTGGAAATAGGCTCCCCATCGACGCGATGCCAGCCATTGCGTGCGGGCTATGGACGCGGCGGCACCAAAACGTCGTAGCGAACGGCCTTACCCGCAAGCTGATAGCTCGGCTTTATGCCGGCAAGCAGCGGCCCCTTCACCGGTCGCTTAATAACGACTTTGCGCGGATGCACCGCGAGCGCAGCCTCGACCAGCGTCTCTTCGTCGGCGCACGGCTGCTCCAAATGATGCAGCAGCTGAAACTTCTTTTTGACCGCCGCGCTCTTGGTGCGCTCGGGAAACATGGGGTCTAGATATACCACGTCGGGAGCTGTGAGCTCGCCTTGCTCAATCGAAGCGGCGGTCTGGTGAAGACCGGCAATGCTGTCCTCGCCGGCATGCAAACGCATGCGCGCCACCGCATCGGCAAGCACCAGCTCATCCGCGGCACGATCTAGGGCATCCTGGAGGAGCGCCGCGATTACACAGTCTTGCTCATACAGATCGACCGTAAAGCCCGCGGCCGCCAGTAACAGCGAATCATCGCCAAAACCCGCCGTGGCATCGATTGCCCACGGCTGCGCAATGCCTTTCGTGCGTGCGGCCTTCACCAGCAGCTCCTGCTGCAGACGGCCTTGCTTGAGTCGCGGGAGCATGCGGGCAAAATCGGCGCGCAGCTCCATCGCGCCATCGGTGAGCGTGAGGCCCTCGGGCATCCTGGTTAGCTCAAGCCCTGCAGCCCGAGCAACAGAAAAGGGATCGGCGACACCCATGGACACTCCTTAGCAAGCAAAACGAATACGCGGAGCGCCGTTCATGCCGGCACCCCACCGTCCGTTATTGTCCCACATGCGACATGGCCCACAGCATCCCAATGCAAAGCACCGCCATCAATCCCGTGCACACGGCGGCGATCACAGAATCACTCATGCGCCTTCCCAACGACCGCGGCTCGCGCGCCTGCTCCGCTCCGTACATCATGGTTCCTCCTTCGGTCCAGCTCTTACCATGGCCTCATCATCGCAGCGCCGCGCATGGGCTGCCATCGATTTGGCTTACGCCCAGCTTTCCTTTTTGAAAGGTTGGGCCGCACGGGCTCAAAGCGCTTTCAAACGCACGCATCGCCTCGTTGAACTACAATGTGCTTCACGATATGTGCCGTAACCTGGGTGCGACAGATTTTCCGCGCCCGCATCGAAAGGACCAGTCATGAGCGCCGCTCGCAAGACACTCAAAATCCTTGCCCTGATTTATTTTGTTCTGGGCATCGCCAGCCTCGTCATTGGAATCGCCGGCATCGCGACCGGCAAACTCGAGTCCACCTACGGATCGAACGCCGCACTCGCCGCCGTCGTGATTGTCGCCAAGGGTCTCGTCGACCTTGCCGCGGGCGTTGCGGGCATCAAGGGTGCCAACAAGCCTTCGCAGGTGGATGGCGCGTTTAAGCTCGGTATCATCGCCGCGGCAGCCACGCTCCTCCAGGCCGTGCTTACGCTTCCCGCGCTCGGCGGCGACGCCATCAACTTTGGCGCCTTTGTCATCGTGGTGTACGACCTGTTCTTTATTCAGCAGGCACACGCCGTCAAGGCCGAGAACAAGGATCGCCTGTAGGCACCCGTCTCTCATAGCCCATGCTATCAAGCAGCCAAAAAGGGCCGATCGCGTAGCAACGCGGTCGGCTCTTTACGTTTGCCCAGATAAAACCTGCCAAAATAAACCTGTCCCTTTTTGGCAGGTTAGTGGCGGTACTCGGCGATGATGAAGTCGATGTCGGTTTGGAGGGTGTCCAGGTTTGCTAGGCGCTCTTTGTCGGCAGGGCGCGTGCGGTAGTAGTACGGCGTCATCTGGAATACGGCCTCGATGTCCGCTTGCGTTGCCAGCGTAATGTTCGCCGTCACGCGCTGCGTGCCGACCAACTCGAGCTCGGCGGTATGCGGCAGTTTTTCGTCGTTGAGGTACGGCGTGTCGTAGAGCACTTCCTTGAGTCCAAAGAGATGGCGCGCACCCGGGACCACGGTGTAGAGCGAGCCCTCGGGCGCCAGCACGCGGGCAAACTCGCGCTCGTTAAAGGGAGCAAAGAGCTCGGTCACCATGTCGAACGAGCCATCCGCCACGGGGATGTCCTTCATGTTGGCGACGAAATACGTCGCGCCGCCACGCTTGGCAGCCAGGCGCACCATTTCCTTGCCCAGGTCAAACCCGTAGGCATCAACGTTCGGCACCGAGCCCATGGCACTTGTGTAGTAGCCCTCGCCACAGCAGATGTCGAGCAGGGTCAGCGGTTTGTCCGTGGACGCCCCGCGCTCAGCCGCTCGTTCGCGCACCAGCTCGACCATCGCATCGCGCAATGGCGCATAGTAATCGCGATTCAGAAAGTCGCGACGGCTGCGCGCCTGCGACTTGGGATCGCCCATGGAGTCGCCGCTCTTAGACGAGCGCAACAGGTACAGATAGCCCTCGCGCGCACGATCGAACCGATGCCCGCCCGCACATGCAGCCCCACGCTCGTCGTCCACCAACGGCTCATGGCAAACGGGACACAACAACATGGCAACTCCTTAGCGCGGACAACACAGCGCCCACCATTGTCTCACGCCTCCCCCGCCTAGTCATTGGGGACGTTCTTAAACGACTAGTCAAACAAGAACGTCCCCAATGACTAGTCTATGTGCTGACAGAAAAGAAACGTTCCCCCCAAGTACCGGCTGATCGCATTAGGAGTATCATCGTCTGCGCAAATTAGCATTGAAGCGCATATAAGAGATTGAGAGCGTATGGCTGATACCGCATCTAAGCACATTGACATGACGACCGGCTCGCTGTGGCGCAACATTCCCCTGTT
Organism: uncultured Collinsella sp.; assembly: GCA_934646865.1. Taxonomy (GTDB): domain Bacteria; phylum Actinomycetota; class Coriobacteriia; order Coriobacteriales; family Coriobacteriaceae; genus Collinsella. The sequence continues at coordinate 23,139 of CAKUEU010000024.1, read as the reverse complement.
CGCCTTTCCCGTTGCCGCGACGAGCATCCTCGAGCAACTGTCGAACCTCATCGCCACAGTCATTATCGGCAACTTCTCGGGCGACCAGGGAACCCTTGCCATGGCGGCAGTTGGTTCCAACGTTCCGCTTACCAGCCTGATGATCAACCTGTTCATCGGCCTGTCGCTTGGCTCCAACGTGGTTATCGCCAACGCCATCGGCCGTAACGACCAAAACATGGTCAAGCGCGCCGTCCACACCTCGATCCTCATGGCGCTCGTGGGCTTTATCGTCATCGCACTGGGCGAGGTCTTTGCCGAGCCCATGCTCGCCGCGCTTAACGTCCCCGCCGAGACCATGCCGCTCGCATCGCTCTACCTGCGCGTCTTTTTGCTGAGCATGCCTTCGATCCTGCTCTATAATTTCGAAGCCGCTATCTTCCGCTCCGTCGGCATCACTCGCATGCCGCTCCAGGCGCTTGCCGTGTCCACCGTCCTCAATATTGGCTTGGACCTCATCTTTGTCCCCGTGCTCCACTGGGGCGTCGCCGGCGTGGCTATCGCCACGGCCATCGCCTATACGACGAGCGCCGTCACGCTCTTTATCCGCCTGCTCAAGACCGACTCCGTCGTCCGCGTCACCCCGCGCGACCTGGCCATCGACCCCGTCGCCCTCAAGCGCATCGTCAAGATTGGCCTGCCTGCCGGTATCCAGAGCGCCGTCTTTGCCGTCGCGAACATCATCATCCAGTCTGCCATCAACAGCTTGGGCACCGAGGTCATGGCGGCCTCCAGCGCGGCCATGAGCCTGGAGTACGTGTGCTACAACCTGCTCAACAGCTTTAGCCAGGCCTGCACCACCTTTGTGGGGCAGAACCACGGCGCGCGCCAGATCGACCGCTGCACCAAGACGCTCAAGGTCTGCCTGGTCGAAGGCGGCATTGTCGCGCTCACCACCATCGTCATCATCGTCGGCTTGGGACGCGAGATCCTGTCGCTTTTCAACAGCGATCCCAATATCGTCTCGATCGGCTATATCCGCGTGTGCTCGATCTTCCCCGCGTACGCCTTTAGCATGTTCTACGAAAACATGTCCGGCTACCTGCGCGGCTTTGGCATCTCGCTCATGCCCGCCCTCATCACCATGATCTGCGTCTGCGGCATTCGCTTCTACTGGGTGTTCTGCGTCTTCCCGCACTTCCGCACGTTCGCGAACATCATGATGGTCTACCCCATCAGCCTGGGCACTACCGCGTTCTTTATGGTCGTGGCCGTACTCCTTTGCCACCCCGCGCGCACCTACCGCCTGGCCCAGGCCAAGGCAGAGGCACGCTAGACAAACCCCCAAGCGCCGCGCAATCGCTAATTGACGATATGCGAGCTCATATAGTCGATAAAGCGCCTGGTGGCAATGGGCATGGTGTCCCAGCTGCGCCAAGCCGCCACCACGTCGCGCGAAGGGGCATGCACGATGGGCCGCACGCGAATATCAGCCCGCATGCCCTCGACGGTACGGCGATAGAGCATGCTCACGCCCAGCCCCTCCTCAACCATCGCCATAATGGTGTAGTCGTCGGTGACCTCGCTCGTTACATGCGGTGACAGCCCGTGCGCGGCAAACGCGTCGAGTACCAGGCTCTGCTCACCCTCATCCAGCAGCACAAATGGCTCGGACGCCAGGTCGGCCAGCGTGACCTTTTCCTTTGCTGCCAGCGGATGCGTCGCCGGCAGCAGTGCCACGAGCTCGTCGTGATAGACCACGCGCTTCTGCAGCCCAGCGGTAAACCCGCGCGCCGTAAAGCAAAAGTCCACCACACCGTCATGCACCCACTGGGCGTTGCGCGTGTAATCGCCCTGCTTGAGGGTAAAGTGCACACCCGGATGCAGCGTGCCAAAGTCGCGGATCACACGCGGCAGCACGGTTCGGCTCACGTTGGTAAACGTCGCAATGCGAATATCGGTCGAGGACAGGCCCAGCAACTCCTGGCGCTTGCCCTCGAGCTCGGCCTCGGCCGTTACGATTTGGCGCAGATACGGCAGGTACTGCTTGCCGTCACGCGTAAGCGAAACACCCTGCTTGCCGCGCTCGATAAGCGTGGTGCCCAGCTCGCGTTCGAGCGCCTTAACGGCCTGGCTCACCGCGCTTTGCGTATAGCCCAGCTCATCGGCCGCGCCCTTCAGGCTGCCGCGATCGACCACCATACAAACAATCTGATACCGCGATGCCATCTTGCCTCCACAACGATGCAGCCGTAAAACGTTTTGCCAGCGCTTTTCACACCTACTTTAGCTTTACTTAATCATACGTAAGATACATTCGCTTTACTACATCCATATCTGGGCGCAGAATCCTTTTTGCGAAACCGTTCTGTAACAAAAGGAGTCCCATGGATCGCAAAAAAGCAATCGCGCTCTCATTTTCCGTTCCCGTCGCATGGGGCTTTTCGTATCCCCTCATGAAGATCGGCATGGACAGCATGAACGCCACGAGCATCGTTGCGCTTCGCTGTCTCATCGCCTTTGCAGCTTGCCTGCTGCTCTTCCACAAGCACGCGTTCCGCATCAACCGCGACCTGATGGTCCGCGCCGCCATTATCGGTGCCATCATGGCAACCGAGCTCACCTGCATGTGCCTGGGTTCCAGCCTCACGTCCGCCTCAACCGCCGGCTTTTTGCAGAGCCTGACGGTCGTGATCGTGCCGTTTGCCAACGCCGCCCTGCTGCGTCGCGCCCCGGAGCGCAAAGTACTCGTCGGCACCGCCATCGTCACCTGCGGCATGTTGCTGCTCTCGGGCGCCGACTTTACCAGCCTGAACCCGGGCGCGCTCATCATGCTGCTCTCTGCCTTTGTGTATGCCGGCCATATCATCGTCGCCAAGCGTTTTGTCGAGGAAGTCGACCCCCTGGGCTTGGGCGTCTGGCAGTTGGGCTTTGCCGGTCTGTTCTCGGGCATCGCCGCATGCGCTTTTGGCGGCTTTACGCTCCCCAGCACCCCGAGCGAGATCGTGGTTGTCGTCGCACTCGCGCTCATCTGCTCTGCCTACGGCTTCATCACGCAGACGCTCGTGCAGCCCCATGTTCCCGCCGAGACCACAGGCTTTGCCTTCTCGCTGGAGCCCGTCTGCTCTGCCGTCTTCTCGTTCTTCTTGGTCGGCGAGGTCCTGAGCCCCATCGCCTTCTTTGGCGCTGCTCTCATCCTCTCCGGCGTCATGGTGGCAACCGTCGAGCTTCCGCGCCTTCGCGCCCACAGTCACGCCCGTATGGCTGGAGCGCCCGAGCACGTCTCCTAGAGCTCGACGCTTTTATACACAGCGGCCCAGCATCCATCGGACGCCCTTACAATAGATGCCAGCAAAGCATCTGCCGTAAAGGAGCCTCATGGACACCGCAACTCGCGACCGCAACATAGCAACTTGGTTGGGCGATGCGCCGCAGCCGGTACGTAACACCACGAACCAGCTGCTCGAGCGCATCGCCCTTTTGCGTGCCGAGCAGACGATCTATCCGGCGCAAGATGACATTCTCAATGCCCTCGCCTACACGCCGGCCGACCAGGTCAAGGTTGTCATCTTGGGTCAAGACCCCTACCACGGACCCAACCAGGCCATGGGACTATCGTTCTCGGTTCCCGCGACGCAAACCAAGCTGCCGCCTAGCCTGCGCAACATCTATAAGGAACTCAATGCCGATCTGGGCTGCCCCATTCCCGCCACGGGCGACCTAACGCCATGGGCGCAGCAGGGCGTCCTGCTCCTTAACACCACGCTCACCGTACGCGAGCACGCCGCCAACTCACACGCCAAGCTGGGCTGGAGCGTCCTGACCGACTACGTCATCGAGCGCTGCTGCCTACTGCCGCAGCCCGTGGTCTTTTTGGCATGGGGACGTTTTGCCCAGCAGATGGTCGAGGGCAAGCTCGCCCCAACTGGCGCAGGCGAGGCGACCGGCAAGTTCTGCCTGGCATCCACGCACCCCTCGCCGCTTTCGGCCAACCGGGCCACGGCGGAGCTCCCCGCTTTTATGGGGTCGCGCCCCTTCTCGGCCACTAACCATCTGCTCGAGCAAAACGGCAGCAGCCCCATTACCTGGGGCTGCCTAGCTTCGTAAGTTTTTTCCTAGCCGGCAATCCAAAAATCGGGATACTTGTTGATATCGATGGGATTGGACAGCTCGCTGATATCGGCGATAGGCTCCATGCTCATCATCGCGCGCAGGCGATTCTCGCACTCCATGATCGGCTCATTCACGGCCTTATTGAGCACGTCGAAGGTCGGCGATTCAAATGTGTCCATGTTGACATTGCTGAACCACTTGCTCCAAACGTAGTTCTCTTCATCGTCGTCCACGAAAGCCCCAACCATCTGACGGGACCAGGCCTTGAGGAATGCCTCGCGGTCGGCTTCGGCAACATCGAGCGTCACGTTACTGCCAAACGAGAACGGCGTGTTCTCCATCCCGCCCAGCAACTCCGGCAGCGGACAACCAGAAGGCAGCGTCACCGTCACACCACTACAGCCGATAAACGCGCCGCTTTGGATGCCGACCACCTTATCGCACAGCACGATCTCGGTAAGATTCGAGCAGCGCGAAAAGGCATTCGAAGCGATTACGGTTGGTCCCGTCAACACACTCGACAACTCAGCCTGCTCAATGTCGGACGGCGCCGAGACCAGTGTGGCGGTTCCGTCGCCGTTGCCCTCGATCTTCCATTCAGTGTTCTCGGGCACATCACCGCCCGTTTTGATAACCGTAGACGCCTCAACCAACGGCAGCCCCATCATAGTGCGCAAGCGATTCTCGGGCTCCAGAAGGTTCTCGGCCATTTTTGCCTCGACCGCCTCAACCGTCGGCTCTGGGCCCACTCCCATATAGAAGTCCATGAACATATTCCAATAGACTTCTTCGAAATAGGTATCGTAGTCATCGTAGCCAACAAAGCCGTAGACCCAGGCATTAAGGTAGTCCTGCTCCATGCCGCTCGGCACCGACAGGCGAATGCGGCTCGTCTCCTCCTCGGCGTCAGTCGCGCCGTCAAAGAAGAAGCCTACGCCCGGTGACGGATAGCCCAACGTTGCAATGCCGGCACCGACCGTCAAGCTCGTAAAGTTAGCATCGCTGCCGAACACCGAGGACGCCAAATAGTTTTGAGAGCCCAGGCCCGTGGCGCTATCGTAGTCGCCATTGCCGTCCGCCACGAACGATGCACTCGTAAGCCTCAAGCAATTGGTGAATGCTTGGTCGTTGATATCGAGGGTTGCCGCATGGAGCGACGCGGACGTTAAGTTCGTGCAGCCGTCGAATGCCGAGACGCCAACAGAGATATCGTTATCGGGAAGATCGATGTTCAGATTGCCGGCTATGCCCGAATTCCTAAAGGCATAGCGATCGATATATGCCAGATTGAGAGCCGAAGACCAATCGATATCCCACTTGCCACCGGTTCCTTCAAACGCGCCGGGCAGGTCCCTGGCGCCGGACGAGGAATAGCCGCCAAAGATCTCAACCGTGCTCGGCAGCAATGCGATCGTGCCGCTGAGCATCGAGGGCGCGCCGAGCAGAATGCTAGGCTTGCCTTCCTCGTCATCACCGTAGTAGCCATAGAGCAGAACCGCGTCGCCACTCTGCGCATCGCAATCAAAATCGTAAATACCTTTGATGGTGGTAAAGCGGCTGTCATAGCCCTGAATGTCGCCATCGGGCGCATACCAGGTGCAGCCGGCCGGATTGGGGTTCTCGGTCGTGGCAAACGAAGCCCTTTTGGCACGCGATGCCACGAAGCCCAGGCCCGTACAGCCCTTAAAGGCATCGGCCCCCACTTCGATGCTATCGGACGTCCCAAAGAACACGCCTTGCAGGTTCTGGCAGTTCTCAAACGCGTTGCGACCGATCTCGCTCGTATGCTCGCCCAGGTTGACAAACATGAGCTCCGCATCGCCCGAGAAGGCGTAAGGTGCGATGGCGTCCACTTTGAGCTGCTTGCCGTCGTCCGTATGCAACGTGCCGTCAAAGGTCGCAGGCAGATTACCGTCCTCATCGCCCGCGGCAGACAGCAGAATCGTCTCGCCGTCGTTGTCGTAATAGAGGTATCCCTCCCGCGACAGGCCCACCTTGATCACCCGCGCATCAGGCGCACCGGCAGCAGCCTTATGCTGCTCGACATACGCAACCTGCTCGTCGGTTGCGCACACAATGGTCTGCACCGAGCCGCCCGCAAGGCTGCCGTCCTCGAGCGTCACCTCGTCACCAAACCACGGCATGAGCACCAACGTATCGACCGAGGTGTTGCCCGCAAAGGCACCCTTCATGATGTTGTTGGAGATCTGCACCAGCGCGATGTTGGAACCCGTATCGAGTACGCAGCACAAATCACTTTCAAGCTCCGAGTCCAGACTGTACACAAGACCTTGAGAGTACATAAGCTGTACGTCGGGGTTACTCGCAGGCGACACATAGACGCCGTAGGCATTCTCCAACTCTTCCGCATGTTCGGCAATAAAATCGAGCAGCAGGGAGTCATCGACGACGAGCGCGCAATCCCGCAGACCGCTCACGTCAATCTGGGGTAGCTTGCCCTTTTTAGACGCATGTAAAACGATGTGATCGAGCTTGTTGTGATTGGGCACGACGACATTGGTAACATCGGCGGGAACATCGAGCTCGCGCGTATTGTACGGAATACCCAGGTATTCTTTGCCGTCATGGGAGGTCAAAATGCCGTCATCCGTGGCGGCGTAGACGGGATTGTCCGATGCCACGCGGTAGGCGTCGAGCACCTGAAAACCCGCATCGACGTTGACGTAGTACACCGAGGACGGTAGTTCCAGATTGTTGATCTGCCAAGTAACGCCCTCGCGTTGACGGCTATCGGTATAGGCATCGACTGCCTGTACACCTTGCGGGACGTGCAGGGTCTCGACACCGCCGTCAACCGACACCGCCGCCTCATCGACATCTACGAGCGTCTGCAGGCGCGAGCTATTGAGACTGGTCGGGTCATCGTCAAAGCGATAGTCATCGTCGAGAGCATAGCCCTGAAAGCGTACCTTGTAGGCGGGGTCAATCGACACGACATCGCCGGGAACCACTACATGGCGACCGGGCGTTAGCGTATAGAAATACGGGGCGGGCGTCTCATTCTCGCGCCAGCCTAGCAACAGGGCATTGAGATACCCATCCGGATCGACATGGCCCGCCTGCTTCATAAACGCCTCTTGCGCGTTAACGCCGAGCAAGTTCGCCTTGGCGCTCAACGTATTCCAAAGCACGCTGCGTTGCCCGTCCGAATCGGGCTGACCGACCACAAACAGGCACGACTGCGCCGGTTGGATGGTAACGGTACGGGTCGTCCACGCTGCATCTTGTGATAGGCGCAGCGAGACGCTCACTGTTAGCGGCTGGCTTGAGCAAAGCGCCGGATTCTGCTCCCCGGCAGTATTGGTCCATGAGTTGATGCGGAAGTACGGGAACGCGGCGAATTCATCCTTGGTACAGGCAAGGTAATAGAGACCGATGTCATCGCTCCAGTGAACGTCCATAGCGCAAAACAGCGTCCAGGCATCGAGCATTTGGCCGTCGTAGATTGCATCCGTAATGGGTGCGATTTCCACCTTGCCAGCATCGACCACGCCGGCGTTGCCGCTAAACTGCGTAAAAAACGTCGTGTCACCCATGGGTGCGCCCTTTTGGGGCGTGGGGTCCTGCAGCAGATATTTATAGGAATTCGCTGTCGAGCTGTTCGAGCCGCCTGCACCAGATCCACCACCGGTGCCAGAACCGCCTCCACTACCGCCCGTGCTACCACCGGTGCCACCGCCAGCGTTGATAACAGGGCCAAGAACGCCACCAGCAGACGCACTGCCACCCGTCCCGTTTCCGCCCACGCCTCCTGCAACCGTCACACCGGAGCCATTGGCATTGCCCGTAACGTTATAGGCAGTCGTTCCGCTTTGGCTCGTCAAATTGGCCTGCGTCGGCACATCGGCAAGCGAGGCCTCCTGTTCGCGGGCACTCGTATCTTCACGATCGCTCTGGTCGTCGTGCCGATTCGCCTCGGCATCGGTCGAAGTCGAACTGATTCGATAGGCCTCGTCAGATGCGGCATCACCATGGGCATAGGTCGCAATATATGAGGAAGGGTCAAAGTTCAGGCCATTTTGTGCCAGCTCAAACGCACCAACGCCAAATGCACCGACTGCTGCCACCGAAGCCGCCACGGCAACTATGCGCGAGGCAGAGGGCAGTGCAACGCGGTGCGCAAGTTGATCGACAACGCGCTCGCCAGCACCCTGCGAGCGCTCGCCCTGGGGTTTTTTCAGTCGTGCGGCGGCGGCGCTTTTGCGCGAGGCCATATGTTGAGGCTTCTTAGATATCACGCAGATCTACTCCCTCTATAACGCATGCAGCACGCAGCGACGGAAGTGTTCAATTACATTCTTTGGCGCCGGCATGTTTTGATGCAGACGCTCGGCAAAGCGGCGAAGGGTACGCAGCTCGTTGGGTTTAAGCGCGTGCCCGCCAAAGACATAGGCCTGGTAGAGCCGAATGACTCGACGATACTCCCAAGGATCGACCGAGGGGAATATCTCGGCAAAGGAATCAAGACATTCGAGTGGCTTGGTCTCGTCAAAAGCCGCAACTCCGCTCTGCTCCATCACCAGCACCAAGTAGCTATAGAGCGCCGGGATGCAAATGTCCTGATCGTCATTCGAAAGATCCCGCGCGAGTCGATGGCGCACCACAAGCATGCGAACAAGCAGGGCAAGCGACATCAAGGCGACAAAGACAAGCGCGGCGGCACCCGCCTTTACCACGACAGACGCCTTGCGCTCGTTAACCGTAGCCTTGTCGCGCTTTTTCTGGGCCTTGCCGGCGACCGCACCCACATCGAGCGTCGAATCGTTGGTACCGTTGCTCCATGCCTCGCCCACGTCGACAATCTTGTCCGCATCGAGTGACTGGCTGTAGTACCCAGGCGTGACCTCGACAGGAGTCCAGCCCTGACCATCCAGATACACCTCGGTCCAGGCATGGGCATCGGCAGCCGTCAAGTAAAGCGTGCTGCCGGAATGATATGCGCGGGCAATCCGTTCGTCCGAAGCCCGATACCCCTCGACATAGCGCGCCGGAATCCCCTGCGACCGAAACGCAAGCGTTGCCACCGTGGCAAAATAGGCCGAATTGCCCTCGTGGGCCGTACCCAAAAACCACTTGGTGAACGTCCCGGCTTCGGCATATGTCGGCGGATTATCCGTATCACTTGCAAGCGCAGAAAGCATGGTACGCACACGGCTAACGACCGCCGCCTCCGATACATTCGCGTTCGCATCCCAGCTATCGCTCGCGAACAGGTACTCCTCGACTGCGCCGCGCTCGTCATCGTCGATATCCAGATAGTGCTCGCGAACAAATGAGGCATACACCCGCTCGCTCTTTGCGTAAGCGCTCTCCGACGATGCCAGCCACGTCGAATCGGTAATAGCGCTCGCCGCGGGCACATTGTCCACGATTACCGCATATGTCTTCGAAGGCATCAAGCCGGAGCACGTAATCGTAGAGCCGGTAAGCATTGCATCGACACCGCTTAGCGAACGCAGCGTATAAGGCGCATAGGCGTATCGACGGTTGGCACCCGAAGCGTTGACCGAGATCTTTGCCGTCTCGACGGCATCTTTGCCCTCGCGCTCTGCCGTGGTATCAAATGCCGCACGCTGCTCGGCGACCGTCAGGCCATTCTTCCGCATCCATTCGCGCACACCAGACCATTCGCCCTCATAGGACACCCAATCCCCGCGATGCCAAGAGGTGCCATCGAACGTACTGCCCACAAAGCCCTTCAGGAGCAGGTCGTCGCCAAGCGTCCCGTCCGTCGTTAGCGACAAGGTGGTCGCAGTGCCCTCGTTCATATCCGATGCTCGGGAAAGATCACCCTCGGGCAACGTATCGCTACCAAATCGAAACTCCTCGATGGCGCCGACAGCCGTTGAAGACATGGTGGACAACGCGGGATTAGGCTGCACAAAAGCAGACGTCAGCGAAAAAAGAACACCGCAGGCGGCGCAAAGGCCACCGAGTCCGACAACAACCTGGGACAGCCGAACGGTAGAGCCCCGCAGCTCATACGCGCGGCACTGGACCAACCAGCCTGCAACGCCCAATGCCATCGCCGCTGCGGAATCACCAAGCTGCAGCACCATGGATTCAACACCGCAGACAACGACGATTAAAAGCGTGGGCCACGAAACACTCAGGCTTACAAAAAGCCAACTGCATGAGCCGGCAAACAGACCGAACAGCGCGGAAAATACCATCGATTCGCACAGCAGATCAGCGCCGCCAACAAGCGGTAGATACAGCTCGAAGATTGAGTTGAGGTGGGCGATGAACACGTTGGCGAACGCATAGAAACCCCCGCGCGCCGGCGTGAGCATCAACATGCAAACGAGCGTCGCGGACGCAACGATTATCGCCACGGTACGGGACGGTTGCCTCGAAGCAAGCAAAACGCCCATGGCGCTCATCACAACAGACGTAATGACACTTGCCGTCAGCAACATTCCCAAACAGGCAGCACTAAAACAATTGCCGATCGCGCAGGAAAAGGCCGCGGCGAGCAAAGCCGTCGGAACGATCGACAGGAAGACGTCGACGATGCGATGGTTGGAGCCGATGCCATCTGCCGAGGTGAGAGTCCTAAAGTTCATGTTAGACCTCCAGGCTCTTGATGCGAGCGGGATCCATTGAGGCTGGGCAGTGGGTGATGAGGTAGCTGGGGCCACGCTCGACGCTATACGACTCAACGAAATCCGACACATGGAGCACTGACAGGTCAGCCATTTTGCCCATATCAATAAAAGCGGCATCATCAGCACCGGCTGTCACCAGCACGGTTTTGCTAATACCCCTGCTTGCCACAATCTTCGAATACCGCTCATACGACGTGGGATAATCCAGCGCAAGCGGAGTCGAAGCAAGGGCATCGAGCATCTCGTTGAATCCGCGGCGGTTGTCGACTGGATATGCAGTCAAAGCGCTGCCTCCTGTCGCCACTACCACATGGTGGTAGCCAAGACGCATGAGCGACAGGCTCACCGATGCGGTAAGGCCCAGCGCGGCGGACAGCACCTGGGGCCGCTCAGATTCCTCAAAATCGTGCGCGAATATCCCAAACAGAATGGCGATGGCATGGTCTTGCGGGCGCGATGCCTCTCGCACCAGCACATCGTCAAAACGCGTCGACAGCTTCCAATGAATCGATTTGACCGAATCGCCTTCGCGATACGAACGCAGATCAAAGACCTCGGAGGGATCCTGGCCGCTGCGATGGGAGTCATAGCTTACGCCCTCAAGGCTAGCGGACGCGCTTTGGCGAGGGTCGACCTGAATATCAACCACCTGGGGATACACGGTAAAGATCTCGCGATACGAAACGCCGTCGAGCGCAAGCGAGGTAAAGCCCATCTCGTCGACAAGGCGTGCGGTATCGAGTGCAATGACGCGCGCGCCGCAAATCGACGAATCAAGCTCAAGGTTAAACTCAGCCGGCCTGCTGGCGGCGGGCGCCAAGCTAACCGGATAGGTCGTAAGTGCCCCCGTCAGCAGGTTGCGCACCGAGAACACCAGCTCCACGCGGCCACGAAACAGCGCGGGGCGGTCAAGCGTCATACGAAGCACCAGCGGCGAGTCCACAACGCATGAACGGGGAAGTTCAAAGCCAATCTTGAGCGAGGCCACGCTCGCGCGGCATGCGACCACCGTAATGACGGGCATGGCTATCAATGCCAATGCCGCCGCGAGTGCAGCCGCATTGGCGGTAAGCACAAACACGACAAGTAGGAGCACGACGGATACGATATAAGTGATCTTGTTGATAATCATGGGCGTTATAGCAGGCGCGGACAGCTACGCGTCGCTAGGAGCGACCGCGAACCTGACCCATGGACGGAGCGGGAACGGCAGCCAGAATACGGTCGAGAACGCCCTCGGCGGTAATCGACTCGATTCGGGCCTGGGGGCGCAAAACAAGGCGATGGGCGCAGACGGATGTAAAGACCTCGCGCACGTCCTCGGGCACCACGTAGTCGCGCTCGCGAATGAGCGCGCAGGCACGCGCCATACGGGTAAGGGCGATAACACCGCGGGGACTCACGCCCAGCTCCACCAGCGCGTCCTCACGAGTCGCCTCGCACAGGCGAACGATATAGTCCAGCACCGTATCGGCAACCTGCACGTTGCCCAGATAGTTTTGGATATCGAGCAGGTCGTCGCGGGCAACCATGGGCTTAATATCGTCGAGCGGGTTGGCGTAACGGCGGGTCTTGAGGATATCGATCTGGTCCTGGCGCGACGGATAGCCCACGGACAGGCGGACCATAAAGCGGTCGAGCTGGCTATCGGGCAGGGGCTGCGTACCCGCCGAACCCACCGGGTTCTCGGTCGCCACGCACACAAAGGGGCGCGGTACCGGATGCGTCTGGCCATCGATGGTCACGGCGCGCTCTTCCATAACCTCGAGCAGGGACGACTGCGTCTTTGCGCTGGTACGGTTGATCTCGTCGCCCAGCAGCATGTTGCAGTTCACCGCGCCCCACACAAAACGGAACGTACCGGCATCGCGATCGTACATCGTAAAGCCCGTAATGTCCGAGGGCAGCGTGTCGGGCGTAAACTGCACGCGCTTAAAGTCCAGGCCCAACGCACGGGACAGCGCCAGCGCCAGCGTGGTCTTGCCGGTGCCAGGCACATCCTCAAGCAGGATATGGCCACCTGCGTAGATGGCCATCAAAGCCTTCTCGATCACCTCGCGCTTGCCCAGCAGGGCACGGCTTACTTCGTTGATGATGCTGTTGGACTGTTCGACGATCACGATTACTCATTTCCTCGATAAGCTGCCTCGGCCGTCGCGGCTGCCAGCTGTGCTTTCAAAACATTTAGGTCAATCGGCTTACCCACGTGCCCGTTCATGCCCGCCTTACGCGAGCGCTCCACGTCCTCGGTGTAGTCGTTGGCCGAAAGCGCGATGATGGGAATGGCAGCGGCGTCCTCACGCTCGAGGTCTCGGATTTGCTCTGCCGCTCCCCAACCGTTGAGCACGGGCATCTGGATATCCATGAGGATCGCGTCGTACGTGCCCACGGGCATGCTTCGGAACCGATCGACGACCGCCTGGCCGTTCTCGGCGCGGTCGACCGCGGCGCCCCGCCTGGCCAGCAACTCAACCACAATCATGGCATTGATCTCGTTATCCTCCGCCAGCAGGAATCGTTTGCCGTCAAACTGATAGGTAAACGTCGAGCCGATGGAATCGGGCGCCGTCTCGAGCGTCTGCTCTTTGAGCTTAAGGTCCTCGACCTGCTCTGGCGTCGCCAAGCGTAGTGGAATGTAGGCCGAAAACGTCGAGCCGCGACCGGGCTCGGTGTCCACGACGATCTCGCCGCCCATAAGGTCGACGAGCGCGCTCGTAATGGCCATGCCCAGGCCCGTTCCGCCGTAGCGACGCGCAATGGTGCGGTCCTCCTGCTCAAACGGCTTAAAGATCTTGCTGATGTAGCGCGGGTCCATACCCTTGCCCGTATCGCGCACGCGCAGCATAAAGCTCACGCCATCTTCCGAGCGATACATCTCGCGAATGCTGACGGCAACGCTTCCGCCACTCTCGGTAAACTTGAGCGCGTTGGAGATAAAGTTGATAACGACCTGCGACAGGCGCATGCGGTCGCCCACCACAAAGACGTTTTCGCAGTCCTCGAGTGCAACCGAATACTTGAGGCCTTTGTCAGCAGCCTGCGAGGTAAACATGCGCTCGAGCTCGGCGGCAAACAGGCGCATGTCAAACGGTGCCTCGTCAATGCGAACACGCCCGCTATTGAGGCGGCTCATGTCGAGCATATCGTTGATGAGGGACAGCAGATAGGCTGAGAGCTGCGAAGCACGGGACAGGTCATCCATCAGACGTGGCTCGTCCGCATGATGCTCGCGGGCAAGCGAGATCATGCCCTCGATGCCGTTGAGCGGGGTACGGATCTCGTGGCTCATCTGGTTCATAAAGTCTGTGCGAGCGTTGGCGGTCTCGACGGCGCGGTCGCGCTCGGACTCCGCCTTAGCGATGCGCGCGGTTTCGGCGGTTACATCGACCGCCGTGATGAGGTATTGCGTTGCGTTTTGAACGAGCGCAAGCGAGAAGCGGATATTGCGCGGCTTTTCCTGCCCAGGCCCGTTGTAGGAACAAATCAGATCCAAGGGGGCCGCGTGGTCCCAATCCCTTATCTGTCGCTGCATGCGAACGCGATCGTCATCGGGAATGTACCGGTAGAGTGTCTCGATATCGTCGCGATACCGCTCCGGCGATACGCCAAATACACGCTCAAAATTGGGGGTGATGTACAGAGGAAGGCAGTCGCTGGCGCGCAAAACAAACCCAACATTGAGCCCCTGCTCTGCAAGCGCCGTCTCAAAAAGCTGGCGCGCCCGGTCCGCGTCGCGCCTCTCGTGTGAACCGAACAGCCCCAATTTACCCCCTTGTTCTGTTTAGGGGGTAATTTTACCAGCTCAAAGAGGCTTTACGAAGATAAAGGCCAGCTAAAGTTAACTTTTATTGATACCCCTTGATGCAAAAACGCGCCCGACAGCTTTTGCCATCGGGCGCGTTTATTACTCGGGCCAAATAAACTGGGTGCGGCCGGCCTCGCCGCCATCGATCAGCAGGCTCTGCCCGGTCATAAAACGGTTGGTCACGCCCACAAAGTAGATCCACTCGGCGATCTCTTGGGCGGTGGCCCAGCGTTTAAGCGGCGTGAGCTCCATAATCTGGTTCCACAGGCGTTCGTCTTCCATCACGCAACGGTTGAGCGGCGTGATAACGCCGCCCGGGTCCACACTGTTGGCGATGGCCTGCGGCGCCAGGCGGTTTGCAAGGTTCTTGGTGTAGGCGATAACGCCACCCTTGCTGGCAGCATAGGCGGGAAACTCCGATCCCGTATGTCCGCTCGCCGACCCCACATTGACCACGGATTGGATAGCAGGCGCTGGCTTGGCGGCAAGCCCCTCTCCCACAAAGGCGTAGCGCTCGGTCACGTTGATGGTGCCACGCAGGTTGGCGGCAATGTCATCGGCCGAATCCTGTACACCGGCAACGTTCACGATTACCTGAGGCTCAAGGTCGCCTGGAAACGAGTTAGGCTCGCGGACATCAACGATCAGATGGCGGTAGCGCTCGTGTTCGATCGCCGCCGGCAGCAGATCAAAGCCCACGACCTCGTGACCCTCGTCCAAAAAGCGCTGCACACACGCGGTTCCGATACCGCCCGAGGCGCCCGTGATCAAAACCCGCATACTTGCTCCTTAGGCGGTCGCGTGGCGCTCGAGGTACTCGGAGCCCACATTCTCGCGCTCCCAGCCACGCACGACCTTGTAGCCCACGGGGCTCAGGAAGACCTCGCACAGCAGCTCGGCAACGGCGCCGGTCAGCGAGCACATAAGGACCTGCACCCAGGTCCAGCCAAAGAACGTGTGGCTCACCACAATGGCAAAGACCAGGTTGTCGATAAACTGGCCAACACCCGTAGACACATAGGAGCGGAAGGCGAAGCTCGCAAAGTTATTCTTTTTGAGCATACGGCCGAGCGACTGGTTGAGCGTGGAATTAACCACGGCAGAAACGAGCATTGCCAGCGAAGAGCCCAGCACCACGTACCAGGTGCCGCCAATGGTGGCGTTAAGGGCGCTGTTGACCTCGATCATGCCCGTGTCGTAGTAGGCGCCCCACATGCCGGGCGTGAGCGAGCATGCCCAAAAGCACAGGCTCACGGCCAGGTTAACCAGCAGCGCGAGGATAGAGATTCTGATGGATGCCTTGGCGCCAAAGCGCTTGCAGATCATGTCCTGGCACAAAAACGAAACCCAGCTCACCACAAAGCCGCAATCGAGTGCCAGATACGGCAGGCTGATGAGCTCTTTGTTGGCCAGCAGGTTCATCATGATGACGCTCACGAAAAACAGCGAAACCGTTGCCGCGGGAATGCTCCGCAACAGGACCTTGTAGTCCTCCATGACCTTCTTGATCATTATGTACTCCTTTGGTTTTAGGTTTAACGAGCAGGATATCGGACCCGAACTGCTCGGACGCCCCGGTCTTGAGACGACGGTGGGTATGATAGCCGCTTATACGGCATCAGGCAAGTAAACGGCGCGGCAGCCCCGCAGGGCCACCGCGCCGATGCGCTAAAAGGCCACGTTGCCAAACTCCGACAGGATAAGGTCGGGGTTGTGGTCAGTTGCCCAATCCACGTTCCACGGGCTCGTGAACAGCAGCAGCTTACCGCCGCGCATGTCCTCGACGCGCAGGGTGTCGCGCGTGAGCGAAAGAGCCGGAATGTCAATGGTATCGGGGTCGTTCTGAATCCAGCGAATGTCCGTATAGGGCAGCGGCTGGCGACGAACCTCAACACGATATTCGGCCTTGAGGCGGCGCTCGAGCACCTCAAACTGCAGCACGCCGACCACGCCCACGATGACGCTCTCCATACCGGCACCCAGCTCGCGGAAGATCTGGATGGCGCCCTCCTGGGCAAGCTCCTCCATGCCCTTCACAAACTGCTTGCGCTTGAGCGTATCGACCTGCGTAATGCGGGCGAACATCTCGGGGGCAAACGTCGGGATCTGCGGATACTGCACATGGCGCTTGCCGGAGCACACGGTGTCACCGATGCTAAAGATACCCGGATCGAACAGGCCCACGATATCGCCCGCGTATGCCTCGTCCACGATGGCGCGGTCATCGGCCATCATCGACGTGCCCGTGGCAAGCTTAAGCTTGCGGTTGCCCTGCACGTGGAAGGCGTCCATGCCGCGCTCGAACTTGCCCGAGCAGATGCGCACAAAGGCGATGCGGTCGCGGTGGTTCTTGTCCATGTTGGCCTGGATCTTAAACACGAAGCCGCTAAAGTCGTCGCGGCAGGGATCGACCGGCTCGCTGGTGAGCGTGTCGGTGTAGGCGCGCGGCGTCGGGGCCAGGCGCAGGAACTCCTTGAGGAAGGGCTCCACACCAAAGTTGGTGAGTGCCGAGCCAAAGAACGCCGGGCTCAGCTTGCCGCAGGCCACGGCATCCAGATCGAGCTCGTCGCCGGCGCCATCGAGCAGCTCGATGTCGTCCATCAGGTTCTTGTGGTTTTCCTCGCCAATGAGCTCGTCCATGGAAGGATCGCCCAGCTCGGCCTCGACCTCGGCAACCTTTTTGGTGGCGTTGGCGTGGCCGTCACCCTCAAAGGCGATGACGCGACGAGTCTGGCGGTCGAACACGCCGCGGAAGTTGCGGCCGCTGCCGATGGGCCAGTTCATGGGATACGTATTGATACCCAGAACGTTCTCGATCTCTTCCATGAGCTCAAACGGATCGCGAGCCTCGTGGTCGAGCTTGTTCACAAAGGTGAAGATGGGAATGTGGCGCAGCGTACAGACCTTAAAGAGCTTCTTGGTCTGGGCCTCGACACCCTTAGCGCCGTCGATGACCATGACCGCGGCGTCGGCGGCCATAAGAGTACGGTAGGTATCCTCCGAGAAGTCCTGGTGGCCGGGGGTATCGAGAATGTTGACGCAGGCGCCGTTGTAGGTGAACTGCAGCACCGAGGAGGTAACGGAGATGCCGCGCTCCTTCTCGATGTCCATCCAGTCCGAGACGGCGTGCTTGGCCGAGCTCTTGCCCTTGACCGAGCCGGCAGTCTGGATGCTGCCGGTATAGAGCAGCAGCTTCTCGGTAAGCGTGGTCTTACCGGCGTCCGGGTGGCTGATGATCGCGAATGTGCGGCGCGACGAGATTTCATCCGACAGGCTTGCCATGCGGATCCTTTCTTGCATTGAGTGCATTACGTCGTTGTAACCGCACTATTGTAGCCGCGAAATGCTGTGGCAGGGCGCCTATCAGGACAAATACATCAGTCGGGGTCTTGGTTGCCAATCGGCGGCGGCACTCCGCAGCAGTTTGTCTTGATCTGTAACATCTAGACGGGTTTTGAGCCTCTACCTGTTACAGATTGAGACAAACGAATGGGTCTGCCGCCAAAATCTCAATCTGTAACATCTAGCCGCCCAAATCGGGTCTTAGTGTTACAGATCGAGACAAACGGTCGCCGGCAATCCCGATTTTCCTCTTGCGTAACTGTGCATAGTGTATATATACTGTGCTTACCGGTTATATACACGTGTAGCCCATCAGCTAAGGAGCCGCTGTGGACATTATCCTATCCAATTCGAGCGACAAGCCCATCTACGAGCAGATATCCTCGCAGGTCAAAGCTCAGATACTCTCGGGGACACTCGCTGCGGGGGCCAAACTCCCCAGCATCCGCGCGCTCGCAAGCGACCTCGGTGTGAGCGTCATCACCACCAAGCGCGCCTACGCCGACCTAGAGCAGCTCGGCTTTATCTGCACCGTGCAAGGCAAAGGCTGCTTTGTCGCCGAGGGCAACCAAGAGCTCTTGCGCGAAAACCAGCTCTGCCATGTCGAAGAGCTGCTTGCGCAGGCAACGACACTGGCAGAAGCCCTGGGCGTCACGCGCGAGAAGCTGCACGAAATGCTCGACCTTGTTGCCCCCGAAACCATGCAGTAGCCATCTGCAAGAAAGGCTATACCATGCAAAACTTGCTAGAACTCAAAGGTGCCTCACGCCGCGTAAGTGACCGCTTTTCGCTGCGCGATGTCACGTTTGCCGTGGAGCCCGGCCAGATTGTCGGCTTTGTGGGCGCAAACGGCGCCGGAAAGACAACGACCATCCGCGCCGCGCTCGGCCTCATAAAGCTCGATACCGGCAAGGTGCATCTGTTTGGACAGAGCTGCGATGTCAACGCACCCGATGAACAGCAGCGCCGCACGCGCTCTCGCATCGGTCTCGTTCTGGACACGTGCCCCTTCCCTTCCACGCTCAAGGTGGCCGAGGTCGAGGCACTCGTAGGCTCAGCGTACCCCACCTGGAACCATGACGCGTTCACCGGCCTCATCGATCGATTTGGCCTCGACCCCAAGGCAAAGGTCAAAGACCTCTCCCGCGGCATGGGTATGAAGCTGCAGCTCGCGTGTGCGCTCAGCCACAAGGCCGAGCTGCTCATCCTGGACGAAGCCACGGCAGGCCTCGACCCCATGGCGCGTGAGGAGCTGCTCGATGAGCTGCTCGCCTTTGTCGCCGACGGACAGCGCAGCATATTGTTCTCGAGCCACATTACATCCGATCTTGAACGCGCGGCAGACCGCGTCGTCTGCATCGATAGCGGCTCGATCGTTTTTGATATGCCGCGCGAGGACATTACTGACCGCGCCGGCATCGCTCACTGTACCCAGGCACAAGCCGCCGACCTCATGGCTTGCGTCGAAGGCGCCCGCGCCACCCGTCATGCCTACAGCGTTGACGTGCTCGTCCCCAACCGACGAGAAGCGCTCGAGGCCTTTCCCGAGATTCCCTGCGACCGGATTTCCATCGATGACTATCTTCGCCTTACGCTGAAAGGGGCCTCCAAATGAAACGCGCCTTTATGTCCGAGACCGCCATCATGCGCTCGTTTCTTCTAAGCATCGCGGGCGTCGGCCTGTTTATCTTCGTCGTGCTGACCCTTGCCAACGCATCGGATGGTGACTCTGGCATGAGCGCCGGCACCTGTGCCGTCAGCGCCATGTCACCCATCATTATCATGAACTCGCTGGCTGGCTACGATAACCAAAACGGTTGGGAGCGCTATCGGGCAACGCTGCCGTTTTCGCGCAAGGACATCATCTGCGCACGCTACCTGTGCATTATTGCCTTCTCGGCCGTCATGGCCTGCGCGGCTACGCTTCTGAACATCCTCGCCCTTCCGTTCTTTGATCACATGGGCATCCCTTCGACAAGCCAGACGGTCTTTGAAATCGCAACCGCCTCGGCGGCATCGATGCTCATCTCCCTCATGATGGTGTTTTTGGCACAGCCGATATTCTTCCGATTTGGCCATATGGAGGCGCTGCGCCTTTCCGTCGGCCTGTTTGCCCTGCTTGGCTGTGGCACCATGGCAATGCTGAGTTCCTCCAACCCCATCAGCAACTGGCTCATGTCATTCGCCGGGGCGAATCCCGACCCTGCCGTCCTCGGCTTCCTTTGCGCAGGCATAGCCGTTCTAGCATTGGTCCTTTTCGCAATCAGCGTCACCGTTAGCACCAAGGTCTACCAAGCACGCGACCTGTAGCCATGAGCGGTATCATCGGACGTGCGCTGTAGATTTGGCGCAGTCGTTCTTGGGGAGGCATTTCACCCATGTCGTGGGTCGCTGCAGCGCTTGGCTCGGCTTTCTTTGCCGGCATCACATCTATCCTGGCCAAATGCGGCATTAAACATACCGATTCCGATGTCGCGACCGCCATCCGCACCTGCGTGGTGCTCGTATTTGCCTGGGGAATGGCGGGCGTTTCTGGATCCATCGGAACCATTGGCAGCATCGTGGCCAAGTCTTGGCTGTTCCTCGTCCTCTCGGGACTTGCCACCGGCGCTTCATGGATCTGCTACTTTAAGGCGCTCAGCATTGGAGACGTCAATAAGGTCGTACCGGTCGACAAGATGAGCACCGTGCTCGCCACGCTCGTCGCTATCGCGGTCTTTGGCGAGACAAGCAGTCTGGCCGTAAAGCTTGTCGGGACGACCGTAATCACCCTCGGCACGTTTTTGATGATCGAGAAGAAGCAATCCACTGGCGTGGGTCAGAAGCAAGATCGGACTTGGCTCGTCTACGCCGTCGGCGCGGCCGTGTTCGCGGCACTCACATCCATCCTTGCCAAGGTTGGCATCGAAGGAGTCGAATCCAATCTGGCCACGGCAATCCGCACCTGCGTAGTACTAGCCATGGCATGGGCAATCGTTGCCGCCAAGGGAAAGCTGGGGCAGGTAGCGCACGTTGAACGGCGTGAACTAACATTTCTCGCAGCATCGGGCATTGCGACCGGTGCATCGTGGCTACTCTATTACTACGCCATTGCCGCCGGGCAGGTGAGCATCGTGGTGCAGATCGACAAGCTATCGATTGTCGTATCGGTGCTGTTCGCACGCCTTGCCTTCAACGAAAAGCTGTCGCGCCGAAGCGCCGCCGGCCTTTTTCTCATCGTTCTGGGCACCGCTGCACTCGCAATTTGGAAGTAAGGCGCAGTGAACGCGAGCCTCGACGTACCCGTGGACACAATCGGTCGCCAGCAAATACGAATATATGACAAATGACATGTCCCCGGCCCGTACGCAACGTTTTACAATGGAGGCGTCACGGGCCTTAGCCCAATCTCGATCATCCAAGGGGATGTCTTTTTGGTCATTGTTCTTTAGGGAACGGTCAATCGCATAGAACCGTGAAAACGGCCGCCTAACGGCCGTGGTTTATTGCGCCGTTCCGCCTCCGTCATCTGCCAATTTGCACCTGATAGGAAAGAACAATGAAATCCCAGGAATCCCAAACCTTCCCAAAAGCCAACAGCTTCGATACGGCACTCGTGCGCTCTAAGATTATGGGGCCCAATCCCCTCAAGCTCTGCGAGGAGCTCCTTTGCGATGCACGTATCCCCCGCGGCGCTCGCGTCTGCGACCTTGGATCGGGCACCGGTATCACCAGTGCCCTGCTCGCCCGCGAATATGGGTTTGACACCTACGCCGTCGACCTGTGGAGCGACCCCGAGGAGAACCGCGCGTTCTTTGCTTCGCTCGGCATTTCGCGCGACACGATTCATCCCGTTCAGACAGACGCCTCGCAAGGCTTGCCGTTTGAGCACGACTATTTTGATGCGGTCGTGAGCATCGACTCGTACAACTACTACGGTCGCGACCCGCATTATCTGGGCGAACGCTTGCTTCCCTACGTTAAGCGCGGGGGCATGCTTTGCCTGAGCATCCCCGGCATGGTCCGCGACTGCCATGACAATCTGCCGGACTGCCTGCTCAAATCCTGGACACCCGAGCAGCTCGATTACATGCACGACATAGCCTGGTGGCGTGCGATAATCGAGCCGACCGCCGACGTCGAGATTGTCTCGATGCGGCCTATGCTCTGCACCGACGAGGCATGGGGAGACTGGCTCGCTTGTGACAACGAATACGCAGCGGGCGACCGCGCTGCCGTTGAAGCGGGCGCCCTCGAGTATCTCAACACCATAGCAATCGTGCTGAGGAAGCTCTAAATAACAGCCGCGCGAGGCCGTAGACATACGACCTCGCGCGGCTTCTTTCAAAACGGGTTATGAATCAGCCTCAAACGGGCGGCCCGCTACTTGCGCAGCGGCTTGGGTAGTGGAATGCCGGCGGCGATAACCGCGGCGACGATCATAGCGACGATGCCCTTGAGCGGGAAGCACATGAGCAGCAGGCCCACGACCATAACGGGCTGGCGCATGACGGCACCCATCGTCGAGGCGGTGCAGACGGCGACGCAAAAAACTGGATCGGCGCCCGTGAGCAGCGCGAAACCGTAGCCCAGGCTCACGCCCGAAAAGATTACGGGGAAGAAATGGCCACCGCGCCAGCCCAGGTTGATAAGGGCGGGCGTCAGCATGGCCTTGACCAGACCGGTTGCGATGAGCACACCGGCGGGGATGGTCAGGTAGGTTTCCATGAGGACATCGGCCTGCGTCTCGCCGGCAAACATGGTGTAGGGCAGAACCGTGCCACAAGCCGCAAGCACCAGACCGGCCAGCATGGCCTTAACGACAGGGCGCTCCCCTATGACATGGGCCAGTGCCTCGCTCGCGTGCTCCGAGACAAAGAACAGCCAGCCGCAGACCGTGCCGATCAGCGCCAGAGGGATGAGCCAGGTGAGCTCGAGGTTACCCACCTCGGCGGCCTCGAACCTGGGCATGCCCATGCCGCCGCCCATAAGCTGGCCGAGCAGCAGGTAGGTACCCAGGCCACCGGCAATCGCAATGCCGTAGACCACGGTCTTTTGTGCCTTGGGCAGTTTGATCGTGATCTCGTCAGATGCGGAATCCTCATCGCCGTCAGCGCTACCGGCAAGCGGCGCCACAAAGCCAAAGACGGGTGCGGTAAAGAGCGCCGTCAGCGCGGCCTGAGTGCCCAGCAGCGTAAGCTCCCTAAACTCGGCACCAAAGCGACGCATGCGGTCGCCGACCCAGCTGCAAAGACCCGCGATAACGCCGGTCAGTCCGGCCTCGGGACCAAT
>CAKUEU010000023.1 GCA_934646865.1 uncultured Collinsella sp. | reverse complement strand
CTCCTGGATGGGCTCCATCTGCTCGGAGAAGCTGGTATAGAGGTCCTGAATGGTCTCGGACATGGGTTACTCCATAGATTAGTAGAAGTTCTGGATCCGCTGCAGGTACATGACGGAATCGGGCAGGCCGCCCTCGCCAAAGGTCTTCTCGATGTACTCGATCAGGCCCTTCATCTCGTCGCGCACAAAGCTCACGTTCATGGACTCAAACTTCTTGAGCACCTTGCGGGCGATGATGTAGTCCATGCCGCCCAGCTCGGTGCCGCCGCATGCCACGTACACGGGGATAAAGTCGTACATCTGCTTGATGATACGGTTGCCGAACGCCAGCTTAAAGCGGGTCTGCAGGTACTGGTCAAGCTTGTGCATCTTCTGCAGCAGCTCGTCGTCAATCACGTACTCGACCTTGGCCTTCTGGAACAGGTACTGCAGATGGTCGGCCGTCACGTGCACGCGCTCGTGCGGCTCGCACTCAAATGCGTCGGCACGCTCGTTGAGCTCGATAGGGATCGCGCGGTCGTACACCTTGTCGGTGATGGTAAAGGTGGAATCGTCGTTGTTGGCCGTGCCGATAAACCACAAGCTGTCGGGGATGGTGAGCTTGCCGTCGTGCAGCGCCTTGGGGTCGGCGGCCCACTGGGTGGGGACCAGGTCGAGCACCCACTCGTCGTGGCTGGGCATCTCGAGCACCGAAAGGATCTCGGCAAAGTAGTACTCCACGCGGGCGAGGTTCATCTCGTCGAGCACAATCATGGACGGGTCCTGACGCAGGCCGGCCTCGTACACGGCGCGGAGGAACTCGGTCTCGTTAAAGCGCTTGGAGAACTCGTTAAAGTAGCCGAGCACCTCGGTGCGGTCGCGGAAGCTCGGCTGCACCGACACGATGGTCGCGGGGTTGTCCAGGTAGCGGCTAAAGCTGTAGGGCAGCGAGGTCTTACCGGTACCCGAGATGCCCTCCAGGATCAGCAGCTTGGAGGCGGCCATGCCGGCCACAAAGCGACGGATGATCTCGGGCGTGTAGTAGAGCTTCATCTGGCTGCAGGCGAATGCGCGGAAGCTGTCGACAAAGTCCTCAAGCGAGATGGCGTCGTCGTAGACCGGCGATTCCCAGTCGCGATACTTGAGGTCCACGAGCGAAAGCTTGGGGAAGCGGTTGGCCTGCGCGATCTCTTTTTCCTCGGCAAGGGTCTTGGCCTCGACGGTGGCCTTGGCCATGGCGGCCGCGGCATCCTTGACGCCCGCGCCGTCGAGCGCGAGCGATGCGCTGCCCGACACGACGGCAGCCGTGACGCCTTCGCCCGATGCCGGTGCGCCCGCACCCGCGGCGGCGCCCACGACGTTACCCACCGTGGGCAGGTGGTCGTCGGCCAGGGCCGAAGCGCCCACGTACGGAATCTGCTTGGTGCCGCCCATGGCGTTGACCTTGAGCGCGAGCAGCTTGTTCTTTTCGTCCATGAGGTCGAGCACCTGTTTGTTGAGGCGACCGATCTCGCGGTAGAGCGCCTTGTTGGACGTGTCGTCGCGATGCAGGCGGCGGTTGATGCGATAGCGATGCACCAGGATGGCCACGATCAGCACGGGAACCGCAATGAGCATGGCAAACAGGATGACCGCGCCGATCTTGCCCACCACGTCGAACGTGGTGAAGTAGGTCATAAAGATGTTGAAGTACTCAACCCAGCCAAATACCAGCAGGTTGAGGATGGAGCTCACGACAGCAACGACGTTGTAGACAACCTTTGCCAGCAGCTCCCAGGCAAACCCCAGAAACTCACTCACCGTCGCTGCCCTCCTGCTTGCTCGCGTTCATCGCCGCCTCGGCCTCGGCCTTAAGACGACGGGCTTCCTCCAGCTTGGCCTCGGCCTGGGCGAGCTGCTCGGCGGCGTTATCGGCCGTGACGGTGGCGGTTGCAGTGCCGGCGCCCTCGGCATCCACAATGGCAGCCGCGGCGGCCAGACGGTCCTCCTCGGCCATGGCGCGCTTAAGGTTCATGCCCACCACGATGAGGTGGTACACCTGGTAGATAAAGAACAGCAGCATGGGCAGCACGATCACGACGAGGAAGCCCACGGAGCTGGACAGGAAGTCCATGACCTTGCCCATCTGCGGCAGCGCAAACAGGTACTTACCCACGATGTCGCCGTCGCTGATGATGTGCGCATCGGCCACGTCGTTGTTGTCGCCCTTGGTGGTAAAGCTGCGCATGCCGTTGACCTCGTCGATCGCGGCGATGCGGTGCGTGTTGAGCGCATACTCGTTGTCGATGATGGTGTGGAACGTCACGATGTCGCCCACCTCGAGCTTGGAGGTGTCGCATTTTTGAATGACGATGAGGTCGCCTTTGTTAAACGTAGGCGCCATGGAGTCGGACTGCACGGTAAGCGGCGTAAAACCCGCGATGTTGGAAACGCTGCCGTCCTCGCGCGTAGCGAGCGTAGTGAATGCATACAGGGCCGCCACCAGGATGATGATCCACATGACGACGCTCAGCACGATGGATGCGACTTTTTTGACAGATTGCATGAGGTCCCTTACTACCGTATCCGTTTAGGTCGTGTGCGGCCCGGCGGCCGCCGTGTGTATCTATTGCTCCTCAATGCCCTCAAAGCGCATCGAGACTGAATAATTAGCTCCCTTTAGCATATTAGTGCAATTTGGGTCCGTTCCCTCGAGCCATATGCGAACGGTTACCGGCTTATCCGTATCGGCTATCAGGTCGAACATGTCGCTGGCAGCGGTTGCCGCACCCGAGTCGAGACCGAAGACCGTGGCCGAGCCGGACGAGCCGCCGCCCCCGTTGGGGTTGTAGACCCAGGTCTGACCGTCGGCGGTAAAGCTCATGCGCATGGCGCTTGCCATGCCTTGGGTGTCCGAGCTAAACCGCGTGCCGGACGCTCCGCCGTCACCGTCCTGGCCGGTCAAGCGCACGCGCACGTCCGCGCTGCTCATAAAGTGCAGCGTGAACTCCAAGTACGCGCCGGTGGCGGGGTCGGCGGCGGTGCCGTCCTCAAAGGAGAAAGTCTGGTAGTCGCTCGTGGTGACGGGCTTGAGCTTGGAGGCATCGATGTCCACGCCTTTTTCGCTGGCGATGCGCGCCGAGATCTGGTCGAAGCCCAGGCTGTGGACGTACTCGTCAAAGGCGGCGTGCTCATCCAGGTCAAAGCGCAGCGAGCCGTCGGCGTTGGCATCGATCATGAGCATGCGGGTCTTGGCGCTATCGGCGATGGAGAACCAGGCGAAGGTTGCCATGGCTATCGTTACCAGGGCAAACAGGACCAGGACCACAGTGGTGGTGAGCTTGCGGCGCAGGTCGGTGTCGGCGGGGGCGGCGGCGGGCTGGCCGGTGGCGGCGGGCTGCTTGTGCGTCATTGCTACTCACCGTCCAAGGTCGCAAAGAGGGCCAGGTGCAAAGTGCCCAGATCCTGATAGAGATAGTCGGCGCTATCGGGGTCAGTGCCCTCGATGTAGTAATAGATGTCCAGGCGATAGGTCTGGCCCAGCGCCAGCGTGGCGAGCGAGTTTTGCGGCCGCGTCGCCGTCTCGCTCGTGTCCAGGGTAAAGGCAGCCGGGTCCTGCGTCACATTGGAGCCACAGGCCAGCTGGCCATTTTGCCAGCCCAGGAGCATGCCATCGGTGTAGCCGGCAAGGCCGGCGGGAGCGGTCGTCGGGTGCTCGCCGCGATGGCCACTGTCGGAGCTATCGAGCTCAAAGATATCGGTGGCAAGAACCTGGCCGCCGCTCGAAATCTTGATACCCACGCGTGCCGCACGCAGCAGCTCGGCATCGGCGCCCTGGGGGACCAGCGACTCGGCCAAGTACAGGTTGACCTTGCCTTTGGCCTTGCTGGCACCCGTGCCCGAGATGCTGGGGCGCAGGTCGATCCAACCGTGATAATAGGAGGAGCCGTCGTCTTTTGCCTGCTCAAACACCGTGGCATCGCCGGCGGCGTTGTTTTGCGCACAGGCCGCAAAGCCGTTGAGGTCAAAGGTCGAGACCGGATAGAGCGTCACGCTGTCGCTCGCGTTGGATGACAAGGAGGCATCGCCCTGCTGAGACCAGTTGCCAGTATCAGCGTTGCCCAGCTCCAACACCAGTTTTGACGTGTCGCTGTGCACGCTCACGGAGTTGGTATTGACCTTCATGTTGCTGGTGAACCACGCATAGGTCGCAGCGCCCAAGGTGGCGGCGAGCACTACCATGACGAGCGCGATGTAGGCGCGTGCGCGACGGGCGTGACGGTTGGCGGAGAGGCCCGGGGCCCCGGTCTCACTGACCCCGTTCTGCATCTGCTCTTTGTCTTGCATGCCACTCGCCCCCTTATGCCTTGGCCGCGGCGAAGGCGAGCTGCAGTACCACATCGCGGGCCTGAGCCTCGTCGATGCAGTTGGCGTCGCAGCCTTCCATGTACACAACATAACGGACACTTGCCACCTCGTTGGCGGCCAGCGTGCAGACCGGCGTCGCACCCGCGCGCGCCGCGGGCGTGTCGCCGGTGCCATCCATGTTGTAGGCGCTTATGGCGCGGGCGGGATCAGCGGTGTAGCTCCAACCCGAGGCGCCACCCGTTACCACTGCCCCGTCTTGCGCGGTGGTACGCCTGCTGGTGGCACCGGCGGTATTGCCCAGGTCGTCGCAGGTAAAGATATGTGTCTGCGTGCCCGACTGGGTCGTGATGACCAGGCCCAGGCGCAACGCAGCCAGCAGTTGCGGGTCACTCGTCACGCTCATCTGGCCCTGATACAAAAATACGTTGAGCGCGCCGTCGTTGCCCTTGAGGTACAGCGTGCCGGAAAGGGCATAGTCATCCAGCTGCGCGGTGCAGTCGGCGTAATCGGTCGTGATGCCTGCGGCATTTTGGAACGTGCCGCGCCAAAAGCGAGAAAGGTCGGCCGTCGAGATGGGATAAAGCGTCTTGTCTGCCGCGGCAAGCGTTGCCGTCGTGTCCCAGGGACCGTTGGCCGAAAGGCCAATCTGCAGGTCGGAGCCCTCATCGCTTACCGTGTGCGCCACGGGCGTCACGTTGGTGTAGCGCGAGTTACTAAACCACGCGTAGGTGGCGGCGCTCAGGGCGGTGACCAACACGAGCATCCATGCAGCGGCAGCCGCCATGCGGCGACGCGAACCCAGGATATCTTTGATGTTCGATGTACTCATGCCCCGGCCCCCTTACGAACGCTTGCCGGCAAAGCGCAGTGCCAGCGACTGCAGACTGGTGGCGGCCAGGTTGTTGGTACAGTCGGGATCGCAGCCTTCCAGCCACACGTACACGTCCACGCGCACGGGTGTGCTGCGGTCGGCGTCCTTGGCGGCAGCGGGCAGGCTGCAGATCTTAGTCGTTGCCTCTTTGAGGCTTACGACGCCGGTCTCTTCGTTGTAATCGCAGTAGTTTGCGCTGGTCAGCTGGTCAAAGTGGACCGTCATGCCATCGGAGCGCGTGCTGTCGAGCACAAGGTGATCCTGCTCGCTGGCGCTGGCGTCCTTACCGTCGAGCGTGTTGTAGCGCGCCTGCGGGTTGCGCTCGCCCGAGAGCTCAAAGATGTACTGGCCGGTTACGGCGTCGCCCTCGCCCGGGGCATAGGTGACCAGTCCCACGCGCAGCGCGGTGGAGATGGGGTTGGCCGGGTCCTGCTCGGTAAAATCTATGCCCGATAGGTACACGTCGGTCGCGGCCGAGTTGGTTGCCAGGTACAGGGAGGTCTTGTAGTAATCGGAATGCTCGGCTGCCCCAAACATGCTGGCGAACAGCGAGTCCTGCGTAGTTCCACCGGTAAAGCCCGTTACCTTTTGGAAGCCGTTAAGCACGTTGTCGGTCGAAACGGGATCAAGCAGCCCAGAGAAACTCAAACCGGCGTTGGTTTTGTACTCCCCATCGTACTCGTTAGAGATAAGGAAGGTCACGCCCGTGCCCGCCGCCATCTTGACGTCGGTGATATGGCGGTTGGCATTGTAGATGTACCAGGCATATGTTACGGCCCCAGCAGCAGCAAGCGCCACCAGCAAGGTAGCGAGCATGCGATTGAACTGTTTTCGCAGCGAGCGCGCGTCCGACATGCCCCTCCCCCATATGCCGCGTTGTGAACTGCCTGGGCACCATTTGCCCATAATGGATTTATTTTACGTGAACGCGCAGTTCATCGGGGGTACAAACACGGGTTTTCGAGTGCAATTCGCGCCGTAGTGGGCAGCAAACGCGCCCCGAATCGCAGGTTTTTAAAAAATGTTCTTGCCACTGGGTGGGAGCTCCGTTATATTATTTCCTGCGCACTCGCGCACCCTTGATCGGGCGTTTAGCTCAGGGGGAGAGCGCTTCCCTGACACGGAAGAGGTCACAAGTTCAAATCTTGTAACGCCCACCAAATGTTCGCAGCTCAGAGGCTTCGCCTCTGAGCTGTTTTGTTTTACGCCGCCAAGCCAATAGAGCGCCGCAGCACCCAAGGCCACTTCAACAACGTCGGCAATCACCCCAACCAAGCCCAAAGCCGCCTCAATATCGCTGACAGTCATCCCGACCGAGGCCGATGCCACTTCGACATCGCCGGCAATCACCCCGGCAGGCCCCAAGGTCGTCTCTAAGGCTCCAACCATCATCCCACCAAGCCCAAAACCGCCCAAACAACCCCAGCGATCACCCCGATCATGCTCGATTGGGCCTCGCAGCCGCATACGGACAAACCATCACAGATTGAGGGTGAATACTTTTCCGCGAAGTGAACGAGCTAAAACGGACCCCCGAAACATCGACACTTTTGACGGCGTGTTTCCTGCGGTTTTACTGCTGGAATCCTGCAGTTTTGACGTCGAAAAGTGCGGATGCTTCAGGGGTCCAAATAAGGTCGTTCACTTCGCTGAAAAGTATTCACCTTCGATTTAGAGAACCCTTGTCGCTTCGAGATATTTGCCCCTACCAGTGCCGCTGCGCCGCAATAACGGTTTGCCAGAGCTTGAACCGTCTTGTCTCGGTACGCGCTTGAGCCAAATAACGTGCCTCCTCGCTCATGGGTTTATTAAATAGAGGACGTTTACGGCGATGCAGCTTGCGCCGGATGCGTTCGCACAGGCGAACGAGCCTTTCGTAGTCGCTTGCCTGGTCGGTCGTCACCGTAAAGTACGCTACCCCATTGAGCATCTGCAGTTCGTTGCGGCGCTCGGCATCCTTTTGGATCTTTTCGCTTCCGTCATGAATGGCGTCGCTGTCGTAATCGATCAGCGCGGTAAGCACTTCGGGTAGTAGGCCAGCCCTTACTTTATCCAGGCCTACCTCGGCTTTCGCCGTAAGCGTAATATCGGGCGTGCGTTCCAACACACGCAGTTTGCGGTTGCGCCCATCGTTGTATCCATCGCGGATGAAGTACTTCTTGTTCAGCTCTGCCTCACCCAGCGCAAACCCGCCGTAATACGCGGGTAGCGACATAAACATACAAAGCCCCGACTCCCTTGGAGACCGTGAGCCCTCTTTCACATACGAAAGCAGCGCCTTGGCCTTAGCGGCGCCTCTCACCTTTGATGCCCGGCCAAGGTACGCCGCAATGAGCTCCTTGGTTGTGAGCCTCCCGTCGCGCATGCCCGCATCCCTGCTGGTCACCCCGCCGGGAGCAAGATTATCCAGTCGATAGTCCGAAGTCATGGCATAACCGGCATAGATAGCCTCCGGTGCATCGCCGTCGTGCGCGGCTTGCAAAAACGCCAGCTCGGGAGAGCACACGTATGCATCCAGTTCACCCCGCCAGTGGCCCAGAGAGATAAACGAACCCGCCGGGAGCTCGTTGGAGCACAGGTGCGTCGCAACGTGCTTGGTCCGCCGACGGTCGGCGCGCTTTGGCACCATCAGGTCCAGCACGCCAACCCCAAGGTCATAGCGATCGATAAACTCCTGCGCCTCTTGGTCCGAGAGCGCACAGGCACCTGCAATCGACACGACCTCCGGTTCCGAATCCCCAAAGCGCGGGTTCGGTATGTGCGCCAAAAGCGCCAGCGCAGCGTTATGTGAAACGATGAAGTAGCTCATGGCGCGAAGATAGCATGCGTTTCGGCGGCAGACGACGGCCCTGCCGAGTTTTCGGCAAACAACCAGCGGTTTTTTTGCCGTGACGCATCCAAAGTGCTCATTCGTCGACGTCTAATTGAAAATCCGTCAAGCTTTTGGCAAGCTTGCCGCTCAACTGACCAAAAGCTGACCATTTGCTTGCCCATTTGCTTGACGGCGCACCCTCGCCAAAACGCTCCGCGACTTCTCGAGCGCTCAAAACGCTCGCTCGGCGACCGCGCGCTCGCCGCTGGGGTATCCTTGGAGCACATGCACCGCAAGCCGCACAAAGGAGCCGCCATGCGCACCGAGCTCGATGTTCCCTTTTCGCACAAAGACGAGGCCAAGGCCCTGGGCGCCAAGTGGGACCGGGCCAAGAAGATCTGGTACGTGCCCGATGGCGTCAACCCCGAGCCCTTTGCCGCGTGGCTGCCCGGCGTGGATCGCTCCGACCCCAGCGCGCCCTACATCTACCTGGTGCTGGGCAAGCGCGAATGCTGGAAGTGCCACGAGCAGACGACGGTGGCGGCCTTTGGCATTCCGTATCGGGTGGCCGAGGATTCGGACAACTTAGCCGCGCCCGGCGATGCGCCCGCCATGGACGACGCGGGCCACGTCGCGATCGACACCATCCGCGCCAACGCCGTGGCCATCGTCCCCGCGCTAGGCTGCGTACCGGCCGAGATCCGCGACTACCTGCACCAGCGCTGCGGCTACAAGCCCGTAACGTCGCGCACCACCAAGACCACATCGCTCGCCAGCACGTGCACCGGCTGCGGCGCGCTGCAAGGCAGCCATTATCTGTTCGAGGAGCCCACGTCGCCGTTTGCGCTTACGGCCATCAACAAGCTGCCCGCGCTGGAGTTCGTGCGCGTGCAAGTCGCCGGCGTCTATGGCATCCCCGCCAGCCAGAGCGGCTACGACCAGGCGCTCTTTACCTGGGCCCGCGACCACCACACCCAGTTCCACAAGACCCTGTTCGAGGGAATCTACCTGTAGCCCAAACCTCGAAAATCAAGTGCGGTTTTCCTCGAAAATCGAGTGTAAAAATCCTCGAAAATCGAGTATGCGCAGGTAGTGAGGCTGACACAATTTGTTTCGGAGGATGGCCTTAGGCGACAGTGACGCCCAGCCGGCGGCTTCGACCGTGGCGTTTTACCTCGATATGCTGGAGAGCATGTATGCAATCGTAAATCTGCCCGGTTGGGATGCACCCGTCCGCGCAAAGTCCCGCCTGCGCACCAAGCCAAAGCGCTATTTTGCCGACCCCTCCATTCCCGCGGCCGCGCTTGGAATGAATCCCAAGAGGCTCCTTTCGGACGGCCAGACTTTTGGCCTGCTCTTTAAGTCTCTGTGCATTCACGACCTGAGCGTCTACACCTCATGCTTGCCCGGCTCGCATCCGGGCTCGCTCCACTACTATGGCGACTCCGACGGGCTTGAGGTTGATGCCATCATCGAGCTAAACGATGGCCGCTGGGCAGCGATAGAGATTAAGCTCGGCGAATCCAAGGTAAGCGACAGAATCCGCAACATCGAGCGTCTGCGTCGCAAGGTCGCTCTGAACCCTGCGGCACGCAACCCCCAACCGGAGTTCTGCGCCGTCATCACCGCGACCTCGCCCTTCTGCCGCTACGACGCCGAGCACGATGTCTACGTGTTCCCCATTGGAGCACTGCGGGCGTAGGGCGGAAAATATCGAAGCTATAGCTCCGTGTCGTCATAGATAATGGCGCATCCGCAGGTTGGGCATTGTTGAGGATAGACCGGGAGGCGCAGGGCTGCTCGAGTGTGTGCGTCGGCGGCGTGTTTGTCGCGGGTGTCGATGAAGCTGATGTCTAGGCATGAGAGTGCGGCTCCGCAGTTTGGGCATGGCAGGCAGATTTGGCTACAGCCAACTTCGACCGTTGGGAACAGGCCCTTATCCATCAGAGTTCGCGGCAAGTTTCCGTATGCGCCTCGTGCGATATCGCTTCGCCATCCCACGGTCTCCCCTTTCCTGTTTTAATTGCTGAGGAGAGGATGGCAGGATCGAGCGACTTTCGATGCGGCATAACGCGATCCGATCAATCGACACGATCAAGCCAGGCAGACGGCAAACCCGCTAGTACGGAGCGACGGCTTCCGCATGACGGCGGGATTCTGAGAAATCGAACTCGGCACGATGGGCTTCGAGGAATCGAGCGTTGGGACGAAGGCGATGCTCGTCCGGCTCGCGCAAGACCGATCCGGAAAACGCAGCGTAGTCCGTATGCTGCAGAAGGTACGACCCGCAAAGCTGATAATCGCCGCGCACCAACTCAAACGAAATCAGATGAGCATCGAACAGCGAATGCAGATCGCGGCGCAACAGGATACCGTTGCTGACAACCTGCGACTTGGGACCCGAGTAATTCTCGATATGCGCAGCTTCCAGCGCCTCGTCGACGCTACAGCCCGAAACGGCGCACCGACCGGTATAGGCCTCAAAAAGCTGATTGCGGAAGCGCTGCTGACCAATTCGCTCGCGACGCAGCGCGTAGCGGACCTTTTCCTCATCGTTCGTCGGTGCACCAGAAAACTCCACCGCGATAGGAGCATCCTTCATGTAACTCATATCAGGGAAGAAGCGCGCGTCGGGTCCGCCTTTGTGGACGGGGCCGTGCAGCACAAACCAGCTGTTCTCGGGCTCGTAGCGCTCAACGAATGCCAGGCCCAGCACCTTGTAGCCGGCGCTCGTCGCAAAGAACACGCCGACCGGAACGCCGCACTCCATGCAGTTGATCATCTTTTGGTTGTAGTCCTGGTCACGCCAGTTTTCGACCGAAGCGCTCTGCGACGAATACTTGAGCACCCACGTGCCATCCTCAAGATAGAGCGGCGGAACGTCAGGGTAGGCGCCGCGCTTGGAATTGTGCACGGAGAGCGCGAAGGTCTTCTCGCGCGGATGCTTGACGCGCCCACGGCCAGGCCAAAAGATGCCCGAATCGCGCGACACCGGAAAGAGCTCGGAATCAATCGTCAGGCGATGACTATATTGAGGGCTATCGGCATTCGTGCGATGCGGAAGCTTGTCCCAAAGTCCGCCGCGCTGCTCCTCGCGCAAGAACCATTCCCAGGCCTGAACATACTCGAACGGCACAAAGCTGCAAGCGCGGTCGAAACTCGGCCGAGCAATCAGCGGAACACTAGAAGCAATGCCGTCCATAAGGAACCTCCAGGAAGAACAGTTCCTCACATTATCGCCGATTAATGCAAATGGAGGGTCGAGTCGCTTTAAGAGAATGCAGGCGCAGCCGCAAGGCAAATGCCGGCCCTACATAAAAATGGAGAGACCCGAGTTGAGTCTCTCCACTACCGCAATGATTTGTTTGAGTTCTACTAGTTCGAGCTCGATTGCACTCCGACAAATCCAAGGTTGCCCTTAATTGCATTCTCGATGCCAGAGCCGGCATTTTCAGACACACAGTCCTTATCGCAGCCCTCATACCAAACGCGAACGGTCACAATTACTTCCTTATCGGTACCGCTCTCAATGGTCGCCAGTTTATTAGTGCCGGCAACTGCCTGACCCTTATCGTTAACCTCGCCAGCGTAATCTGCGAAATTCAAGTAAGTTGCAGGCTCAATGCCAGTTGTGGCGTCCTTTACCCAGTACACGTTGTCGGCAGCAGCGCCTTTGTCCGTATAATATCCATTGGCGGTAGCCGTACCCGGGACCTTAAACATCAGCCAATTGCCGTCACCAACCTTAACAGCAAAGCGGCCCGCAGTGCCCATGGCAGCAGATGCCTGAAGAGTAGTTGCAGCGGTGGAAGAATCGAAATAAACGTCCATCTTGCCGTTGCTAACGCCGAGCTTGAAAGTGTAATCAGCATAATTGGTCTTACCGACCTCGTGGGCAAGCGCGTTTTGATACTTATCGGCAACAGCGTGACCGTTTCCCGTCGTCCAGTGCAGAGTCTCAAAGAAGTGCTCTGCATCAGGAGTAGAAACAGGATAGATCTTATCCGGATTCGACGCGACGGCGGTCATCGTATCAGTGGTCTGACCGACACTCGTAATATAAAGATTCGGAACAGACGAAGTTGTGGTCACGTCAACGCCAGTTGCAGTTACAGCATTGTTGCTCACGAACCATGCGAAGGTGGCGGAGCCGAGGGCTACTGCTGCCACGAGCACCATGGCGATGGCGGCGACCATCTGCTTTTTTAATGCCTTGGTATCCATGCGGACCCCTTTCTTTTCCCCATTCGTCCCAGATGACCCCGAGAAGCCCGGAAGGGGAACCCGCGCTTTCGTGCTGGATGCTATTACACCATCCTCAAAATATGGAAATGAGAATACCATAATTCTTACGATTTCCTTATGAGTTTTCGGCAGCTTACAAACCGGCGAATTTGCACGATTACCTCGGGTTATGTGACTCTGTTCGAGCGATATTGCCGCGCGCCGTCGGGCAGTCGATAAGTCCGTCTTAAGCAATAGCTCAAAGGACGCGCCGGAGGCACCTCCGAGTACAAGCCTCTCGACTCTCCCCCACTCGGTATACTGAATGTAGCACGTGTAAATGTTGCCTGCATATGCTGGCTGTTTATTGGGAGGCCCCTATGGCTACCGCAAATCAACCCAAGGGAAGTGTTTCGTCCGGCTCCATCAAACCGGTGACGCGCAAGGCCGTCCGCTGCCAACGCGAAGTCGCTTGGTTGGTCACGCAGGCTGCCGGCAAGCTCGTCGCCACTACCGACGACGTCAATGCACCCACACCCAGTTTTGTACTGGCAGCGGCACTGTCGCACGCCCGTGCGCAGGAGCAGGCCGCGCAGGACGGCGGGCAGTCCATCGATTACGAGTCTGTCATGGCCCCCGACCTTGCCAGCTTTTGCCGCACGGCCGGGTTGCCCATAGCTCCCAACGCGCTTTCGGACGCCGGCTACATGTTCACGCTCTCCGGCGCGGACCTCATCCGCGATATTTACGCCTACTGCGGTGATCTGGCCGAGCGCATGGGCAACGCATCCGAGGTCAAACCTGGCTACGCGATCAAGCTCGCCCTGCGGTTGTTCCTGCTGAGCGGCACCTCAGCCGCCACCGCCTCCAGCAACAAAACCTCGGCATAGCAAAAGCGCCGGGCGGGAAATCGATCCCGACCCGGCGATTGTTCGCTCTACTTGCCCTCGTCCCCCGCGGGCGAGTTCTTCTGATTGCGGCGATTGTTCCACGTCACCTCATGCTCTTTGTAGTAATCGGGCGCCTCGTTGCCGCTCGCGCTAATGGGGTCGTTGCCGGTGAGGGTATCGGCAATGTCCTGCACAAACTTAATGAACAGGCTCGTGTCGTCGGTCTCGGACGAATCGAAATCGAAGCCGAACTCCACCGCGCCGCCGATGATCTTGTCCACGCACTCCGGGTCGTCGCCGTCCAGCCAAATGACCACGGTGTACTTGTCCACGTCGCCCACGCGGAAGTTCGCGTGGCTAATGGTGGTGACCACGTCGTTGGACGCAAACGGCTCGGTATTGGGCTCGGGGTTGCCATCGGCCGCGGCAGCCGCGTATGTCGTGGGTTCGCCGTTGCGATACACGCGCACGCGTGCCGCCTGGTCCACGCCCTTGCTGGCGCTGATCACCTTGAGCTTGGCACTGTAGCCCAGGTCGGTCTTGCCGGCGTTGCGGATATAGAAGGTGTACGCCACGTAGTTCTTGCCGTTGTGGCTGCCGTCGATATCGTCCAGGTCGTCGGGCAGATCGTCGGCAGCGATATTGGTGCCGTTGTCCACGGCATCGGCCGCCAGACGCGCGGTGGCGTTTTTAAAGTCACCGTTGTCGGCAATGGCCACACCGCGGCGGAACAGCTCCAGGCGGTTAAGGTTGATGGTGAAGTTACCCATGTTTTCCTGCATAAACGACAAGGCAAACAACACGCCAAAGGCAAGCGCCAGCACCACAAGGGCCTTTTGCAGCTTGTCCATGCGCAGCAGCGCCGAGCCGATGCGCTCCATGCGACGCTTGGGCATGTACATGGAGACGACGGCGTCGGGATCGATGTCGTCGAGGTCCTGGTCGGCCAGCGCCTGCTCCAGCTCCTCGATACGCACCACGCCGCGCTTTTCGCGCTTGGGCTTGCGTTTGGACTTGGGCTCACGGGGCTGGTCCTCGGCCAAATCCTCGGCAGCTTTATCTTTGTTGTCGTTGCGCTTGAACAGTGCC
The DNA here is from genome assembly GCA_934646865.1 of uncultured Collinsella sp. Taxonomy (GTDB): domain Bacteria; phylum Actinomycetota; class Coriobacteriia; order Coriobacteriales; family Coriobacteriaceae; genus Collinsella. The sequence continues at coordinate 12,326 of CAKUEU010000023.1, read as the reverse complement.
ATGGCGATCAGAGCTTATACTTGGCGCGGATGTAGCCGACGTATTCTTTGACGAGCTCGCGCTCCATGTCGTCGGCGTAACGGAACTGCAGGCCGCAGACGTTGCGGTACAGGCTGCCCTTGGGCGCGCGGCGCACCCAGCATACGATGCCCAGCTGCTCGGGCAGCTCGTGGCGCTCGCCCTGCAGGCGAATCGAGGGCATTTGCACGGCCAGGGCCTCGCCCACGTCGGGGTAATCGTTGAGGTAGATGGCCAGACCGCCGGCCGAGACGTCGATGGTCATGGCGTCCTCGGGCTCGGGGACGGCCGCGTTGTCGCGCTGGTAGGTCAGGCGCATGGCAACCTTAAAGCGCTCATCGCGGCGCTTGATAAAGGTGCGCTGCTCGGTGACTTTGCGCATTTTCCAGTAGGTGCGGATGCCTTTTTTCTCGACCGACTCAGGGTAGCCGGCGAGCACGAACGTCTCCTCGCCCACCTTGTATTGCAGCAGCAGCTTTTGGTTTTCGTCCATGAGGAGCGGCTTGCCGGCGAGCATGGGCGCGCTCATGAGGAAGTAGGCCTCGTCCAGGTTCTCTTTGTACGTGGCGAGCATGTTGAAGTCGGTTTTTTGGCCCATGGGCACGTCGAACGCCACCTGAAGCTTAGTCCCCGGCGTTATCTGTTGCTCTGCCATGTTGTCTCCCCCAGTCGCGGGCGCCGATATCATCGTCGTGCGCGATGCACATTGGGCTATTGTACCTGCTTTGCTGCAGGTTTCGACGTGGGGGCGCGAAATGCGAAGCCGCAGCCGATCTGCACACAGCCTCAACCTGATAACAACGCGCCACCCCAAGAGGATGATCGTCTATTTATCTCTCAGTTATCTCTCGTCTCTCACTTATCTCTCGTCTTAGTGATGAGCGAAAGCTGAGTGATGAATTGGCCGTTATCGGATCAATCAATTCACATTCGTGCAGGTAAATGCGTGTATATTGGAATAATGACTCGATTTCCCTGTCACCTTTTGGCACCGTTATCTCTCGTGATTATCTCTCGTCTTTCTCTTTATCTCTCGTCTTAGAGATGAGTGAGAGACGAAAGATGCATGGGTGATGGATGAGCGTGGATTTTTGGACGGTTTTTGAGCGTTTTGAGGCTGATTCCGTCCGATTTTCCACGCTCATTCGAAAAGCGTCCGTTTTTCCACGTTCGTGTGTCCGGATTTCCACGCTCATCTGGCCGCCGCCTTCGTGCCTCGCTCAAACTGCAGGCCGCACGCCCCCGGAGCTTGACCGACGCTCTTGCTTGGTCATAATCTGAACGAGACCGCAAGGAGGAACAGCCCATGTCAAAGCTAACACCTACCGAGTTGGCGATCATCGATGCCCTTGTTGCACATAACTCGATTCAAGACGAGGTCTCGCTTCAGTCAATCGCTCGCGAATGCAGCGTTGCCAAAAGTACGGTGGTAAAAGCCGTAAAGAAGCTTGGCTTTAGCGGCTTCCAGGATTATGTGAGCTCTTACCGTATTAGCGCGGCCGACCGTCGCAACGTCGTCTTTCCCGAACACATTACCATCGACGCGTTCGACAATGCCGCAGCCCAGCTGGCGAACCTGTTTATCTCCTGCCAACATTGTAAGAACCTCGTTAGCGCCATGGGCGGTGCGGACATGCGCTCACTCGGGTCATATATAAGCCGTAAGCTGCAGCTATTCGAGATGTTTGCGCCCGTTACCTATGACTTTGCGGCCTTTGAGACCAGAAGGCTAAACCCAGGTATGTATATAACTTTTGCGCACCAGATGCCATCCGACAGCGACGGGCCGCTGCCCTCATACGAGCAGAAATACTCCTCGCTCTCGCACAAACATGGCTACCAAATTGTTCTTTTTACCGATACGGAGCTGCCTCAAAGCCTGCCGGACAACGTCATTCCCATACGCATCGCGCCGGAAGCGAACGCCTTGCGAGACTATTTCTCGGCAAAAGTTCTCATTCTCTTTGAATCCGCCCTCGCCAAATACTCCGAACAGATCAACCGATTGGAGAAGCAATGAGCAACCAATCGACCAAAAACGATCTCTATCGCGTCTTGCGAGAGCGCCTTAAGGCCGGAGACACGGTAACCCCGCAGTCGCTCGCAAACGAAACCGGCGTGTCGCGCGCCACGGTGTACCGCTTTGCAAAAAGCCTTGGCTATCGAGACTGGTCCGACTGCATAGCCCAGCTGAGCTCCTTCTATTCCAAGGAGGCTAAGAAGCGCGCAGAGCAAGAAACGGTCGATTACGAGCGCCTCGCCCGGCTCATCGTGGACAACCGCGACAAAATCGCCGTCGTCCAAGCCATCGGCGATGCGGAAATCTGCCGCGAGTACCTTATCAGCCGTCTCGCCGGCATCGGCATCATCGCAACCTCCTATACGCCAGCCATTGTTGAGCTACTAGAGCAGCGAGGCGAAGGCGGACTCGCGTTTATCATCAACGAAAGCGGCATAGCACTTCAGGAGATATGCGGCAATCTCATCAAACACGGCTTTAAGCTCATCACAATCTGCGCCAACCCGCACTCCCCGGTCGCGCGACTCGCCACGTATGCCGTAACCATCGAGAACAATAAATCGACACTCGACGCCTACCGGCCAAACTATTTTACAGCTGGCGCGCTCATGGTTTTAGAACATGCAATCGAGGCAGCACGAAACAACTCCTAGAGCACAACGCCGCCCGCCATGATGCACTCAACAACATACCAAACCAAAGCCGCGACGACGCCTGCCATGGGAAAGAAGCGATAAACCGCGCCCGTTGGATTCAAACCACGGTTCGCCCTCCAGCGAAGCACGAAAAACGCGATGATGCCCGCGATGGGCAGAACGTAGCCAACGGCAAGCTCGCCCACGCAAACGAGCTTGTGTGCAAGCGTCAGCTCGCTAAACTCAACGGCCACGGGAGCCGTGCGCGCCTTCATCGATTGGACCAGACTCATATCAGCTTCCTTTCCAGATAGAACAAAGGGGAGAGACTTGTGCCCCTCCCCTCCTCGCGCAAAGCGATGAATTACTTAAGCTCGGGCCAGTAACCCTTGTTGGCCTCGATGTAGTCGTCCAGCAGCTCCTTGGCCTTGTCAGTGTCGTTGACGCAGCGGTTGAGCGTAAGGGCGTTCCAAGCCTTGCGGTAGCTGCCCTCGAGGTTGGCGTCGACCGTGAGCTTCTCGTAGGCAAACTGGTTCTCGAGCAGACCCTTCTGGAACGTGGGAATCTCGCCCACGTTGAGGGCCTCGACACCCTGGGAGCCCACGCGGCACGGAACCTCGACCATGGCGCCCTCGGTCATGTTAGAGATGATGCCCGTGTTTTCGGTCATGCACAGGAACATGTCGTGGGTGTTGTGCGAGATGGCGTAGGCAAGGTCGATGATGTAGGTGGCGTGACCGTCGAGGAAGTCCTCATCCTTCATCTCGTACTTGGTGCCCTTGATCTTACCGGTGGCAATGACCTCGTCGACCATCTCGAAGGTGGTCTTCTCATGGCCGTCCATGACCTCGTTGGCACGGGTGTAGTCGGGATTCTCGACGGACAGCATGTGCTGCGGATACAGGTAGTACTGCAGGTAGGTGTTGGGCATAAACTCGGGGCCACACTCGGCAACCATCTTGTGCATGAAGCGGAAGGTCTCGAACCAGCTGGCATCAAGCTCATGACCTGTGTGCTCGGCCTCCTGCGGAAGCGGCTCCGAGAACATTTTCTTGAGCTTGGGCAGGTAGTCCTCGCCGGTCTCCTTGTCGAGCACTGCCGTAAACCAACCGAAGTGGTTAAGGCCAAAGTAGCGAGCCTCGAGTCGATTGGAGGGCAGGCCGAGCGCCTGGGCGTACATACCCATGATGCCTACCGGCATGTCGCAGATGTTGATGATGCGATAGTCGCCCTTAAAGACGCGCTTGGTGGCCTCGGCGACGATTGCTGCGGGGTTGGAGTAGTTGAGAATCCAGGCCTCGGGCGAGTACTTGCGAATGTCCTTGATGATGTCGCAGACCGCGGGGATCGAGCGCATGCCGTACGCGAAGCCGCCGGCGCCGCAGGTCTCCTGACCGATGCAGCCGTGCTTGAGGGCAATCTTCTCGTCGGACTCGCGCATCTTCATACGGCCGGCGCGAATCTGCATAAAGGCGAAGTCGATGTCGGTGAAGGCTTCCTCGGGATCGGTGGTGTCGATGATCTCACACTCGGGGTAGTACTCCTGGAACAGGACCTTGCCGTAACCGGCGATACGGTGCTGGCGATCGTACTCGTTGTCATACAGGATGACCTGGCTCATCGGGAAGCGATCCTTCTCGGCAACGAGCATCTTGAGGATGCCGGGGGTGTAGCGCGAGCCGCCGCCGACGATGCAGACCTTGAATTGCTTGTTCTCCTGAGACATGTTGTGCTCCTTTCACACGCACGACAGTGATGACACTTGGCGGGGATTTGACGGCATCCCCGTGCCGGTTTCCGTCCAATCGAGCGCTGGCGCTATTCGATCGTGCGGTCGAGCTTGGTCATAAAGGCCTCGAATACGTCTTGGACCTTCATACCGATAATGATCTGAACATTGTTATTGCCGCGAACAATGCCCTTGTTCTCGAACTTGTTGATGATGTCCTCATCGATCATCTCCATGTTCTTGAGGTCCACGCGAAGACGGGTGAAGCAGTTGAGAGCGCCCGTGATGTTGTCCGGGCCACCAAGACCGTCGATGAGGTCCTGCACATCGCCAAACTGGTCGATGCCGTTATCCTTCTTAGAGCCAGTGGCCTTCTTGGCGGTCGACGCGTTCATGGTGTTAATGTCGATCTCTTTGCCGGCGTCCTCGCGACCGGGGGTCTTAAGGTCGAGTTTGAGAATAAGAGTGCGGAAGACCAGGAACCAGGCGGCGATAGCGGCAAGTCCAACCGGAATGATCATGTACCAATGGGAGACACTCGCCGGCAGGACAAGTGCGCCGGTAACGATATCGATGAGGCTGCCGCAGCTCATCGCGTAACCCGAGACGATCAGGATGACTTGGAATAGACCATCGAGAATAGAGTGGACCACGAACAAAAGCGGCGAGACGAAGAGGTACATGAACTCAAGCGGCTCGGTGATGCCGGCGATGACAGCCGTGAACATTGCGGGCAGGAGCATAGCCTTTGCGTCGGCCTTGCGCTCGGGTAGCGCGGTGTTGATGAAGGCGAGCACGCAGCCAATGCTACCGAAGATCTTGGAGAAGCCAAAGACCATGTACTTGATAGACGGATCTATGGAGGTCAGAGAGCCAGCGTTGCCCATCTCGGCCATATAGATCATCGCGGCACCGTTCTGGACCTGACCGGCGATCTCGGCAGTACCACCGATGTTGGAGTAGATGAACGGCATGTAGACCAGATGATGCAGGCCGGTGGGGATGAGAAGGCGGTTGAGCAGGCCGTAGACGAACAGGCCGATATTGCCGGAATTCTCGATAAAGCCCTGCAGTGCGGAGAGGCCAGAGGCGACAGTAGGCCAGACATAGCATGCCGCGATACCCACAAGCGCCGAGGTGACGATGGAGGCGATGAAGACGAGGCGCGTTCCGCCGTAAATACGGACGGCATCGGGGAACTTAACGTCGCACAGCTTGTTGAACAGCCAGCCGTTGAGGCAGCCGATGATCACTGCGCCAAAGACACCCATGTCCTCGACCTGAACGCCGAGTACCATGGCCTGACCGGTACCGTAGAGCACGTCGGCCTCGACGATGCTGCCCATGCTCTGCAACCACAGATTGTTTGCATGAAGGAAGACCAGGAAGGAAACGATACCGATGACGGCGGCGTCACCCTTGTTCTTCTTTGCCAGCGAGCACGTAAGGCCAACGCAAAAGACAACGGCTAGGTTATTGATGAAGCCGTTCATCATGAGGTTATAGATGAAATCACCGGCGGTGATGACCGCGGCGGGCATAAACGTCATGCGAAGAATCGCGGCAAGGGCGAGCACGATACCGCCCACGGCGAGGAACATGACGGGTTGGATCATGGCACCCGAAAAGCGTTTCATGGTGCCCGAAATATCAACTTTCATAAGCAAACCCCTCTCTCGGAAGATCTCGTTGTCTTCCAAGCCGATCTATAAAGGCTGCAGCTGCGCTCCTTTGATGACCTTATTTTTGCGGACGGGCGATTGCGCCCATGCCGCATCGGCGACCCGTGAACATTGCGGCCGCCCTGGAAATACGTTCGCATTGCACATGCCGTTTGCCGGCGTAGTTCGACCGCTCGCCGGTGCAGAAGCGATTTGGCTCTTGTATTTGTTTCTCACGCGCAAACGGTAAGCGGACGGGAATCGAGGGCTGTGTACAGACGGTGGATGAGCGTGGATAATCGGACGGATTTTGGGCTTTTTGCCGGCGATTCCGTCCGATTTTCCACGCTCATCCGAAAAGCGTCCGAATATCCACTCTCGTGTGTCCGGATTTCCACGCTCATCCGGCGGGCGTCCGGATTTCCACGCTCGTGCGATCCGGACGGCCAGGACGTATCGACTTCCCGCCAGCATTACCGCCAGTTCGTCGCGGTCGCTCGGCCCCATATGGGTATACTCTCGGGGATTCGACTCGATTCGCCCCCGCTGGGGCGTCAAAGGAGACTGCATATGTCCACCTCTTCAACCGATCCGCGCGCTGCCGCTGCTGCGATGCTGGTCCCCGGCACCACCTGCCACGGCTTTGCCGTCGAGCGCTGCGAGTCCGTGCCCGAGCTCGACTCGGACGCCTATGTGCTGCGCCACACCGCCTCGGGCGCGCGCCTGCTGTACCTGGCGTGCGACGACGAGAACAAGGCCTTCGCCATTGGCTTTAAGACGCCGCCGGCCGATTCCACCGGCGTGTTCCATATTCTTGAGCACTCGGTGCTGTGCGGGTCGGCCAAGTTTCCCGTCAAGGAGCCGTTCGTCGATCTGATCAAGAGCTCCATGCAGACGTTCCTCAACGCCATGACCTACCCCGATAAAACCATCTACCCCGTCGCTACTACCAACGAGCAGGACCTGTACAACCTGATGGACGTGTACCTGGACGCGGTGTTCAACCCGGCCATCTACACCAAGCCAACCATTTTTGAGCAGGAGGGTTGGCACTACGAGCTGGACCTGCCGGAGGGCGAGGGCTGCGAAGGCAACGCCTGCTCCCAGGATCTGCGCGCGGGCACGCTGCGCTACAACGGCGTGGTGTTCAACGAGATGAAGGGTGCGCTATCCGATCCCATGAGTGTGCTGGACGACGCCGTCAACGCCGCACTCTATCCCGATACCGCCTATGCGCACGAGAGCGGCGGCGACCCGCGCGCGATTCCGGCGCTCACCTACGAGCAGTTCCTGGACACGCACGCGCGTCATTACAATCCTTCCAACTCTTATATAACGCTCTACGGCGACCTGAATGTGGACCGCGCGCTCGCGTTTTTGGACGAGCGCTATCTGTCGCAGTCGAGCGCCGCGAGCTGCCGCATGGACGCCGCTGTTGCCGCCGGCGAGGATCCGTCCGCGCTGGCGCCCAATCCGCTGGACGTGCAGGTGCCCGTGACCTGCGAGTATAAGCGCGTCGAGATGGCCACCACGCCCGAGAATGCCATGGTTGGCATGGGCCTTGTGCTGGGCCGCGCGCTCGACCGCAAGCGCACGATCGCGGCGGATATCCTGTTCGAGGCACTGCTGGGCTCCAACGAGGCGCCGGTTAAAAAGGCGATTCTTGCCGCCGGCCTGGGCGGCAACGTGGTGAGCTACACTGCGGCCGAGTGCCTGCAGCCCTACGAGCTCATCATGCTGCAAAATGCGCAGCCCGGCGTGGCGCGCGAGCTGCGGCGCACTTTCCAGGACGCCTGCCGCGACCTGTGCGAGCACGGCGTGCCGCGCGAGCGCCTGGAGGCCATCATCAGCAGCAACGAGTACGACCTGCGCCAGCGCGACTATGGCATCGCCGACGGCGTGGCCATTGCGTGCGACGCGCTGAGCACGTGGCTCTACGATGACGACGCCGCGACGCTGGCGCTCAAGTACGGTCCGGTGTACGAGGAGCTGCGCGGCGAGCTGGACGGCTCCTACTTTGAGGATCTGCTGCGTGAGCTGGTGCTGGAGAACGATCACATGGCGCTCGTCGAGCTGGTGCCGGTGGACGCCGCCGAGGGCGCGGAGAGCGCCGAGGCTGCGGAGCTTGCCGCCAAGCGCGACGCCATGACCGACGCCGAGCTGGCCGATGTGGTCGAGCGCACGGCCGCGCTGCGTGCCGCGCAGGAGGCCGAGGACACGCCCGAGGCCAAGGCAACGCTGCCGCGCCTGCGCGTGTCCGACATTGGCGAGGCGCGCCCCGAGCCGCCGCTGGTCGTGGACACGACCGCGCCCATCCCCTGCCTGCGCCACGGCATCCCCACCAATCGCCTGGCCTACGCCATGCAGTACTTCGACCTGAGCTGCGTCGCGTTTGAGGACCTGCCCTACGTAACACTGCTCTGCCGCCTGCTCAAGCAGCTGCCCACGCGCGAGCACTCGGCCGAGGAGCTCGACAACCTGCTCGCCGGCAAGCTTGGCTTTTTGAGCTTTACGACCGAGGTCATGACGCAGCCCGACGTGGACGGCGTGCGCCCCTACCTGCTGGTGAGCGCCGGCGCCCTGTCCGAGAAGATCGATGCGCTGGCGAGTCTGCCGCGCGAGGTGTGGTCGAGCACGCTTTTGGCAGATGCCGACGCGGACCGCGTGCGCGACGTGCTCACGCAGATTCGCATTGGGCTTGAGCAGGGCTTCATTAACAACGGGCACTCGGCGGCGCTGGGTCGCGCGATGAGCTACAGCTCGCCTTCGGCCGTGGTGCGCGAGCAGCTTTCGGGCGTGGACTTCTACCTGTTCCTGCGCGATTTGCTCGAGCACTTTGACGAGCGCCTGGATGGGTTGCGCGCCAAGCTTGCCGAGCTGGCGGGCCGCATCTTTGTGGCCGATGGCTGCATAGCGAGCTTTACCGGCAGCGATGAGGACTTTGACGCGTACTGGGATGCCGCGGGCGACCTGGGACTGGGCGTGGGCAACGGTGCCGATGCTGGCCGCGACGCGCTCGTAGTGCCGGCGCCGTGCGACCGCCACGAGGCCTTTGTCATTCCCAGCGACATCTGCTTTGCGGCGCGCGCGTGCGACCCACGTCGCTTGGGCATTGACGTGACAGGCGCCTGGGCGGTGGCTGCCAACGCACTCTCCTACGACTACCTGTGGAATGAGATTCGCGTAAAGGGCGGCGCGTACGGTTGCGGATTCCGCGCGGCCGGCGAGCGCCAGACGGCGTTCTACACCTACCGCGACCCGGCGATCGATCCTTCGATTGAGCGCGTGGAGCGCGCGGGCGCATGGCTCGGCAGCTTTGAGCCCGACGAGGCCGCCTTTGAGGGCTTTATCGTGAGCTGTGTGAGCGGCATGGACGCGCCGGTGAAGCCGTACGCGCTCACCAAGCGCCGCAACACGACCTACCTGGCCGGACTCGATCCGCACGCCCGCGAGGAGCGCCGTGCCCAGATGCTCGCAGCCACGCCCGCTGAGCTGCGCTCGCTCGGCGCCGACGTGACGCGCATCGCAGCCGAGTCGCCGACCTGCGTCTTTGGCGGCCGCGAAGTCATCGCCAAGAGCAACGCCGGCTTCAACGTAGTCGACCTGCTGGCCTAACGCATCTAAAGGTAGATTTTTGGGACATGCCCGAAAATCTACCTTTTCTTTTGCTTCGGCCTGACGGTTTGTCTCAATCTGTAACACCAAAACGAAGATATCGGCTCCAGATGTTACAGATCGAGACAGTACTGAATGGTGCCGGCTCTTTGTCTCAATCTGTAACATCTAAGTCCATTTTTGCCGAGCAACTGTTACAGATCGAGACAAACCGCCGCGAGCGCCCGCTCCCCGACAAAAACCACCACAAAGGTGCCTGGCCCCTTTGTGGTGGTTTTTACTGTTTGCCCAGATAAAACCTACCAAAATAAACCTGTCCCTTTTTGGCAGGTTTGGAGGTTGGGATGGATAAGACTGAGTTGCGGCGGGCGGTGATTGCCCGGCGCGATGCGATTGGGCTGGATGTGCGGGCGGCGAAATCGGCTGCTATTTGCGCGCGGCTTGTCGAGCTGTTGGATCGCCCGGATGCTGCCACATCGCGCACCGTTGCCGTCTATGCCGCGATGGGGTCCGAGGTTGATCCTGCCGCATTTGCCGCCATGGCCCGCGAACGTGGCTGGCGCGTGGCATTTCCTTGCATGCTCTCGGCAAGTGACACAGAGACTTGTGACCAGCGCATGTGCATGCGAGCGGTTGCCGCCGACGATGTGTCCGCGGCCCCGTTTGTTGCCCATCCCACGCGGGCATTCGCCGCCAAGGACATCGACAACGAGCACTTCCCCATCGTGCCTGCCGAGACTCTCGACATGATCATCGTGCCGCTCGTGGCTTTCGATCGCACCGGTGCGCGCCTGGGCTACGGCGGCGGCTGTTACGACCGCTACCTGCCTACACTCTCGCCCGCGTGCCAGATCGTCGGCATAGCCTTTGACGAGCAGCGCGTCGACCACATCCCCACCGACGCCCACGACCTGCCGCTGCCCAACATCATCTGCGCTTAATCGCTGTCGGGCCGCATGCTGAAAAATCGAGAGAGGAAAATCTCCCACTTTAGGCGCCCTTCCAAGCCAAAAATGGGAGATTATCCTCTCTCGATCAATAAGTGTCCGAAAATCCTCGCTCGACCGTCCAGATATCCACTCTCGTGCAGGCGAATGTCCCACCGCCTCAACCCACACGCGGAACGCCGGCAACCTTAAGCTTGCGGTCGAGCTTTGTCGGGTCCTTCAGGTCATCCCAGCACAGGCGCACAACCTTACAGCTATCGAGCATCGTAAGCCTCGACTCGCGCTGGCGCTCGTCAAACTGCGCCTTTGCAAGCTTGCCCTCCGCTGCCGCTTTCTCGCTTTTAATGAACCCGTCAAACTCTCCGATAATCAGCCGATCGCCCACGCGCCACAGATAGTCAACGCGATACACTCCTCCCGGCTCAACCGGATCGGGCAGCTCAACCTGCAGCTCCGGAACCTGCCAACCGCGCTCGATCATCAGAGCGCGCGCCTTGGACTCGCCGCCGCTTTCCGACAGGCCATCGGCTTGCTGCGCCACCCAACGCGCCATCGCAACGCCACGACGACCCCGACCAAGCTCGTCAACGGTCGCAATTAGATGCTTCTTCGACATAAGCTGCTCGTGAAGAACCGAATCAGCGATGATCAGTCCTTCGACAAACGACGCATCGACCAGGCAATCCGTTATCGTCTGGTCGATATCGGTCACGGCAATATCCAACTGGCTGGCGCTCGTTCGCCGGATATAACGGTGCCGGATAATCTCCGACCCCGGCGTCGTCGTTTGGGTCGGCGGCACGGCGATATGGATGTGCCTTAGGTTGGCATTTGAAACTGAGAGTCCGTAAATCACGGCAGCCGTATACGAGCAGAACGTCCAGCCGGGATGCTGCCGCGCGAGCGCCCGCACCCGATGCAGGTAGCGCTGTCGTAGCTTGAGCTCGGACCAATATTCCGGACGCGCATACAGCCCCGGCATGACCACCTCAAGACTCCCCGCCGCCACCCGACGCTCAATCTGCTTTGCCTCCGCCGCCGTGCGCGCGTACACGCAACTCATCTTCTGTTCGCATGCTTCGATATGACTCGCAAGCCTTTGATGCGCCGTCGCGTTTCCCATGTCGCCTCCCAGCTCTCAGACGTCGCAAACGTACCAGACGGCCTCATGCGGAGTCTGACCAAATGCCGACCAAAAGCTGACCAAATGCTTGACGGGTTTATGCATTTACTATTGAAGACTTCATTTCTGCAGGTAAAGAAGTTGCCGAGAGGTCCCTATCTCCACATTTAGAGGCCTCGGCCCATCGAATCATCAGAAAGAAAAATACCGTCGAGATTCAAGACTACGCCAAACGCGACTTTGCCCCCCCCCTGCGTGCGTCATCTTGTGGTTGAACCATCGGCATCTATATGCTGAAAAATCGAGAGAGGAAAATCTCCCGTTTTGGGCCCGTTTCCAAGCCAAAAATGGGAGATTATCCTCTCTCGATCTGTAAGCGTCCGAAAATCCTCGCTCGTGTGTCCAGATATCCACTCTCATTGAACAGGCGTCCGAAAGTCCACTCTCGTGCGTCCGGATTTCCTCGCTCGTCGCGCCACGGCCGCAGTCACAGCACCGTCGCAGCCTAGCGCTCCTCGCCGGCTCGGGCCAGGTCGTAGGGCGTGGTCTGGTAGACGTAGTAGTTGAGCCAGTTGGTG
>CAKUEU010000022.1 GCA_934646865.1 uncultured Collinsella sp. | reverse complement strand
TCGATGGCGATGATCTTGTCGCCCTCGCCCATAAAGCCCATAACGTTGCCCAGGCCGTCGACCTTGACCTCGTCATAGCCAAGGCTCTCCATCTCGGCCTTGATGCAAGCGACAACCTCACCCTCCTCGCAGGACTCAGAGGGGTGCGAGATCATGGCGCGAAGAAAACGCGTCATGTCCGCACGATGAGACTCAGCAGCGTTTTTAATTGCCTCGAAATCGAGTTCCTTAGTCATAACAGTTAACCTTTCTACAAGGGTTTACCTACAGGTAGATTTTTCAGACAGATCACTTGTGCCAAGCAACGTGAGGTCGAACACCCCACAAGCAAGTAACCATAGGAGGCGGACGGAGGACTTTACTCCGTCGCGAGTTCCGCACGAACCGGAGAGCACTTAATGTGCTCTCCGTGCGAGCAGGACTGTCCGAGCAGGGAGTAAAGTCCTCCGGCTGCCTCCGGACAGGTCTAACCTGCTAGCAAGTGGGATACTCGCCCTCCCAGACGATGCGACGGTACTGATCCGGATCCGTATCGCCCTCGGTGGAGAAGCAGAGCACGGAGCTCGTCTTGTCCAGGCCGATGAGCTCCTTGAGCTCGGCGTACTCGGGATCGAGCATGAGGGTCTCGACCAGGCCGGTGGTCACAGCGCCGGACTCGCCGGAGATGACGCGCGGATCGCCCTTCTCGGGAGCGCCCAGGGTGCGCATGCCGCGAGCGGTGACCCAGTCGGGGCAGGACACGAAGGCGGTGGTGTGGTTGCGCAGGATATCCCAGCCCAGGATGTTGGGCTCGCCGCAGCACAGGCCGGCCATGATGGAGGGCATGTCGCCGTCCACGATGCGCGGGTCGCCGTCGCCGGCGGCAGCGCCCTTGTACAGGCAGGCGGCAGGAGCGCACTCGACCACGACGAAGGTGGGCGGGTTATCGGGATACAGGTTGGTGAAGTAGCCCACCACGGCGCCGGCGAGCGAACCCACGCCAGCCTGGACAAAGACGTGCGTCGGGCGGTTGATGGCCATCTCGCGCAGCTGCTCGGCAGCCTCGGAAGCCATGGTGCCGTAGCCCTCCATGATCCAGGACGGGATCTTCTCGTAGCCCTCCCAGGCGGTGTCCTGAACGATGACGCCGCGCTCGCAGGCGTCGGCCTCGGCGGCGGCCATGCGCACGCACTCGTCGTAGTTGACCTCTTCGATGGTCACCGTGGCGCCCTCGGCGGCGATGTTGTCGAAGCGGGGCTTGGTGGAACCCTTGGGCATGTGCACGACGGCCTTCTGGCCCAGCTTGTTGGCAGCCCATGCCACGCCGCGGCCATGGTTGCCGTCGGTGGCGGTAAAGAAGGTAGCCTGGCCAAAGTCCTCGGCCAGCTGATCGGAGGTCAGGTAATCGAAGGTGCAGTCGGCAACGTCCTTGCCGGTCTCGTCGGCAATGTAGTTGGCCATGGCAAACGAGCCGCCCAGAACCTTAAAGGCGTTGAGGCCAAAGCGATAGCTCTCGTCCTTAACGCACAGGTTGGACAGGCCCAGGCGCGCGGCCTGGCCGTCCAGGCGGGCAAGCGGAGTGACGGTGTACTGGGGGAACGACTGGTGGAAGGCGCGGGCCTTCTTCACGTGGTCGAGGCTCATGATTCCCAAGTGCTTGTCATCGCTCTTGGGCATCGTGTTGCTCGCCCACTGGATCTTATCGGCCATACGGTGAACTCCTTAAGTCCTCTCTTGCCGGCCCCCGCATACGCGTTTCAGCTCATTCCCATTCATGCGGCTGAACTTTTATGTGGATGCCAAACAAAAAGTTTGTTAGCAATGTTCTATCACACTTTTTGATTGGAAAACCTAACAAATTGTTTGTTGCCGTAATCGGTACCTTTTCGCCGCCGAACGGTCACATAATGCAGCGACACTTTCGTTATTTGCGAACAAGTGGGGTTTATGGCAAAGTGTGCCCAAACTAATTTTTAGGAAGGCACCCATGACCCCCGCACAGATTGAGTTTTATAAGCGCCTCGCACACGGTTTGGCGCTGCAGTTTGGCCCCAACTGCGAAGTTGTCGTTCACGATCTTGAGACCGACGACGTAGACCACTCCATCGTGGTGATCGAAAACGGCCACGTAAGCGGGCGCAAGCTGGGCGATGGCCCCAGTCATATTGTGTTTGAGTCCATGCACGAGGGCGCCACCGAGGTACGCGACCGCGAGCCGTACCTCACCAAAACCACCGACGGCAAGCTGCTCAAGTCCTCGACCATCTTTATCCGCAACGACGAGGGCAAGCCCGTCGGCATTTTGGGCATTAACTTTGACATCACGCTTATGAAGGCTTTTGAGCGCTCGCTCGACGCTTTCACCGGCACCGGCGGCACGGGATACACCGAGCCCGAGCCCATTACCAAAAACATCGGCGACCTGCTCGAGGATCTGCTGCGCGAGTGCGAGCAATATGTAGGCAAGCCCGCAGCGCTCATGACCAAAGACGAGCGCATTCGCGCCATTGGCTACCTCGACCGTCGCGGCGCCTTCCTCATTTCCAAGTCGAGCGAACGCGCCTGCGAGTTCTTTGGCATCTCCAAGTACAGCTTCTATAGCTATCTCAACGAGGCCAAGGCTGCGGCCAGCGACAAGTAGGCAGCCCGCTCACACCCCTACCCTTTTGGGTGTGAGTTCTGGAATGCACGAATCCAAGACCGAGCCGCTTGGGAAGTTCCATATAATCGATGTCATTAGTATTTCGAAAGGGTGGAACAGAATGGCGTTGAGCAAGGCATCATGCACCGGTCGCGGATTGATTCCGGCAATTGGTGGACATGTGCACCGCATGTTCGATGAGGGTGAAGACGACCTGTTTTCGCTGAGCCTTGATGACGTGATGAGCGACCGCCCTTGGACTGCCGACGAACTCATGGGCGGCGGCGCTCGCCCGTCGAGCCCCGATCCCTCGCTCGCGCCGAAACCCGCGGCGGCACCTGTGCAATCGCCTGTTTCGGCACCCGTGGCCGCACCGACGCCCACGCCTGCTCCGGCAACCATGCCCGCTCCCCGCCCCGCAAGCGACCCGTCAGAGACGGCGGCATTTCTCGCTGCGGCGACGCGGGGCAAATCGGCCGATAGCACCGTTATGTACAGTGCCCAGCAGTTGCCTATCCCTGCGGCACGCAAGCCTCCCGTCATGAGGCTCGACGACCCCTCAGGCCATCAGGTCGCCTACGATTCCTGGGCTGCAGCCGATCTGGACGAGACCTCTACCGGCATGCCGGCGCTCGACGTTCCGGTTAACCCTCTGTATGCTGCCGATACAAGTGCCGTGGCATATGATGACGGTGCAGCATATTCCGATTATTCCGATGGCTATGCTGGTACCGGTCGCATCGAGACCGAGGATTACGGCGCCGCATCGAGCGATTACGTCGACGACCCATACGCTGCCACGCCTGCACCGGAATATGATTCGGAAGCCGTGTCCGCGCCGGCGTACACAAAAAGCACGGGCGAAGAGCGCTTCGCCGATTATTACGCCGAGGAAAAGTCCATGCGTTTCTCGGAGTTTCCGCAGGCAGTCAAGGTCGCCTTTATCGCCATTGTCATTGCCCTGCTCGGCATGATCGCGTTTGAAGGATTCCAGCTGTTCCGCGGCCCCACCCAAGCGGAGTCGGAGACCCAGCAAAAAGAGGACGATAACCAGTATCTGGACATCAACACCCTCAAGGGCGATCCCAACGACGAGGACGACGAGTAGCGAGGGCTGAAGGCGGCCGCAGGACCCCCCGTCCAGCACCGGCTTCTAAGTGCTGTTTTGTCATCCAGCTATACTTTTCCGGATAATTTGCCTATCGAATTTGACACTTTTCCGAAGTTATAAGGTGCCTATCTTCGACACTTTTCCGTACTTTTATACGGGAGATTTCGGCACTTTTTCGGATTTAAGCCTAGCGACAGCCGGCGAAATCAAGCGCCGCCCGCGCGTCATTTCGCAAGCGGCGCTTGATTTCTGTCCGTACACGTTGATAGACTCCATCGTGCCCGCAAGGAGCGGGCGTGTTTTATCCAGAGTCGGGGTAGAGAGTTGGCTCCACGATCCCGACGCCAACCGGCCAAGAGGCACGGTGGCCCTGCCAACATCGATGAAAGGAGTCCGTATGGACAATTTCTCCGTGCGCAGTGAGCGCAACTTCCACAATCTGGTCGTCAAACCAAAACGAATGCATCTTCTGGACGGGCCGAGCGGCTATGCCTCGGCCATGGTCAAGAGCAGCCTCTCCCACCAGATGCGCTTTACCGCGCAGGTGCTCGAGAAAGAGCTCAGCACCGCCGGCAATCCTCACGTGCTACAGATTCAGCTGCTCGGAGACGATTCACGTGAGCCGGCCAGCTGGAAGCTGTTTGCCGACGGCGCGTGCGTTGCGGACGGATCCGGCGCCTTTGCCCGCGAGTGCTTCTGCGAGGGCGCCGAGGTGTTCCTGGACCTGTGCCGCGACGCCGTCGACGCGGCCGAGCTGTGCCAGTGGAGCCAAAGGGAGTACGAGCTGCTGAGTGCAGCGCGCGGGATTGCGGGGGCGTAGGAACAGAAGCCTCATGATGGTGGCCTCGGCTGGAATGACGTATCGCTCGATTAAATGATCTCAACAACGTAGCCGATGCGCCGCATTTCGCCTCAAAGGCATTGAGCGATCGGGCGGCGTCCAGCATTTCTTTGATATCCCCAATTGATTGTTCCGAGAAAGTCTCTTCATGCCCTCATAATCGCCCTTACGAGAAACTTGGACGAGACGGGCATCCATACGCCGTCTCTAAACTAACGAGCCGTTCGCGGAAAGAACATCTGGCTAGCGTGGGCCAAAGATATACTGGTATCGTTGCAACAATTATGGAAGATCGGCATCGTCAATGACCTCCTTGAAATTCTCCAGGCGCTTCGCGCTTAGCCTGCTCGTCCCGCTGTCCGCCGCCGTAGCGCTAGCTTTGCCCTCAACCGCCCTCGCCGCGTCGGACCCGAACCCGCCCAGCATCTCCAACGTGACGTTATCCGCGACGACAGTCACGGCCGGCTCCACGCTGCATGTCGGCTACGATGTGGACGACCCCGATGGGGTGCGGTCAGTCACGCCGATAGTCGAGGTCGTCGTCGATAGCGATGACGGGGACCAGGGCAACAGCTCCCGCCTCGCCTTCCGGTCGACCGGCGACACGACCGCGGGCTTCGATATCCCCACCTCCCCGAGCGACCGGCCCTACAGGTACCGGATCATCGGCCTCGGCGTGACCGATAGCCTTGGATGGGTTACCGATGTCTACGACGCGGCGTATGCCGAGGAGAAGGGACTCAACTCTCCGACCTTCGCCACCAGCCCCCTCGTCTATGAGGTGACCGAGGGGCCCGCGGACCAGAACCCGCCGACCGTGTCCTCCGTGTCGCTCTCGAGCAGGGAGGTCGCGACCGGTGCCGACTTCCACATCTCTTGGTCCGTCGCGGACCCGGACGGTGTTCGCTCCGTTTCCCCCATACTGCAGCGGGGCTGGGAGGATAAGGACGACGGCTGCTCCGTTTCGTCGGCCTATTATCACGGAGGCTCGTCTATCGACGGGTTCGACCTCACATTCGACAGCAATAGGATCGGAAGGCACAGGCTGATCGGCCTTTCGGTCACCGATGACCTAGGGTTCGAGACCGATGTGTACGAGAGTTCCTACGCCAGGGCCAACGGCATCTCGGGCGCGACTTTCTCGGTTGCCGACCCGAGCGAGCTGTGCTTCGAGGTGACCGGCAGCGCGATCGACCGGAACCCGCCCACGGTCTCGAACGTTTCCATCTCCGCGAAGAGAGTCCCTGTCGGCGGGCTCCTCCGCATCTATTGCAATGTAGGCGACGCGGACGGCGTGAAGTCTGTCTCCCCGATTCTCGGCGACCCCGGCTATGTCGAGGACCCGAACTCTGTAAAGGCCCGTAAAACGTTGAGCTGCAGCTACGATGCGGCAAGAGGCTATATCGAAATCGAGTTCCCCACGTCGCTCTCGATGGGCTCGTTTGAAATCCATGCCCTCGCGGTCCTCGACAAGGCGGGTCATGAGACCTTCGTCTACAGCTCCGCCTACGCCGAGCGTAACGGCAAGACCGGCGTCCGGACCTTTGATGTCGACGACGCGGAGGACGTCACCTTCGACGTGACCGCCCCGCTGTATGCCGCCACCAAGGGCAACGGGCAGGCATATGCAAAGGGCATCGAGGACGGTCTAACCTTCCGCTTCAGCGGTCCTCTCGATGAGTTCACGCGTCTCCTCGTGGACGGAAATGAGGTCTCCGCTGAGAACTACACCGCAACCAAGGGCAGCACGATTATCGAGCTCAAGCCGGCCTATCTGGACACGCTTGCCGCCGGCGGACACACCGTCACGGCCGTCTGGAAGGACGAGACGGCGACCGATGCATCCTTCACCGTGGAGGGGAAGGCCCAAGGGGAGCAGGCGGGCGGCAAGACCGATGTAGATTCACCCGGCGACAACAAAAGTGATCCTGCCACTCCTGAAAAGGACGCCGACGAGGCGTCTACAAAAAGGTCGGGACACACGACAACCGATGAACCAAAGCTCGCCGTAACCGGCGACTCCGCTTGGATGGCCAGCATCGCATTAGCCATGGCGGCCACGGCCTGCTTCGCGGCAGCGAGAAGGCTTGAGCCCAAGCAGCATAGGCACGAACAGTAGCTCAAAGCGAACTCAACTGGGAAGGGCAGATGGATAGCCGTCCTTCTCTTGCAATCAACCCAATCCGCTGAAATGCAATCAGTTAACGAGTTTTGCCAGACGCTCGGTCTCTACCCCGCTCTGGCAAGCCACCTAGCGATGAGATAATGCCCACGGCGATCAACGCAAACAAGGAGCACGCTATGGCAGACAACGAGATCAAACCCTCGACGGACGGCGGCCGAGAGGAACTCGTGGCAAAAACAGCTCGCATCGACCAAAATCCACCTCGCGCTCACCCAGGAGCGGGCGGACATCTCCGGCGCCATCAAGCTGCCGCTCGAGCGAATTCCCCAGCTCGGCGTGGCGTTCGCCTCGCTCCCCTCGATGTTTCGCACCGTCACTAACACGGTGAGCGTACCCACGCTGCTCCAGGCGACTGACAAATTTGGCAACCCGCTCGATCCGTCGAAACTCAACTCGTTCAAGGACGGCAGCGGTCTCACAGGGGGCTACCGCGACGCAGTCAAGGGCTTTGGACAGGCGCGCTTCCACGTAGTCGAGGGCGACATCGCCACGAGCGTCACTCAAGTGCCTTACGACCCGACGTCGTTGTTCATGGCAGCCGCAATCGCGCAGATAAACCAAAAGCTCGACTCCATCCAGGAGTCCGTCGACGAGATGTTCGAGTACATGCGTCAGCGCGACAAGGCCAACATGCGTGGCAACCTCAAGACGCTCGCAGACATCCTCAACGGTTACGGCCTCAACTACGGCAACGCCACCTACATGGCAAACGCCCATATGAAGGTGCTCGACATCAAGCAGTCGTCCGCGCAGGACATGGAACTCTTCCGCTCACTGGCGCAGTCGGACCTGAAAAAGAAAGGGTTCATCGAGGTGCGAGACGGCTTGGGCAGACGCCTCGACAAGGTGCTCGACTACCTCAAAGACTGCCAGCTCGCCACCTACATCCACGCGTTCTCGTTGTTCCTCGAACCTATGCTCGCCCAGAACTTCGAGCCCGCAAAGCTCGCGGACGCCACCGCGAAGATCGAGGCCGATTCGCTCGCCTACCGTAAACTCTACACCGAGTGTTACGACGCCCTCGAGGCGGGAACTGCCGACACCGTCGATGCGGCACTGCTGGGCGGCATCGCGTCCGCGGGCAAATTGCTCGGTCATGCCATCGCAAAGACCCCCGTTGGCGAACATTCGCTCATCGACGAAGCGCTCGAGGGTGCAGGAGAGAGCATCGGAAAGTTCAACGACAAGCAATCCGAGAAACTCCTCGAGAAGCTCCATCAGGCAAAGACGCCCGACGTCACGCCGTTCAAGCAGAGCGTAAAGGAGATCGACACCCTCTACAACCGCCCCGCGCAGATCGCCGTGGACGCCGAGAACGTCTACATCTTGCCTGCCAAGCAGCAGGAAGAGTAACGATACGCGACAGGCACGCGCCATACAGTCGACCCCAAGAGCGCCGCCCACTCTATTCAAATGGATGAAAAAGATTGAGGCC
This sequence comes from uncultured Collinsella sp., assembly GCA_934646865.1. Classification (GTDB taxonomy): domain Bacteria; phylum Actinomycetota; class Coriobacteriia; order Coriobacteriales; family Coriobacteriaceae; genus Collinsella. Next base: position 19,504 of record CAKUEU010000022.1, on the reverse strand, counting down.
CGGTGACTTGAATCAGCGGTCATCCCGGGCCCATCAGAGCTCGTAGAGCTCTTGGTTGCTTTGGTCTTGCTCTTCACGGCGCTTATCGAACTTTCCGAGGCACTCAAGCAGCATTCGAAGCATAACAAGTCGCTGCCATTAAGGCACTGACCTCTTGACCAAGCAACGGCGCTGCCCAGCTCCACTCTACTTGGGCTGCCGTCGACCTTATTTTACCCGCGGACGCCAGGTCTAACAAATGGATTTTCGGTAATGGAAGCACGGCACACCCGCAAAACCACTACGCCCCAAGTGCCGCCATGGGGATCACCGCCACGCTGTCGTCGCGTGTGTAGGCAATGCCCCCCTTTCCAACCACGACCGCCAAAAACGCCGGCGCGGCATTCTGGGCGGCAGGATTGGAGAGCACTTTCCTCTCCAGCGCCTTGAGACTTCTCGCTCCATCGTCTGCTTTCGCATCACTCAGCTTGACCTCGATGGCTCCCCAGCGCCCGTCGTGCTCAACGATCAGATCGGCCTCAAGGCCCTTCTCATCTCGGAAATAATGGACACTGTTGTCGGCACCGCCGTAGGTGGAAAGGAACACGCGCACGTCGCGCAGAACGAGGTTCTCAAAGAGCATCCCCAACGTTTGCATATCGCCAAGCAGCCGCTCAGGGGTAGCCCCCAGCAACGCCGCCGCAAGTGACGGGTCGCAGAAGTAGCGCTTGGGGCGCACGCGAACGCGGGCCTTCGAGCGCACATACTGGCTTGCTCTCTCGCACAAGCTCGTCCGAAAACCCAAGGTTTGCAGGTCACCGCTCCTGCAGCACCAGCGGGCGACGTCATCCTGCAAAATTACGCCATTCTCAATGCAGTTTTTACGCCGTTTTCATTGTAGGTTTTACGCTCGGCATCCTTGGCGCGGCGCTTGCTCAACCACCGGACCAGCGAATTGCCCGGATTCTGGGACGCGCTTTCCGCCAAAGGGAAAGCGCGTCCCATTCCGAGCATCACATCAGAGCGCTTGGTTATCTCCGCTCGCACATCTCGGCAAACGAGATCAGCTTGACGTCTCCCCTGCTCTCCGCGGCATCCCGACATCCCTGCGTAAAGCCGCTTTTTGAGAATAGTGCATAGCTTTTTCGTTGCCGTCTAAAGAGCTCGCTTCGGTGCACGAGCTTTTGCAGCACGTCTTCGCCCACCGGTTCATTGCGCCATTTGCACTCCGCAAACAGAGCAGTGCCCTCGCCATCGTCAACAATCAAGTCGATTTCTTCCTGCGTATGCGTGCGATTATCCGTCCCCCACCAGCGCCCGACGCTCGCCGGAACCACATCGAGCTGGCCCGCGCGCGCGAGTTCGTACACATATTGTCTGCATATGAGCTCAAAGACCGTACCCATGTAATCCGATACGTGCGGATCAATGCGCTTATACGCCATCTCGGCCATATCGTTTTGAATCAGCCCGATGTTCTGCGGAACAAACTTGTACCAGAACCTAAACATCTGGTCGCTCAGCAGATACACGGCTCGCTTATTGCTCGTCTCGTTTAGGGGCAGCTCGCGCTCGACAATCCCAAGCGACGCCAGCTTATCCACATAGCTCTTTACGTTGCTCGCAGGGATTCCCGTAGAGCTCGCAATCTCCGAGATCTTCGAGCGCCCCTGAGCAATTGCTTGCACGATCGCATCATATTGCTCGGGATTGCGGCACTCTTGCAATAGCAGGTTACTCGGCTCTTCAAAGAGATAACCCGTAGGGGTAAGAAAAAGACGCTTGATGTTGCCCTTGAGCGATACGGTAGGATCGACTTTCTCGATATATGCAGGAATGCCGCCCGTCATGCCATAGCAAACCGCTGCGTCTTCGCGACCCATGCTCTGCCACAGGCCGAGGGTCGTCGTAAAATCGAGCGGCATGATCTTAAACTGGGCCGTACGCCTACCGTATAGTGGGCTCTCGTAGCCCAATACCTGTTCCTCCATAAACGAAAGAGACGAGCCGCACAGGATAAGCATGAGCCTGGTCTCTTTGTACAGGTGATCAATCTTGTCTTGCAGCAACGAGCTGATCTCGGGATTCGATTGGGCGAGATAGGGATACTCGTCAATCACGACAATCAAACGTTCCGCGCGAGCCATGGTGGCCAATGCATCGAACGCTTCGTCAAAACTACGAAACGACACGCCTGCAGCACCAACCGAGCCTGCAAGTATCGCCTGGCTAAAGCCGTGCAGGTTTGCCTCCGCATTGGTACGACGAGCTTGAAAGTAAATAGCCTTCTTGCCTTGGATGAACTCTGTGATAAGGCGCGTTTTACCCACGCGACGGCGGCCGTAAATCACAGGCATCTCAAAGGAGCCCGTGCCATACAGTCGATTGAGCTCGGACATTTCCGCTGTTCTTCCGATAAACATAGGGCCATCCTTCCTTCACGTTATAGCTAGCCATATTATACCTTCCTATAATATAGCTAGCTATAACGTAATTCGACAAGCGGCGCACACGAAAGGGGCGGTACACCACCGCACGTGGACCGTTCCGGAAAATGCATCCCTTTCTGGAGCCAAAAACTGGGCCGTAGTTTCCGCCAAGCATGCCATCCGGAAAGCGCGTCCCGTTCTGAGCGACAATTCTGGGACACAGCTTCCGCATGCGGCCCGTTGGGAAAGTTCATCCCGCTCTGAGGACTCGTTCCGGGATGCAATTTCCGTTTGAGGCCCGATCTGGAAACGGCATCCCACTCTGAGGCCGAAATCTGGGATGTAGTTTCCGCTTGAAGGGCGATCCGGAAAGCACGTCCCATTCCGAGTGGCAATTCCGGGTCACAGTTTCCGCAGATACAAGGCGACAGTCCGCCGCCCTTATCACATGCCTTCAAATATGCGATCCAGAAACACAAAACAGCAGATAGAATGCTCTTTTTCAAAAAGTACACGTCCCGAAACTTACCAAGACTTCATATCCAGCTACCGTTCACGGTCGCCGATTACCGCCCACCGATTCAGCTTCAAAAAATGACGTCAAAACCAGGCCATCTACCTGCATGGTTAGATTTTGGTCAGCTTTTGGTCAGTTGAGCGGCAAGTTCCGGCTGATACGTTTTTGCCACCCAAAAGGAGGCGGCAGCTCATGACCCATTGCAATGACCAACTCATCGACCAATTGCTCACTCAAGCCGAGCAGGAGGGACGATGCCTTATTCCCCCGAGTGCGGCGATCCGCAAAGCGCTCCTTCGGCGCATGGGCGTCACGGTCGCTTCGCCCATACCGGGGCTGTTTGCGCGAAAAACGCGCTGGGATGAACTCAACCGGGCACAGCGTCATTGCGAGATTATTCGCGCCCTTGCGATCATCCACCCCGATTGGACGTTCTGCTCGTTTTCGGCCGCCTGTCTGCTGGGGCTCGAGGTCTCGTGGCGACACCTGAATGTTGCGCATGTCTGCAGCTCGACAAAGCCGTCGGCTCGCCCGGGCGCGCATATTCAGCGGCACCAGATCGAGCCGGCCGGAGCAATCCGTCTATCCGGCATATCGGTAACGCCGCCCATCCAAACGGTAACGGATTGCCTGCTGCAGACCGGTTTTGCCGATGGCATGCCCATTGCTGATTCGGCGATCTCAAAGCTTGGTCTAACGCGAGAGCAGCTGATGGGCGCAGTCGAAAAACGAGCGGGCGCTCGCAACGGTCGCGCGGTGCGCACTGCGCTCACCACGCTCCAATATGCTGACGCGCGCGCCGAGAGCGGCGGGGAATCGGTCGCCCGCGCTGTCATGATCGAGACCGGCTTTGCACCCGACCAACTTCAATACGAGCTAACGGATCCCTTCGATTCGACCGAGAGCATGCGAACGGATTTTGCCTGGGAGCATCAAGCTAGGGAGCTCACGCTGGGCGAACTCGACGGGCTTGTCAAATATACCGACCAGACCATGCTTGCGGGACGCACTACGGCCGAGACGCTCGTTGCTGAACGCCAGCGCGAGGCACACCTATCGCTTTACGGTCATCCCTTGCTGCGCTTTACCATGAACGAAGTTCGTTCGACAGGCATGCTCGCGAAAAAGCTGCAGACGGCAGGCATCCGCCAGACCGCGCTGCCGACATGGCTCAACGACGTGGAGCCGTAGAGGCTGCTGAGCTTATGCCCGCCTGCCTGCCAAACCGGGACACACTTTCCGGTTGAACGCCCAGCGGAAACCATGTCCCAGACTGAGTGCTCAAAATGGGATGCGCTTTCCAGATGGCATGCCTAGCGGAAACCGTATCCCGGAATCAAGGCCTAGAACGGGACACGCTTTCCGGTTGAACGCCCAGCGGAAACTACATCCCGGAATAGACGCTCGGAATGGGATACATTTTCCGCTAAGGGCCGATCCGGAAACCGTGTCCCACTCCGAGCGTCAATTCTGGGGTGAACTTTCCGCCAGAGGGTTCAGCCGGAAACGGCATCCCACTCTGAAGCGAAATTCCGGGTCGCAGTTTCTAGTTGAGGGCTGTTCCGGAAAGTGTGTCCCATTCCAGGCGCGGATTCCGGGATGCACTTTCCGTTTGAAGCTCCAACCGGAAAGCGCATCCCACTCTGGAGCCGAATTCCGGGACACGCTTTCCGCTAGAGGCTCTACCGGAAAACGAATCCCATTCTGAGGCTTGAATCCGGGGCACAGTTTCCGCTCCAGGCAAAAAGCCCCGGCTCACGATGGAGCTGGGGCCAAAGGCGCAGCATATGCAGTTGATGTTGAGCGCGAACAGCTCGTCAGCAATGGTCGTCCGCGCTCTACTCTACCCGCGGTGACGGGCGCGGCTGTACGGGGTATCCACCATGGGCAGATTCGGACGCAGCTTGCCGTCGAATGCGCGGTAGGCGTTCTGCACGGCGGGCGCCGTGGGGATCGTTGCGATCTCTCCAATGCCCTTGCCGCCGTATGCCACGGGCAGCAGCTCGTCCTTCTCCACGTAGATGGCGTGGATATCCGGAATCTCGGGCGCACGGAACAGCCCGAGCGTGCCGTACCTTGCCTGGGGTACGCAGTCCTTGAGCGGCCAATCCTCGGTAAGCGCGTAGCCCATGCCCATGAGCACGCCGCCTTCGATCTGACCCTGGATCGAGATGGGGTTGACCACCTTGCCCGAATCGTGCGCGGCATAGACCTCGCTCACGCGACCGTTGTCGTCCAGGATGACCACATGCGTGGCAAAGCCGTAGCAGATGTGGCTCTTGGGGTTGGGCACGTCCGCGCCAAGCTTGTCGGTCGACTCCAAGTACACGTAGCTAAACTCGCAGCCCTCGAGCGCCTTGATGGCAGCCGCGGGGTCCTGAGGATGCATGCCCTGACCGGCGACGAGTTCCTGCGAGCGCAGCTGATAGGCGCGACCGTCGTCGTACTCGATCTTGACGCCGTCGCCATGGGCGGCAACCGGGGCAGCAGGCGCAGGCTTGCCGGCCTCGATGCCAAACATAGCGTCGCGCAGCAAGAAGGCGGCGCCGCGCACGGCCTCGCCGGTCACGACCGTCTGACGCGAACCAGACGTGGTGCCGGAGTCGGGGGCGTTTTCGGTCGAGCACTCGCCATTGGCAATGCAGCTCAGCGGCAGACCGCAAGCCTCGGCAACGTCCTGCAAAAAGACGGTGTTGCAGCCCTGGCCGATGTCGGACGTGGCGGCATAGACCACGGCACGGCCGCCCTCGACGCGAATCTTGCAGCGACCGGCATCGGGCAGGCCCACGCCCACGCCGGCGTTCTTCATGGCGCAGGCGATACCGGCGTGTCCGGGATGCGCATAGTAGGCATCCTTGACCTCGAGCAGCGTCTCCTTCAGCGCCGTAGAGCAGTCGGCAATCTGGCCGTTGGGCAGCACCTCGCCCGGCTCAATCGCGTTCTTGTAGCGAATCTCCCACGGATCCAGGCCGACCTTCTCGGCCAGCAGGTCGATCAGGCTCTCGAGTGCAAACTCGGACTGGCACACGCCAAAGCCGCGGAAGGCACCGGCCGGCGGGTTGTTGGTGTAGTAGCCAAAGCCGCGAATGTCGGTGTTCTGGTACTTGTAGGGGCCGACGGCATGCGTGCAGGCGCGCTCGAGCACCGGGCCGCACAGCGACGCGTAGGCGCCGGTGTCAAAGTTGATCTCGCAGTCCAGGCCGGTAAAGTTGCCCTCGGCGTCGCAACCCAGCGTAAAGGTGCCGTCCATGGCGTGGCGCTTGGGATGGAACGCGAGCGACTCGGCGCGGGTGAGCTTGCACTTCACAGGACGCTGGAGCTTATAGGCAGCAAGCGCGGCCAGGTGCTGGACGGACACGTCCTCCTTGCCGCCAAAGCCGCCGCCCACGAGCATGGTCTCGACGACCACGCGCTCGGGCTCGTTGTCCCAGCCAAACATGTGGGCGCACTCTTTGCGCGTGTCGTAGGCACCCTGGTCGGTCGACTGCACCTTGACGCCGTTCTTATACGGGAAGGCCACGGCGCACTCGGGCTCCAAGAAGGCATGCTCGGTAAAGGGCGTGGTAAAGCGCTGCGTCACGGTAAACGCGCTCTCCGCCAGCGCCTTGGCGGCATCACCGCGCGTCACGTGACGGCTCTGGCACACGTTGTCCTTGAGCTCCACGGTATTGCCAAAGGCAAAGAAGCTGTCGTGCAGGCGCGGGGCGTCTTCGGCCCTGGCCTCGACAATGTTGCGCACGGGCTCCAGCGGCTCGTAGTCAATCTTCACGAGCTTCTTGGCCTTCTCGAGCGTTGCCTCGTCCTCGGCTACCACCAAAACGATGGCGTCACCCACGCAGCGGGTGATATCGCCCTGGGCGATCATGACGTCCCAGTCCTGGATAAGGTGGCCGACCTGGTTGACCGGCACGTCCTCGGCGCGCAGGATGCCCACCACGCCGGGCAGGGCCTCGGCCTTGGAGGTGTCGATGGAGAGCACGCGGGCGCGCGGATACTTGGAACGCACCGCGCTGGCATAGGTCAGACCCGGCTGATCGTACTCGTCGATGTCGTCGGGATACTTTCCCTCACCGAGCACCTTCTTACGCACGTCGATACGGAAGGCGCGCTTGCCCACGCCGTAGTCGTCGCCGCGCTCCAGGTCCTCATCGATCTGCTTTTCGCCGCGGAGCACCGCAGCGGCCAGCGCAATGCCCTCGATAATCTTCTTGTAGCCGGTGCAGCGGCAGACGTTGCCGCGGATGGCGTACTTGATCTGCTCCTCGGTGGGCTCGGGGTCCTCGGCGATGAGCGCAGCACCCGCCATGACCATGCCGGGGATGCAAAAACCGCACTGCACGGCACCCACGGCGCCAAAGGCGTACACAAAGGCCTCGCGCACGTTCTGGGGCAGGCCCTCGACGGTCACGATGTTGCGACCGGCGGCAAGGGCGGTGGTCAGCACGCAGGCCTTGACGGCCGCACCGTCCACATGGATGGTGCAGGTACCGCACGCGCCCTCGGAGCAGCCGTCCTTGGCGGAGTGAATGTGCAGGTCGTCGCGCAGGTAGCGCAGCAACGGCTTGTTTTGGGTCGTCGTGCGCTCGACGCCGTTAACGGTAAAAGTGAATTCCTGTGCCATGGTGATTCCCTTCTACACGCCGGCGGCGATGCCGGTGCGGTCGTGAATGGCGCCATGCGGGCAGACGACGGCGCACATGCCGCACGATAGGCAGTCCACGCCGTCGATATGGGCGCAGTTGTCCTCGATGCGGATAGCGCTGGCAGGGCACTTTTTGGCGCACATACCGCAACCGATGCAGCTCGTGTCGCAGATCTTGCGCGCAATGGCGCCCTTGTCGGTGTTGTTACAGCGCACCAGGATGTTCTGGTAGCCGGGAACGAAGGCAATCACGCGCTGTGGACACGCCATGCCGCACAGGCCACAGCCCGTGCACTTGGAGCGATCCACGCGGGCGATGCCATCGACCAGCGAAATGGCACCGTGGGGGCAGGCCGTGACACAGGCACCACAGCCAATGCAGCCTTCGCTGCAGCGGGCGTCGCCGCCTGCGGAGGCGCAACCGCTTCCGCAGGCAACGTAGGCCACGTTATGTTGAATGGATTTGGCCATAAGAGACTCGCCTATTTCTTAAGGAGATACGGATAGCTGTCGCGCACGGCCTTGATGGTCAGGCGGACGGCCTCGGGCAGACCGGTGTTGACGGCATCGACCGAGACGGTGCGAACCGTGCCGGCGACGCGAACCTTAAAGTGGTCCTCGTCCACGGCCAGGAAGCCCTCGTTCTCGGAGTTCTCCATGTCCTGATCGCTCCAGAACAGGGTGAGCTTGTCCTTGTAGGGACGACCCTCCTGATAGGGGCAGAACACGGCGCAGTTGCCGCACTCGTTGCACATGCCGTCGACATGGACGACCTGATGCTTGGCCAGGCCCGGCACCTTAATTGCCACGTTGGCGCGGTTGGGGCACACGTCGCAGCAGACCTCGCACACCGAGCCGCAGCCCAGGCAGCGGGTCTTGGTGCAATTGCTCTTGTCACGGCACAGCGACCCCTTGCGCTCGTAGCAGGCGTCCTCGCGACCGGCCTGAGCATTCTGGTCAGCGTACTTGTTAAAGTCCACGCCAGCGATGGCACGGGCGACCTCGGCGGCGTCGGCGATAGCCTCGACCACGGTGGCCGGACCGCGACGGCAGTCACCGGCAGCCCAGACGCCCTCGACGCCGGTGGAGGTGGCGGCAAGGCGGCCGCGACGGTCGTGCTCAACGCCCGCGGCGTCGTACAGGCTGGCGTCGATACCCTCGCCCACGGCGCAGATCACCGTGGTAGCGGGCAGCTCGACGGTCTCGCCCGTGGCGACGGGGCTGCGACGGCCGCTTGCATCCGGCTCGCCAAGCTCCATGACATCGCAGGTCAGCACGGCGCCGTTGAGTGCCTTGGGCGCCAGCAGCTCGCAGAACTCAACGCCGTCGGCAAGAGCAAGATCGAGCTCTTCCTCGTCGGCGGGCATCTGCTTCTTGGTGCGGCGATACACCAGGCGCACGTTCTTCACGCCAGCCAGGCGCTTGGCCACGCGAGCCGCGTCCATGGCGGTGTTGCCGGCGCCAATGACCACGACGTCCTCGCCCAGCTCGAGTTTCTCGCCCTTCTTGGCGGCCTCGAGGAACTCCAGCACGTCGAGCTCGGCGCCCTCGCCCAGGCCCGCAGAGCCGGGCATCCAGGCACCGGTTGCCACGACCACGTCGGTGAAGCCCTGGGCCTTGAGCTCGTCAATGGACTCCACGCGGGCGTTGAGCTGCACCTTGGCACCAAAGGCCAGGCAAAGCTCGGCGTCGTGGGAGATATCGTCGCTCGCGATACGGAACTCGGGGATCACGTGACGGACCACGCCGCCGAGAGAGTCGCGGGCCTCGAAGATAGTGACGGGCACGCCGGCGCGCGTCAGGAAGAACGCCGTCGCCAGACCGGCCGGGCCGCCGCCGATAACGGCAACGTTGCGCTCGGCATCGTTGGCAATGGCCTGGGCGCGCAGCTTGGGCAGCACGGCGGTCATGGCCTCGCGGGCGGCCTTGAGCTTGCTGGCGCGGATCTGGGCGCCCTCGGGCTCGTAGAATGCACGCTCGCAGGCACGGCCGCAGGGATGCGGGCAGATGGTACCGGTAATGAACGGCAGGGCGTTGCGCTCGATGATGATGTTGAGCGCGTCCTCGTAGCGGCCCTCGTCAACAGCCGCCAGGTAGGCGGGAATGTCCTGCTGGATGGGGCAGCTCGTGCGGCACGGCGTAGTAAAGCAGTCGTTAAGCGGGCTCTTGCCGGCGACCTTGCGGTCGGGCAGCGGGCGCAGCGGCTTCTTGTAGAGCGGGTTGGTGAGCGAGTCGGTCTGGATCGCAGTCACGGCCTCGAGCGAGACGCCCGCGAACGGCTTGCCGTCCAGATCGCGAAACTCGCCGGCCATCTGGCTAAAGCGCTCGTAACCGCCGGGCTTGAGCACGTCGGTCGCCAGGGTAACAGGCCAAATGCCTGCGTCATACAGGGAGCGGATGTTGTAGACCGTGGCACCGCCGGAGTAGCTGATGCGCAGCTTGCCGTCGAACTGCTCGGTAATGCGGCGGGCGGCCTCGATGGTCAGCGAGAACAGCGAACGGCCGGACATGTACATCTCGGTGGAGGGCAGCTCGTTCCTCGTCACGTCGACGGGGAAGGTGTTGGTCAGCTTGACGCCAAACTCCAGGCCGCGCTCGGCGCACAGGGCAATCAGGCGCTCAAACATGGGCACGGCGTCGACCCACTGCAGGTCCTCGCGGAAGTGCGTGTCATCGAAGACGATGTAGTCAAAGCCCAGCTCGTTGAGGCGCTGTCGTGCAAACTCATAGCCCAGCAGCGTGGGGTTGCACTTAATGTAGGTGTTGAGGCCCTTCTCGGTGATCAGATAGGTCGCGATGCGCTCGATCTCGGCCGGCGGGCAGCCATGCAGGGTGGACTCGGTGATGGAGTTGGAGACGCGTGCCGGAATGGACTCGACAAACGCGGCGTCGACATGCTCGAACTTGTCCAGGTTGGCAAGTGCCCACTCGCGGCACTCGTTCCAGACCTCGGAGCCGCTGGCGTCCTTCATGCCCTCAATGTAGGCATCGACCTTGGGGCTCTTGATGCCCTCCAGGTCATAACCCACGGACATGTTAAAGACAAAGCCGTCCGGGCTGCCCAGGCCATACTCGCGGGCGATGAGGTGGCAGGCGAACCATGCCTTCACGTACTCGGCATATGCCTGCGGAACCTCGAGCTCGGTCGACCACTCGCAGTTGTAGCACTCGTCCTGCGCCACGATGCAGGGCTTGTTCACGCACTTGGAAAGCTCCTCGCCGTCCATAACCTGAACGGTCTTGAGTTCGAAGAAGCGCGCGCCCGCCACGTAGGAGGCAATGATGTTCTGGGCAAGCTGCGTGTTGGGGCCGGCGGCCGGGCCAAACGGGGTCTCGATGCGCTCGTCAAAAATGGGAAGCGCGCCCTCCTGATTGGTCGTGACCACCTTGCGCACGCCAAAGACGGCGCCCTGGGTCTTGTGCTCCTCGATGATCCAGTTCATCAGCTGCGAAAACGGGATCGGCCTCATGATGTCGCTCATAATGAGCTCCTCTCTGTAACGCCCGGCGAGACCGCGCGGCGGGCGAAATACGGTGTAGCGCTAGCACAGCGCCGGCGACCCCGCGGAGGCCGCCTCTACGCGCGTCGAATGTGATGAAACATCCGACGCGCGTGAATCTACTTGTGAATTAGTAGGTGCGCTCGTTGAGCGTGCCCCAGAGCTTCTTAGACTCGGCCATGGTCCACGCGTTGATCTTATCCTCGTCGATACCGACGAACTCGCGATCCTTGTACAGGACCTTGCCGTTGATGATGGTGGTGCGGCAGTTTTTGCCCATCATGCCAAAGAGCATGTGACCGTCGATGTTCTCCTCGCTCAGCGGCGTAAAGGGCTTGTAGTCCATGACGATGACGTCGGCGGCAGCGCCGGCCTCGAGCACGCCGAGCTTGCGATCGAAGTACTTGTTCGCCATCTTGGCGTTGTTCTCGAACAGCATGGTCATGGCCTCGCACCAGCCCACGTTGGGCATGGCGGCGTTGTGGCGCTGAATGATCAGGAAGACCTTAAGGCTCTCGAGCATATCGTGGGTGTAGGCGTCGGTGCCCATGCACACGGGGATGCCACGGCGGAAGAACTCGAGCACGGGAGCGCAGCCCACGGCGTTGCCCATATTGGATTCGGGGTTGTTAACGAGCCAGGTGCCGGACTCCTTGACGATATCCATCTCGGCGGGCGTCACGTGGATGCAGTGGCCGAGCATGGTGTCGGGACCCAGCAGGTTGTGCTGCAGCAGGCGCTCGACGGGGCTGATGCCACCGCGGTTGAGGCGGGAGTCCCACACGTCATTCATGCCCTCGCACACATGGATGTGGAAGCCGGTCAGGCCGTTGTTGGCCTCGGCCATCTTGTCCATGGTCTCGTCCGACAGCGTAAAGGTAGCATGGCCGCCAAACATGGCAGCGATCATGTGGTTGTCGTTATCGCGACGCTCCTTGGCGGCCCACTGGGCAAACTCGGCGTTCTCGGCAATTGCCTGGTCGCACTTTTCCTGGCCGCGGCGGTCGGAGACCTCGTAGCACAAGCAAGAACGCATGCCCAGCTCCTGAGCGGCGTCCTTAATGGTAAAGAGACTGCCCGGGATCTCGCAGAAGCTCGCGTGGTGATCGAAGATCGTGGTGACGCCGTCGCGGATGGAATCCAGGATCGTGGCATAGGCGCTGGCCTTGGTGCCATCGAGCGTCAGATTGTCGTCGATCTTCCACCACTGCTGCTCAAGATTCTCCAGGAAGTTGGTGGGGTTGCAGCCCTTAATGGCAAGGCCGCGAGCCAGACCCGAGTAGATGTGGGTGTGGCAGTTGATGAGTCCGGGCATGATGAGGTTGCCCTGGGCGTCGACGTACTCGGCATCCGGGTACTTGGCCTTGAGCTCGCACTCGGGGCCCACTTCGACGATCGTATCTCCGTCAATGGCGACCGCACCGTTTGGAATGAACGGGGCCTGAGCGTTGCGGGTAAAGACGGAACCGTTAGCAACCAGAAGCATGAATGCTCCCTTCAACATCAGGGGCGGGGTTTGACACCTCTGACATGGCGGAAGTGCGAAGCGCCGGCCTACACCGGAAACGGGCCCTCTCCCGTCAACGCTTCACCAAAGGGACAAGCCCTTTGAAGTGCGGCTTGACGCCGCGTGACGTCGGCGGACGAGGCGATACGTCCGCCGACGAATAGCACCGAATTGGTTACTTCTTGCTCTCGGGCAAGACCAGATCCACGGCAGCATCCTTGGCGGCATCGATGTGCTGAGCCACGACCGGCGTCTGCGGAAGGATCAGGTTAAGCACGATGGCCATGATGGCAGTGGGGGTCACGGCGTTGGAGCCGATGACGGTGGACACCCAGGCGGGCATGCCCTCGCCGGCGAGGCAGCCGCTGGCCATCCAGATGCCCAGGCCAAAGACGACCGAGGTACCGACGATGGTGGTGGTGCGCTGCGTGAGGCCCTCGCGGGTGAACATGCGCACACCATTCATGGTGATGGTGCCAAAGACGCCGACGGTAGCGCCGCCGATGACGGGCTGCGGGATTGCGGAGAGCACGGCAGAGAGCTGCGGGAACAGACCGGCGATGGCAAAGACGGCCGCGATGATCACAAAGACCCACTTGTTGACGACCTTGTTGGAGCAGATGATGCCCACGTTCTGGCCAAGGGCGCTCGTGGGAAGGCCGCCGAGGAAGCCGCCGACCATAGAGGTGAGGCCCTGGGAGACGATGGCGCCGGAGAGCTCGCGCTCGGTCGGCATACGGTCGATGGAGCCCAGGCAGGCTGCGGACACATCGCCGATGACCTGGATGGCGACCATGGGGAACACGACAGCGAGGGTAATGCAGACCTCGGGATCAAACTCGAGCGCATAGGGCATGAGCTTGGGAAGGGCGAAGACCTGGGCGGTGGCGACGCTGGAGAAGTCGATCATGCCAAAGGGAATTGAGACGATCATGCCGACGATCATGCCAAAGAACACGGAACCCAGCTTGAGTGTGCCCTTGCCAAAGTTGGCGAGGGCGAAGACCACGGCGAAGGTGATCAGAGCGACGCACCAGGCCTGCGGGGTGCCCCACAGCGGCGTACCCATGCCACCGGCCATGTACTTGACGGCCGTGGGATACAGCGAAACGCCAATGGAGAAGATGACCGTACCGGTCACGACGGGCGGGAACAGCCACTTGATCTTGCTGTAGGCAAGACCAAAGAGGACCGCGACGGCGCCGCCGACGATCTCGCCGCCCAGCAGCGCACCAAAGCTAAAGCCCGAGGCGCCCATGGCCTGCAGGGCCGGGAGGAACGCGAACGAAACGCCCATGACGATGGGCAGGCCGCCGCCAATGCGACGGAAGGGGGCGAAGGCCTGAAGGGCCGTGTCGATTGCCGAAAGAATGAGCGCGACCTGAATGATGTCGGTGCTTTGCTGGCTATCGAAGCCATAGACACCGGCCATAATCACAGCGGGGGTGATGATGCCGGCAAACGATGCCAGCACGTGCTGAAGCGCACACGGGATCATTTCCTGTACAGGGGGCTTGCCTTCACGAGTAAACAGGGCTTCAGTGCCGTTCGTTACCGTCTCCTGGGCCATTTGACCACCAATCCTCGAAATAGAATTTTCGCATCTAGACGTCTATTTTGACGCAGTGCGTGGTTGAGGTTGTGCCTTCGTTTCATATCGTATTAAAGATTTTTCTTATACTCAATAATAATTTTTTGTTATCAGACTATTCTTCAGGTGGAATTAAGCGTTTACGCAGGTCAGAAACGTGCTTGCTCTGAGTAGCATCTTACATTTCTTTTGGTCGACCGTTTACCGCCAAATTCCTACCGTTCGTCAGTATTACGCGATATACCTGCGGATATACGGAATGATAAGCGCCGTGTTACCATGAGAAAAAATTGTTATGAACGCCTTCGAATTTTTTTCGATTTCAATCGCAAAGGAGTTGCCCATGAACGAGACCGTACGTCGCTTTTTGCCGATGGTCGATTTCCTGGAGCAGATACTCGGTAAGAACAGCGAGATTGTCCTGCACGATTTCTCGGATATCGACCATGCCATCATCGATATTCGCAACGGCATCGTGAGCGGCCGCAAAGTCGGCGGCCCCGCTACCGATCTGGCGCTCAAGATTATGCACGACCCCAAGTACCGCGACCTGCCGTTTATTACGGGCTATGAGGGCCGCGGCGCCGGCGGCAAGACGCTGGAGTCCGCGACGTTCTTTATCCGCGAGGGTGACGAGATCGTCGGCATGCTCTGCGTCAACACCGATCTTTCAACCGTACGCAATATCAACGCCATGGCGCAACAGCTCATGGCATGTTTCGACGCGGCGCCGACACGTACAGAACCCGCCCCTATCGAGGTCGAGAGCCTGTCCGAGTCCACACAGGAACTCATCGACCGCAGCATTGCCGAGTTGCTGACCGCGCGCGGGCTGGATACGGCATCGCTTGGCCAGAGCGACCGCGTGGACGTCATTCGCCACCTCAACGGCAACGGCGTGTTCATGCTCAAGGGCGCCGTGGCTTGCGCCGCCACCGCACTGGGCATCTCGGAGCCCAGCGTCTACCGCTACCTGCAAAAGGTCCGCAAGGAAGGCTAAAACCGATCCCTTGGGGACGGAGGAAAACGGATCTTTTTTGCCCCCTCGCTTGACAAAAAGAACCCTGCAGCTCGCACGCGCTGCAGGGTTCTTTTTTGCATGTCATGTCTTGTTTCGCCTACATCTTAGAGGGCGGCGACGACCTCGATCTCGACCAGACCGCCGGCCGGAAGGGCGGCAACCTGGAAGGCGCTGCGCGCGGGGAACGGAGCCTCGAACTTGGAGGCATAGATCTCGTTCACGGCGGCGAAGTCGGCGATGTCGGCCAGATAGACCGTGGTCTTGACGACATCGGCAAACGTGGCACCGGCGGCGGTCAGCAGGGCCTCGACGTTAGCGAGGGACTGCTTGGCCTGGGCCTCAACGCCCTCGGGCATCTTGCCGGTTGCGGGGTCGATGCCCAGCTGGCCGGACAGAAACACCATGTTGCCGGTCTGGATGCCGGGGGAATACGGGCCGATGGCTGCGGGTGCGTTATCAGAAGACACAACGGTCTTGCTCATGTTTATCTCCTTACGAACAGTTGAGAGAGCGTGAGCGCGGTGTTCACACCGGGAGGCACAGTTCGGTCTGAACACCGCGCTTGATTGGGATATTACGGGAGCTACTTGCTTGATGCAAGATAATTATCACGTTGCGAGAATATTTTATCGCCCAACGGCGCCTGTCGGCCGCTGAACGGCATGCTCCGTCAGCGGCGTTAAGCATGACCCGCAAGGGCTGCTGAAGACTTTGTCCTGCTTGGCCCACAGGACTCGCCCGCCACGACGACGCCACTATACTTTTGAGTATCTGAGCATTTTGAAAGGCAGGATATGACCGCAACCGCCAGTCGAACCACCAACCGCAGACCCGAGCTTTTGGCTCCCGCCGGAGGGCCCGAGCCCTTTGCCGCCGCACTCGCCGCAGGCGCCGACGCCATCTACTGCGGCATGGGCAGCTTCAACGCCCGCCGCAAGGCCACCAACTTTACCGACGAGACCTTTGAGCAGGCGTGCCGCGCCGCACATCTGGCGGGTTCGCGCGTCTACGTCACGGTCAATATCGTCATCAAGCAGTCCGAGATGGGCGATGCACTGCAGCTCATCCATCGCTGCTCCACGCTGGGTGCCGATGCCTTTATCATCCAGGACTGGGGCCTATTCTTTGAGGTCAAGCGCACAATGCCCGGCATCGAGACGCATATCTCGACCCAGGCAAACATCCACGACGACTGCGGGACCGTGTGGTGCCGCGAGCAGGGCGCCGACCGTGTGACCCTCTCGCGCGAGCTCTCCATCGACGAAATTGCGACGATTCACGACGCTGCGCCCGATGTGGACCTTGAGGTCTTTAGCCACGGCGCCATCTGCTTTTGCTATTCGGGCCTGTGCCTGCTTTCGAGCTTTGCCATGGCGGGTCGTTCGGCCAACCGCGGCATGTGCGCCCAGCCCTGCCGCGTGCCCTACGAGCTGATCGACGAGAACGGTCGCTCGCTCTCCCCTGCCGGTCGCGAGCGCGCGCTGTGCCCGCGCGACACCAATACCTCGCAGCTCGTCCGCCGCCTGTATGATGCCGGCGCCGCGTCGCTCAAGCTCGAGGGCCGCATGAAGGCGCCCGATTACGTCTACTCCATCGTCGACGTGTACCGTCGCGAGATTGACGACATGCTAGCCGGGACCGCCGTGGCCAAGGACGAGGAAGCCGCCCGCCAGCGCCAGCTCAAGCGCTGCTTTAACCGCGACTTTACGCACGCCTATCAGGACGGCACCTCGGGCGACGAGATGATGAGCTACGAGCGTTCCAACAACCGCGGCCAGATCGTGGGTACGGTGCTGGGCAGCCGCCTGGCCAACCGCGACGTGCGCGGTCTCAAGCCCGATGACCGCCGTCGCCGCGCCGCCATCGCCCGCATTGAGCTGTTTGAGCCCGTGGGCAAGGGCGACCTGCTGGAGCTTCGCCACGATGACGAATTCGACCAGTTCCTGACCACCATCGCCGCCGAGGATGCCGCCGCGGGCGACATCATTGAGTGCCGCGTGCCCCGCAGCATGCCCGAGGGCTGTCGTGTGCGCGTGATTCGCAGCCAGCGTGCCATTGACGCCGCCGGCGCCGCGCTCAAGCGCGACGTGTTGCGCCGCCGCGCCGTTGATGTGTCCATCGTGGCACGCCTGGGCGAGCCGTTTACCGTCACGCTCACCTGCTGCGACAACCCCGCGCTTACCGCCACCGCCACGGGCTTTACCGTCGAGGCGGCCAAGACCCGCGCCGTCGAGGCGGCAGACCTGGTTGAACACGTCGGCCGCATGGGATCCTCGCCCTTTGAGGCCGCGAGCTTTGATGTGGCGCTCGACGCCGGCTGCGGCATGGGCTTCTCCGCCGTGCACAAGGTGCGCGCCGCTGCCTGCAAGGCGCTGGAGGAGGCCATTCTTGCGCCGTACAAGGAGCGCGCGAAGGCGCTCGAGTTGCCGGCGTTCAACAAGTGTACGCGCCCTATGCCCGAGCACTACCGCGATGAGCCGCAGATTTGCGCCACGGTCACCTCGCTCGAGGCCGCCGAGGCCGCCCGTGCCGAGGGCGCCACGCGCATCTACATGACGACCGACGTGCTCGAGGCTGCCGGGGTCTCCCCCGCCGATGCGCTTGAGCGGGGCATTGTACCCGTGCTCGACGAGGTCTGCCGCGCCGTCGACCATGCCCGCGTCGATCCCTGGATCAATGCCGGATCCACCGTCGCCGTCGGCAATATCTCCGAACTCGCCGTTGCCGCCCAGGCCGGCGCCACGGCCGAGATTCGCTCCTGCCTGCCCGTGCATAACACGCCCTGCATGGAGGCGCTCGCCGAGCGCGGAGCCGGCGCGTTTTGGCTCTCGCCCGAGATTACGCTCGACGAGATTGTCACACTCGGAGCCGCTGCGTCGGCTGCCCTGGGCATCACCGTCTTTGGACGCCCCCGCGTCATGACGAGCGAGCACTGCATCCTGCAGGTCGCCAACGGCTGCATCCACGATTGCACCAACTGCCGCCTGCGCGCCCGCAAGCTCTCGCTCAAGAATATCGACGGCAAAGTCATGCCCGTGCGCACCGACATTCACGGCCGCTCGCGCCTATACGACGCCTATCCCATCGACCTCACGCCGCAGGTGCCGCAGCTGCTCGATGCCGGCGTGCGCCGTCTTATGGTGGACGGCACGCTGCTCGATGCCGAAGAGGTGGGCCGCTCCGTCGCCCGCGTCCGCCGCGCCGTCGAGGCAGCACAGGCCGGCCGCAAGCCCGCCGCCCGTCTGCGCGGGGCGACCTCGGGCTGCATGTTTGTGGGAATCAGCTAACCGAAAGGCTTACACGTGAACGAAGAACCTCAAGTCCTCTACTGTGACGCTTGGCTCATGGCCATCGATAAGCCCGCCGGCATGATCGTCCACGGTGACGGCACCGGCGAGCGCACGCTCACCGACTACGCCAGCGACCTGCTGCTGGCGATGGGCGACGGCTTTGCCGCGACCGACATGCAGCCGCTCAACCGCCTGGACCGCGACACCACCGGCGTGGTGCTGTTCTCGCTCGACAAGCAGACGCAGCCCGCCTTTGACCAGATGGTCATCGACCACGCTTTCGAGAAGCACTACCTGGCGCTCGCCGAGGGCAAGATCGACTGGAACGAGAAGCTCATCGACAAGCCCATCGCCCGCGACCGTCACGACAGCCGCAAGATGCGCGTCGGCGCCAGCGGCAAGCCGTCCCAGACGCGCGTGAAGGTGCTCAAGCGCCTCAAGAGCCGCCGTGGCCTGCCCACGCGCTCGTATATCGATGTCGAGCTGCTCACCGGCCGCAAGCACCAGATCCGCGTGCATCTGGCGAGCGAGCATCATCCCCTGGTAGGCGACGACCTCTATGGCACGCCGCGCCCCTGTGGCCTGATGCTCCACGCCCACAGTGTGTCCTTCACGCACCCCGTAACCGGCGAGCACATCCACATCGAAGCCCCCTGCCCCTGGGAGCCCTAACCACCACAATGGGGACAGGCACCTTTGTGGTGGTTTTGGCTCTGTCCTGTCCCCTATCGCTAGACCGTGATGACGTTGTCCATCGACTGGTACTTGGCGGGCACCTCGCCCGCGGTAATGATCGTTGCATCGCGGAAGTCCGCGAATTTGACAGGTGCCACCATGCCAAATTTGCTGGCGTCCGAAATTACGAAGCGTTTGGCGGTATGACGCATCGAGATACGCTTGACCTGCGCTTCCTCGATGTCGGGCGTCGTAAAGCCCTGCTCGGCGGCGATGCCGTTGGAGCCCCAAAAGCCACAGTTGAAGTTGTAGCGGTCCAGGGTTGCCAGGGCATCGGGGCCAACGAGCGCCTC
>CAKUEU010000021.1 GCA_934646865.1 uncultured Collinsella sp. | reverse complement strand
CTCAACGTGGCTGCGGCGAGTGCCGTTGCCTTTTGGCAGCTGTGCCCGCATGTGAGCAACGAGTATCACTACCAGCCGGGGCTGTACCACTAGTTGGGTACTCTTGGGCTTTGCTACCGGGGTGTTTCTACTGTCCTCGGTCGGTGCTAAGCTGGTGTTGGCTTTGCCGTTCAATTGAAGTTTTGTTGTTTGACGTGCGCTTGTGGGGAGGGCGTGTGGCTAAGAAATCTACGGCTATCGATGTGACGCAAGGTGTCATTTGGCAGCAATTGCTGTCGCTGTGCGTTCCCATCTTTTTTAGTTCGTTTTTTCAGCAGGCTTACACGCTTATTGGCACCTATATCGTCGGTCAGTTTGGCGGCAAGCTTGCGCTGGGCGGCATTCAGGCCACGATGGTGCTCACGGAGCTCTGCATTGGTTTTTGCGTTGGCGTTGGCGCTGGTTGCGCCGTTATCACGGGGCAGTTTTTTGGTCAGCACGATGACGAGCGTCTGAGTCGTTCGGTCCATACAGCCATGACGCTTGCGCTGGTGGGCGGCATCGTCGTTTCCATTCTCGGTATGGTATTTGTCGAGCCCATGCTCGTGTTGATGAATACGCCGCACGAGTTGCTGGCCGAGGGCGTGGCGTATGCCCGCTGCTATTTTGCCGCGATGGTTGCGGCGCTGCTGCTTAACATGGGTACGGCGCTGCTGCGTGCCGTGGGCGATACGCGCGGGCCGGCGGTCATTATTGCCTCGGGCTGCCTTGTCAATGTCGTGCTGGATATTATCTTTGTAGCTGTGTTGCATATGGAGGCGCTGGGCTGCGGCATCGCGGTGGCGCTGACCATTTGCTCCAATGCGACGATGATTGTGATTCGCATGATGCGCGCGCCGGGTGCATGGCGCTTGTCGCTCTCTAAGCTCGGTATCGATCGCGGTATTTGCAAAAGCATGATCTCGTGCGGTTTGCCGCTGGGATTTCAATCGGCTGCCTATTCGATCTCGAATGTGCTGATTCAGGTGTCGGTGAATTCGTTTGGCGCCGACGTCACGACTGCTTGGGGTCTTTCCGGCCGCTTGGATGGCATTATCTGGATGGTGACCGAGGCACTGGGCGTGTCGATCACGACCTTCTCGGCGCAGAACTTTGGCGCGCGCAATTACGAGCGCATGCGCAAGGGTTACCACACGTCGCTCGTGCTTTCGTTTGCGCTGATCGGTGGCCTCTCTGCCGTGTTGATGGTGTTCTCGGGCCCGCTGTCCCGTCTATTTATCGACGATGCCGCGATTTCTGGATACACCACGACGATCATTCATTTCATCGCGCCGTTCTACGCGATTTTCTCGATTATCGAGAACGCGTCGGGCTCCATTCGCGGTGCCGGCGTGAGTCTGCAGCCTATGATGCTTACCATCTTTGGCACGGTCGTCCTCAGGGTGATCTGGCTGTTTGCGATCATGCCGCTCGACCCGTCGCTCGAGCACCTTCTACTCGTCTACCCCGTAACCTGGGTAATCACGGCCACGATGTTCACCCTCTACCACCACAGCGGCAACTGGCTAGGCCGCGCCACCGCCTAGGACATCCGTCAGGTACCCCTGCTAAGTTGCGGTGAAATAGTTCCTTAAAAGCCCTTGTGGGCCGCCAAACAAGAACTATTCCACCGCAACTTTTTTATGACCTGTAGGGGATGGAGTAAAACGGGTCAATTAGTATTCGATGCCTTGGCGGGCTAGAAGGCCTTCGTCGAAGTAGTGTTTGACGGGGCGCATTTCGGTGACGAGGTCGGCAAGGTCGGCGAGGGGCAGCAGGCCGCGGCCGGTGAGTACGAGCTCCGTGGTGGCGGGCTTCATCGCAATCAGTTCTTCGATATCCTCGCGCACCACGAATCCGCGGCGCATGGCCTCGCCCAGCTCGTCCAGAATCAGCACATCTACCCGGCCAATCTGCTCGCGTGCCAGCTCCATGATCTGCGCCGCGCAGGCCTCGGGGGTATCGCGGTCCGCCTGCACAATGCTCAGTCCCAAGCGGGGTGCGGCGTCGTGTTCGGCGCAGTGCAACTTTTTGGCAAACTGCAGCATGAGCACGTTGAGCCCATAGCCCGTGGCTCGCATCGCCAGTCCCAGCGCCGCGGTGGTTTTGCCCTTGCCGTCGCCCGTGTAGATTTGAACCTTGCCAACTTCCAGTGATGCCATCTCTGTCCTTTCGTGCCCGGCGTCGGTTTATCGCCGCCCGGGTTGGGTATTCTAGAAAGCATTATCAACCCCAGTAGATGGAGTTCAAGCAGATGGAGATGGATGACAACAAACGTAGACGGAATATGATCCTCTACGTGCTCATCGCCTTCGTCGTCTACCTCGTGCTCTCGACCGTTCTGTTTCCCAACATCGGTCACACGCAGCAGATTACGAAGACCGACTACTCGACGTTTGTCAAGGCGCTCGATAAGAAGAGCGTCGACAAGGTCGAGTACAACACGGACGATTACACGATCTATTACACCAAGAAGGGCGAGGACGAGAACATCGCCTACAAGACGACCGGTGTGCCGAACGATGCGGGCTTTACCGATCGCGTGCTTGAATCCGGTGCTTCGCTGGAGTCGGTCGTTCCCGATAAAAACTCGGGTTTGATGACCTATTACCTTCTCACGCTCATTCTTCCCATGGCGATTTTCTTCCTGATCGGCTGGTGGCTCAACCGCCGCATGAAGAAGGCCATGGGCGATGACGGCCCGTCGATGAACTTTGGCGGCGGCGGATTTGGCGGCGGCGGACTGGGTAAGTCCGGCGCGCGCGTGATCGCCTCCAAGGACGTGGGCGTGACCTTTAAGGACGTCGCCGGCCAGGAAGAGGCTAAGGAGTCCCTCAAAGAGGTCGTTGACTTTCTGGAGAAGCCGCAGCGTTACGAGGAGATCGGCGCCAAGCTGCCGCGCGGTGCCCTACTCGTCGGCCCTCCGGGCACCGGTAAGACCCTGCTCGCTAAGGCTGTTGCCGGCGAGGCGGGCGTGCCGTTCTTTAGTATTTCGGGCTCTGAGTTCGTTGAGATGTTCGTCGGCCGTGGCGCCGCCAAGGTGCGTGATCTGTTTAAGCAGGCCAAGGAAAAGGCCCCGTGCATCGTCTTTATCGACGAGATCGATACCATCGGCAAGAAGCGCGATGGCGGCGGTTTTAGCGGCAACGACGAGCGCGAGCAGACGCTTAATCAGCTGCTGACTGAGATGGACGGCTTCGACAACCATAAGGGTATCGTCGTTTTGGCCGCGACCAACCGCCCCGACAGCCTCGATCCGGCCCTACTGCGCCCCGGTCGTTTTGATCGCCGTATTCCCGTTGAGCTGCCCGACCTGACCGGCCGCAAGAACATTCTTGAGCTGCATGCCAAGAGCGTGAAGACCGAGCCACCGATCGATCTGACCGCGATTGCCCGCGCCACGCCCGGTGCCTCGGGCGCCGACCTGGCCAACATTATCAACGAGGGCGCCCTTCGCGCCGTCCGCGAGGGTCGCAAGCGCGCCACGCAGGACGACTTCGAGGAATCGGTGGAGGTCGTCATCGCCGGTCAGCAGCGTAAGTCCACGGTGCTGTCCGACCACGAGAAGCAGGTCGTTTCCTATCACGAGATCGGCCACGCCATCGTCGCCGCCCGTCAGAAGGGCTCCGCGCCGGTCACGAAGATCACCATCGTGCCGCGTACGAGCGGTGCTCTGGGCTACACCATGCAGGTCGAGGAGGACGAGCGTTTCCTGACCACGCGCCAGGAGGTCCTGGACAAACTCGCCGTCTACTGCGGTGGTCGCGCGGCCGAGGAGCTCATCTTTGGCGAGATGACGACCGGTGCCGCTAACGATATCGAGCAGGCCACCAAGCTCGCCCGCAACATGGTGACGCGCTTTGGTATGTCTGACGAGTTTGGCATGATGGCGCTCGGAACCGTTCAGAACGCGTATCTCAACCAGGACACTTCGCTTACCTGCGCCCCCGGTACCGCCGAGCGCGTGGACGCGATTGTCGCCAAGCTGATCGAGGACGCGCACGATCGCGCCCTGCAGATCCTGAAGGAGAACAAGTTCAAGCTTCATGAGCTGGCTCGTTATCTGTACAAGAAGGAGACCATCACGGGCGAGGAGTTCATGAATCTCCTCACGCGTGAGAACCCGCTGATGCCGAAGCAACAGTAAGTCTGGTCGCATAGCGTCGAACGCCCCATTTGAGTGATGATCTCAAATGGGGCGTTTTGCTGAGAGGGGATGGAAATGAAGATCGTGGTGAGCGCCTGCTTAATGGGCGAGTGCTGCAAGTACAACGGGCTCGACAATTATCATCGCGAGCTGGTCGAAGCGTGCGAGCGCACGGGGACCGAGGTGCTGCTGGTGTGCCCCGAGGTCTTTGGCGGCCTGCCAACGCCGCGCGACCCATCCGAGATTGTGGACGGTGAGGTTCGCACCCGCGAGGGCGTGTCGGTCGATCGCGAGTTTCGCCTGGGCGCCCAGCGCGCGCTCGATATGTGCGAGCAGGCAGGCGGTCCGTCCGAGATCGTCGCGTGCATACTGCAAGATCGCAGCCCTTCATGCGGCGTGGGACGTATCTACGACGGAACCTTCAGCGGTACCCTCGTGGCGGGCAACGGCGTCTTCGTCGACCTTCTGCTCCGCCACGGCTACTGCGTAATCCCGGCAAGCGAATTCGATCAGAGCATGTTGCAGCAATAAAAAACCGCCACAAAGGTGCCTGTCCCCTTTGTGGCGGTTTTGGTCGGTTAGGCCAGGATGGAGTGGCCGTAGGCGTTGGCGGCCTTGATGGCGGCGGCGAACTTCTCGTCGGTGAAGGGCTCCGGGTTGCCCTGCTTCCACTCGTTGGTGGCGTGCGCGAACTCGCACAGGGCCGGGATGTCCGCCTCGGTAAGGCCGACCTGCTCAAGCGTCACGGGCAGGCCCATCTGCTTGTTAAAGGCAGCGTAGCGCTCAAGGTTCTCGGTATCGCCCGTATAGGCAAACAGTACGAGCACGCCCAGGCTCACGACCTCGCCGTGTAGATAGGTTTCCTCGCGCGGGATGCTGCAGGTGGCGTTGTAGAACGCGTGCGCCACGCTCGAGTTGTAGTAGTAATCGTTTTGGTTCGTGAGGTTCGAGACATAGCCCGTGTTGACCACGATGTTGAGCGCGATTTGCTTGACGGCCTCGCTCGACAGGTCCTGACGCACGTCCTCAAGACCCTGGACGCCATAGGTAAACAGCGGCTCGGAGCAGGTATGGGCAAGTGCCAGGCCAAGGCCGGCTGTGTGCTCCAGGTTGCCGGCGCTCGTGGCGTACTCGACCTCGGGCTGCTTAGACAGGGCGTCGCCCACACCGGCCCAGAAGTACTCCGCCGGCGCCTCGGCGATGATCTTGGGGTTGATGAAGATGTGTGCGGGGCGGTTGGGATACGAATAGCCCTCGAGCGAGCCGTCGTCGTTGTACACGACGGCAATGGCGGTCGCGGCAGAGCAGTTGGAGCAGATCGTCGGGACGGTGAAGACGATCTTCTTGAGCTCGATGGCCGCGGTCTTGACGGTGTCGAGCGCCTTGCCACCGCCGCAGGCGATGAGCACGTCAGCCTCCTGGCAGGCAGGGGAGTTCACGACCTTGGCGATATTGGCACGCGTGCTGTTGGTACCGTAGACGCGTGTCTCCAGAACCTCGACATCGGTGCCCTCAAGTGCCGCCTCGATACCCGGCAGCGCTGCGGCCAGGGCGCGCTTACCGCCAATGATGGCGACCTTCGTCGCTCCGTACTCGGCCAGCGAGGCGGGCAGCTCGGCAAAGCAATCCTCGCCAACGGTGTAATCGCTCATTCCAATGGTGCGCATGGCAACCTTCTTTCGTTCGATAAAGTGCTTTCAGGTATTTTGCTCCAAGAGAAGGTCTGTGTTCGCGAGAAATTTCGAACGTATAAAACCAGTGTTGAGGGTTTTTCGCTGGCGCGGACCGTGCTACCATACAGCGCATAAGCGTTGATGGGGACGAGTAGTCGGCCATCCGCATGCCACAGAGAGCGGGGAGTGCTGAGAACCCGTGCATGCGACCGATGAAAATCACCCCGGAGCTGCGGTCCCAACGGACGTGCCGAACAGGTTCGTCTTAGTAGACATCGCCGAGATGGTCGTCGATACAGGCCAGCCGAGTAACGGATGCGAGCGCGCGGCGACGCGGGCGAGGGCATCTAAGCTGGGTGGTTAAGCGAAGAGCTTTTGCGGGCGCACGGCCCGTTTTGTGGCGCTTCGTCCCAGCTTGCAGGGACGGGCGCTTTTTTGGTGCCCAGAGGGCGTGCGCGCCCACGACAAGAAAGGGGTACCGTGGCAAACGAGTACAAGCAGACGATGAATCTGCCCAAAACCGGATTTCCCATGCGTGCCGGTCTTTCCAAGTCCGAGCCCAAGCGACTCAAGGACTGGCAGGACAACAAGGTCTACGAGCAAGTTCTGAAGAAGAACGAGGGTCACAAGAAGTTCGTGCTGCACGACGGCCCTCCGTACGCCAACGGTCCGATCCACATCGGCCACGCCATGAACAAGATCTCCAAGGACATGATCAACCGTTACTGGATGATGCAGGGCTGCGAAGTTCCCTATGTCCCCGGTTGGGACTGCCACGGTCAGCCGATCGAGCACAAGGTCGAGGAGAAGCTCGGCACCGAGAAGTTCAACCAGACTTCCACGGCTAAGATCCGCGAGCTCTGCAACAAGTTCGCCGTCGAGAACATCGAGCTGCAGAAGGCTGGCTTCCGTCGCCTGGGCGTGCTCGGCGACTGGGACAACCCGTACCTGACGCTCTATCACCAGCATGATGCCGCCGACATCGAGGTCTTTAAGGCCATGTTCGATAAGGGCATGATCTATCGCGGTCACAAGCCCGTCCACTGGTGCAAGCACTGCCACACCGCGCTCGCCGAGGCCGAGATCGAGTACTCCGACGAGACGAGCCCCTCCATCTTCGTGCGCTTCGAGATGACCTCCAAGCCTGCCGGCCTCGAGAACTTCGACGGCCCGGTCGACTTCATCATCTGGACGACCACGCCGTGGACCATCCCCTCCGACCAGGCAGTCTCCCTCAAGCCCGGCGCCGCTTACGTCGCCGTTGAGCACGACGGTCGCGCCGAGGTCATGCTCGAGGACCTGGCTCCCAAGTGCTGCGAGGAGTTTGGCTGGGAGTACACCCCGGTCATGGTCGACGGCAAGCCCTACGTGGTTCCCGCCGAGACCTTCCACCACATCCACTACAAGCAGCCGATCTTCGACGGTGTCGAGGGCGTGGCGCTGCTGGCCGATTACGTCGGTGTCGATGACGGTACCGGTATCGTCCACAACTCCCCCGGCCACGGCGTCGACGACTACTTCGCCTGCCTCAAGGAGGGCATCACCGACATCTGCATGCCGGTCGATGACGACGGCAAGTTCTACACCGGTGAGGAGTTTGGCACCGGTGGCCCCTTCAGCGGTATGGATACCGATGAAGCCAACCCGCACATCATCGAGTTCCTGCGCGAGCGCGGCACCCTGGTCCTCGAGAAGAAGATCACGCACAGCTATCCGCACTGCTGGCGCTGCAAGCACCCGGTGCTCTTCCGTGCTACCGACCAGTGGTTTGTCTCGATGGACAAGACCGGTCTGCGCGAGCAGGCTGGCAAGGAGGTCCGCGAGAACGTCAAGTGGTATCCGGCTCACGCCGCCAACCGCATCGGCGCCATGGTCGAGCAGCGTCCCGACTGGTGCATCAGCCGCCAGCGCAACTGGGGCGTGCCTATCCCGAGCTACACCTGCGCCGACTGCGGCGAGAAGGTCATGAACGACGCCACGCTCGACGCCGTCATCAAGCTCTTCCACGAGAAGGGCTCCGACGCCTGGTTCACCGACGCTCCCGAGAGCTACCTGGGCGAGGCCTGCGTCTGCCCCAAGTGCGGCGGTCATCACCTCAAGGCCGATAAGGACATCCTTGACGTGTGGTGGGATTCCGGCGTCTCCTGGAAGGCCGTCTGCGAGTACCGCCCCGAGCTCGAGTACCCGGCGGACGTGTACCTCGAGGGCTCCGATCAGCATCGCGGTTGGTTCCAGAGCTCGCTGCTCACCTCGGTGGGCGCTAACGGTCACGCTCCGTACAAGGCGGTCGTCTCGCAAGGCTTCACCCTCGACGGCCAGGGCCGCAAGATGTCCAAGTCGCTCGGCAACGTTATCGACCCCAACAAGGTCTGCGACGAGATGGGCGCCGACATCATCCGCCTGTGGGTTGCCTCCGTCGACACCAGCTCCGACGTCTCCATCGACCACGAGATCCTTGCCCGTACGTCCGATGCCTACCGTCGTTTCCGTAACACGCTGCGCTTCTTGCTCTCCGAGCTCGAGGGCCAGTTTGAGCCCGAGACCGACGGCGTCGCCTTTGCCGACCTGCTGCCGCTCGACAAGCTCATGGTTGCCCGCCTGACCCAGGTCCAGGCCGAGGTCGACGACGCCTACGCCAGCTACGAGTTCCCGCGCGCCTACCGTGCGCTCTACGACTTCGTAGTCACCGAGCTTTCCAACGTGTACCTCGACGCCCTGAAGGACCGTCTGTACTGCGACAAGCCCGGTTCGCTCGAGCGCCGCAGCGCCCAGACCGTGCTGGCCGAGCTCTTCTCGATGCTCATGCGCGACCTGCAGCCGATCCTGTCCTACACGGTCGACGAGGCCATGGCCTATGCGCCCGCCGGCTGCGTCGATCACCAGAAGTACGCCGCGCTCCTCGATTGGTACAAGTCGCCCATCACGGTCGACGAGGCCAATGAATTTGAGGGCGTGCTCGAGGCCTCGCTCGAGCTCCGTAGCGCTGTGACCAAGGCCCTTGAGGATGCCCGCTCCGCTGGCACCTTTACCAAGAGCCAGCAGGTCCGCGTCAATGCGGTCGTTCCCGCCGAGATGTACGCGCTGCTGACCGGCGACAAGGCCGTCGACCTGGCCGAGTTCTACATCGTCTCCGATGTTGAACTGACCCAGGGCGAGGAGCTTTCCGTTGTCATCGAGGCTGCCGAGGGCGAGTGCTGCGACCGTTGCTGGAACTACCGTACTACCGTCGGTGAGTACAACGGCCACGCGCATATCTGTAAACGCTGCGCCGAAGCCCTTTAAGGCACGGTAACCTAGCATTTTAGTTATTGGGCGAATTTGGGCGTCTTTGGTCCATTTGCTCCGCTGATAATAAGCGACATTCCGTTCTTCGGAATGTCGCTTTTGTTTTGTGCTGGTTATTTGGCTTTCGTTGGTGAATATGCTGCGCGTTTGGAGTTTGTCACTATAAGATGATTACTTGCGTTAAACGTAATTCGATTTCATGAGGGTAGGGGATTGATTTGGGTCGTACTGGGGTTATGACACCGCCTTTGCGTTGGCGGTTGGGTGTTGCTGGTGGTGTGGCGCTCTTTGTGCTGCTTCTTGATCAGCTGACCAAGCTTGCGGTTCGCGCCGTGGGCGATGCTTTGCATGTGACCGTCATCCCCGGTGTGATCGACTTCCTGTTTGTGCGCAATATCGGTGCGGCCTTTAGCATGGGCGAGGGGCATGGCATTGCGTTTGCCGTGCTGGCACTGGTCGTCATCGTTGCGATCGCGGTGTACGTGCTTCGCGCACCTCAGCTCGCTCACCTGGAGGTTGTGGGTATGGCGATGGTTGCGGGTGGTGCCATCGGCAACGCTATCGACCGTCTGGCCTTTGGCTTCGTGACCGATTTTATTGCCACCACCTTCATCGACTTTCCCGTCTTTAATGTGGCCGATATCGGCATTACCGTGGGCGTCGTGCTCGCCCTTATCGGCTACATGTTCTTGAGCCCTGCGGCCCGCGAGGTTGATGCGACCGCCGAGCTCAACGCCCGTGACGAGGCCCGCGCCAAGCGCAAGGCCAAGCAGCGTGGGGAGCGTGCCCGCAAGATTCGCGAAAGGAACGAGCGCTAATGGCCGACATCCATATTCTTGTTGCCGACGATACCGCTGGTCAGCGTCTTGACGCCTATTTGGGTGCCAACGATGGCTGCCCCACGCGCTCTGCCTGTGCGCATCTGATTGAGGGCGGTGCCGTTGCCGTCAATGGCGAGACCTGCCTGTCTAAAAAGTATGCCGTGCGTGCCGGCGACCGTCTTTCGGTCGATCTGCCTGAGCCGCACGATCCCACCGACGTGATTCCCGAGGCCATCCCGCTCGACATCCGCTATGAGGACGACTATCTCATTGTGCTCTCCAAGCAGCGTGGCCTGGTGTGCCATCCGGCGCACGGTCATGAGAGCGGCACGCTGGCCAACGCCCTAGTCTACCACTGCGGTATCGATCATCTGGGTACCGTGCAGGGTGAGGATCGCCCCGGTATCGTGCATCGTTTGGACCGCGATACCTCGGGTCTTATGCTCGCTGCGAAGGATGACGACACGCAGCGCGCGTTGCAGAACCTTATCCGCACGCGTACGCTCGACCGTCGCTATATCACGCTCGTCCACGGTCATATTGCCATGGATGAGGGCACCATCAACACCGGCATCGCACGCTCCACGCGCGACCGCGTCAAGATGGCTGTTTCTGACGACCCCTTTGCGCGTCAGGCCATCACGACCTTCAAGGTTCTCGAGCGTTTCGATTCCACCCGCTTTGACGATGGCTATACGCTCGTAGAGTGCCATCTGTTTACCGGCCGTACGCACCAGATTCGCGTGCATATGCGCCATATCAACCATGCCTGTGTAGGCGACCCTCTCTACGGCAAGTGCGATGCGCGCGCCGATCAGGGCCTGACCAGGCAATTCCTGCATTCCTGGCGTGTGGCGTTCGACCATCCCGTGACGGGGGAGCGCATCGAGTGCCGCGACGAGCTGCCTTGGGATCTTGCCGCCGTCTTGGACGATTTGGCCCCGCGCTCGCTTGGCCGCACCGAAGCCGGCGACGAGATCGTCACCCAGCTCGGTCTGCTCGAAGCCTAGTCAGTATTAGGTGGTTTCTTGAACTCAGTAAGCCTGCGGTAAGATATACGGTTGTTTACGTAACGCGTTCTCGGGAGCCTGCATGCTCGCCTTTTTACAAACCAACACGCCCATCGTGATCTTCAACCAGATTGTGGTTACGCTGCTCACGGTCTGCTTCCTGTATCAGGTGGTCTTCTTTGTCATTGGCGCTCTCCGCGGTGAGGTCGCACCCCCCAAGGCCAAAAAGCTCCATCGCTATGCTTTCTTTATCGCCGCGCATAACGAGGAGGCTGTAATTGCCAATCTCGTGCGCTCCATTAAGGACCAGGATTATCCGTCTGAACTTATCGAGGTCTTCGTGGTTGCCGATGCCTGTACCGACAACACCGCGCAGCTCGCGCGCGAGGCCGGCGCTATCGTCTACGAGCGTAACGACCTTGCCCGCAAGGGTAAGAGCTGGGTTATGGACTTTGGTTTCGACCGCATTCTCAACGAGTATCCCGACACCTTCGAGGGCTACTTTATCTTCGACGCGGATAACGTTATCTCCCGCGATTACGTCTCCAAGATGAACGATGCCTTTGACCAGGGTTTCCATGTGGTCACGAGCTATCGTAATTCTAAGAACTTTGGCAGCTCATGGATTTCGGCCGCCAACGCCACCTGGTATCTGCGCGAGGCGCGCTTCCTCAACAACGCGCGCAATATCTGCAAGACGTCCTGTGCCGTTTCGGGTTCGGGTTACCTGATCTCGGCGAGCGTGATTGAGGGTATGCATGGCTGGCAATTCCATACGCTGACCGAGGACATTCAGTTCACCACGTTCTGCGCCATCCACGGTATCCGCATTGGCTATGCGCCGGCAGAGTTCTTTGATGAGCAGCCGGTGACGTTTAAGGCCTCTTGGAAGCAGCGTATGCGCTGGACCAAGGGCTTCTACCAGGTATTCTTTACGTATGGCAAACACCTGGTCAAATCGACCTTCCGCTATCGCCGCTTTGCTGCCTACGACATGTTCATGACCATCGCGCCGGGCATGCTACTGTCTCTGATTTCCATGCTCGCCAACGCGACCTTTCTCATCGTGGGCGGGCTCTCGCACGGCTTCTTGGCTACCGAGGTCGAGATGCAGGCTTGTGCCGCCTCGCTCATTATGACCTTCGCGATGATGTACCAGACCTTCTTTATTCTCGCGCTGCTCACGACCATCTTTGAGTACAAGCATATTCATTGCGCGCAAAAGTGGCGTTTGGTGACCAACCTGTTCACTTTCCCGATCTTTATGTTCAGCTATATCCCCATCACGGTGGCTGCTCTGTTCCTAAAGGTCGACTGGGTTCCGACGCAGCACGCCGTCAGCGTCACCCTTGACGAGGTTATGCAAGGCGCCAAATAACCACCACCAAAACCACCGCAAAGGGGCTGGCTCCTTTGTGGTGGTTTTTGCTTTTGTGATGCAGTTTGAGGAGGTGCTCGATGGTCTATATCCCGTTTTGGCTGTGTGCCATCGCCGGTGCCATCATCGATGCGCGGGAGCGGCGGTTCCCGAACGCGCTTGCCGGGGCCTGTGCCATAGCGGCGTTTGCGGGGGTATGGCTCGATTGCGGCGTGGATAAGGCGCTTGTACACGCAGGTCTTGCCGTCATCGTGTACCATGCTCTCGTGCTGACCGAGTACCTCTGGCGGCGCCTCTGTCAAGCCCCAGGTATTGGCATGGGGGATGCCAAGGCGCTCTTCGCGTTTTGTACGCTTGATCCCATGGGCGGCATTGTGGCATTTGCCGCCGCGCTCCTGGTCCTCGCCCTCTCCTGCCTCATCACAAAATCGCGCTCCCTGCCATTGCTGCCGTTTTTGGTGCCGATTTTTGCCATAATCGAGGTCGTGGGCTGCACGCTGTAACCGATTGCGCATCCTTCTTAAGGAGCATGCCATGGCAACTAATAAAGAAACGGCCGCCATCAAGGCGCGCATGGACCGTATTCCCTCGGCGTTGTCGCCCGAGCTTATCGAGCGCATTGCCGCAGATCGCGCTTCGGGCGCGGTCAATCCGTATCGTTGCAACGATGAGCAAGTCATTCGCCGTGTCGATCGTGATGCGGACAAATGCACGCTTATGCGCCCCAGCTTTATGCGCGATACCGAAAAGATTCTCCATCTGCCGGCATACACCCGTTATGCAGGCAAGACACAGGTCTTTAGCTTTCGTAGCAACGATGACTTGTCGCGCCGTGGCCTGCATGTACAGCTCGTCTCGCGCATTGCGCGCGATATCGGCCGTGCCTTGGGACTCAACTGCGATCTGATTGAGGCGATTGGCCTGGGTCACGACTTGGGACATACGCCCTTCGGCCATGCCGGTGAGCGCTTTCTCAACGATATCTATCATGAGCGCACCGGCCGTTTCTTTTTCCATAACGTGCAGTCGGTGCGCGTGCTCGATGCGCTCTATGGCCGCAACGTGTCGCTCCAGACGCTCGATGGCGTGCTGTGCCATAACGGCGAATACGAGCAGCGCGTGTTTGAGCTGTCGAACATGGCATCCTTTGACCAGTTCGATCAGACAGTCGAGGACTGTATCGCCACGGGTTATAACGCGATTGAGCATCTGCGCCCCATGACGCTCGAGGGCTGCGTGGTGCGGATTTCGGATATCCTCGCCTACGTCGGTCGCGATCGCCAGGATGCTATCGCGGCAGGCCTGCTTTCGCCCGACGCTTTTGATGACGGTCTGGGCGGCGCCTATAACAGCTGGATTCTCACGCACGCTTCAATCGATATCGTGGAACATAGCTACGGCAAGCCGCGTATCGAGATGAGTGAGGACCTGTTTGAGGAGATTCGTCGAGCCAAGCGCGAGAACTACGAAAAGATTTACAGCAAGGGTGGCATCGAGGGCGATTCCGAGGCGGAGCTGCGCGAGGCGTTCGAAAAGCTCTACGACCGTTGCCTGCAGGATTTACATGATGGGGACGAGTCCTCTTACATCTTTAAGCATCATATTTCGCGTATTGAGCAGCAGCTTTCGTACTACGATCGCACCTATGCTTGGCAGGACGACAAGGATCAAGCCGTGGTGGATTACATCGCGAGCATGACGGACGGCTATTTTTGCGAGCTGACGAGCAAGCTGTTTCCAGGTCTAAAGTTTCCGCATCGCACCTATATTAACGAACGGTAGTTCGTATATTTTCGGTATACTGTTGGGGAACAACGATTTAGATGGATGTACGGGATGGCTATGGACGACCTTTTTTCTGCCTCGACGCGTGAGCGTTCCTTTAAGAATGCCCCGCTCGCGGTGCGTATGCGCCCCAATTCGCTCGATGAATACGTGGGCCAACAAAAGGCCGTGGGCAAGGGCTCGTGGCTGCGCGCCGCGATTGAGCACGATGTGCTGTCGAGCGTGATTTTGTACGGCCCCGCCGGTACGGGCAAAACGACACTCGCGCATATTATCGCCAACCACACGAAGAGTGAGTTTGTCGAGGTCAGCGCCGTAACGGGCACTGTGAAGGACCTGCGCCGCGTAATCGACGAGGCCAAGACGCGCCTGAATACCTACGACCGCCGGACCATCCTGTTCATTGACGAGATTCATCGATTTTCGAAGTCGCAGCAGGATGCGCTGTTGCACGCTGTCGAAAACCGCACCGTCATCATGATCGGTGCCACGACCGAGAACCCGTACTTCGAGGTCAACTCCGCACTGTTGTCGCGCGGGCGCGTGGTGGAGCTTGAGCATCTAAAGGACGAAGATATTGCCACGCTTATTGAGCGCGCGCTCGAGGCTCCGCAGGGCTTGAACGGTAAGTTCTCGGCAGACAAGGATGTAATCAAAACCATTTGTACGCTGGCGGCGGGTGATGCCCGCTCAGCGCTCACGACGCTTGAGCTGGCGAGCGAGATTTCCGTGACGCGTCCCGATACCGAGGGCACGCCGGCGCCAGCAGCGGGGGAGCGCTATCCCATTACCGTCGATGACGTGAAGATCGCCAATCCGCGTCGTGGGTTTACGTACGACAAAAACGGTGACATGCACTATGACATCATCAGCGCGTTCATTAAGTCCATGCGCGGCAGCGATCCCGATGCCACGATTTATTGGCTGGCGCGCATGATCGACGCCGGGGAGGATCCCAAGTTTATCGCCCGCCGCATTATGATTCATGCTTCCGAGGATGTTGGCAATGCCGATCCGCAGGCGCTCTTGGTGGCGCACGCCGCGTTTAAATCTGCCGAGGTTATTGGCTATCCCGAGTGTCGCATTAACTTGGCGCAGGCAGCGCTCTACGTTTGCCTGGCGCCTAAGTCCAACGCGTGTGAGGCCTCGATTGATGCGGCGCTGGCAGATATTCACACGAGTGGTTTGCGCGAGGTGCCCAGCTACCTGCGCGATCGCCATCGCCCGGGCAGCGACGAGTACGGCGTGTACAAGTATCCGCATGACTATCCGGAAGGCTGGGTCGAGCAGCGTTATCTGCCCGAAGGCCTGGAGCGCGGCGCATTTTGGCAACCCTCCGGCCGCGGATGGGAAGAGTGGCGCGTAGAACAAAGCGAACGCGACCGCAGCGGCAACGCCCCGAAGTAGCCGCTGATATTTTTGTCCCACGCTGTTGCCCTTGGCATGTTCCGCTCCCTTTGGGGTACCATGAAAAGCGTCTGTATTTCGATTCCTTTGGGAGGCTTGTATGAGTCCCATTCAAATCGCACTGCTGGTGCTCGCCGTTGCCGGCGTTTGGGCCGTCGTTGAGCTTGCGCTCACCCTGCGTAAAACCCGCACCGTTGTCGATTCGCTCGACAAGACCGTGACCGACCTCAACAACACCATCGCCGAGGCCCAGCCTATGGTGGCAAAGCTCGATGGCGCCGTTGACGAGCTCACGCCGGCGCTTGCTCAGGTTGAGCCGCTGCTTAAGTCGAGCAAGACTGCCGTCGACGCCCTGACGTCCAACCTCGTTGAGGTTGAGGCGGTCGTTCGCGATATCTCTGAGGTCACGGGCAGTATGGCCGAGGCCAGCAACGCTGTGTCGAGTGTGACCGATTCTGCTGCCGGCGCCGTGCAGAAGCTCTTCAATAAGGTGAAGGCTCCTGCAGCTGACGCTGAGCGCAAACTTGCCGCTGCCGCCGCGGAGGCAGAGCAGCCTACCGAGCGCGTCCTGATTGGCGAGGCCGAGGACGAGGCCGCCGACGGTGCGGATGCGGCTCAGAAGCCTGCGGCCAAGTCGGCTCAGTATTACACCTATGCAAGCGCCGAGACCTCCGAGGAGTCCTGCGATGAGTAGCGAAGCAACCTGCCCCATTACGCTGACCGTTGCCGGCGACCCGCGTCTCGCGCGCTTGGTGCGCATGACGGCCGCCAACGTTGGCGCTCTGTGCTCTATGTCCGTCGATCGCATTGAGGACATCCGCATGGCTGCCGAGGAGGCCTTCATCTTCGGTTGCACCGCGGTCGACTGCGATGACATCACCATCAAATTCGATGTCGACGAGACCCACGTTGGCATGACCTTTACCTTCGGCGACCAGGCGACCGTCGATGAGGATGACCAGGCTGCCGTGTATGCTGAGCTTATCCTCGCGAGCGTCTGCGATTCCTACGAAAAGACCTCGGCGCCTCTAACGCTTTCCCTCGACCTCAAGGCGGATATTTAATATGACCGAACGTTCCCGGAGCGGTAAGACCGCTTGGGACAAGGAGAAAACTCGCGAGCTGTTTCGTCGTTACAAGGAGACCGGTGATCCGGACGCCCGCGAGCAGCTTGTCATGTCCCATATGAACCTGGTAAGGTTTCTTGCCAACAAATTTAAGAACCGCGGCGAGCCCCTCGATGACCTCATGCAGGTCGGCTACCTGGGCCTGCTCAAGGCTATCGATCGCTTTGACCCCGAGCGCGGGCTCGAGTTTACGACCTTTGCCACGCCCACCATTCTGGGCGAGATCAAGCGTCACTTCCGCGACAAGGGCTGGAGTGTGCGCGTGCCGCGTCGCCTGCAGGAGCTCTCGGCCAAGGTCAACCAGGCTACCGATAAGCTCACCAACGAGCTGCAGCGTTCGCCCAAGGTCGAGGAAATCGCCGAATATCTTGACGTAACTGTCGATGAGGTCCTGGAGGCCATGGAATCGTCCTCGGCCTATACCTCGGTGCCCATCGAGGCCCCGGGCGCATCCGATTCCGACGATGCTCCCTCGATTCTCGACCGCTATGCCGACGAGGATAATGAACTCGACTTTACCGATGACCGCTTGGTGATCGAGGAGGCCATTCGCGATTTCTCGCCGCGCGAGCGCGAGGTGATCGAGCTGCGCTTCGTGAAAGGCATGACCCAGATCGAGATCGCCAAGAAGCTCGGTATCTCCCAGGTGCAGGTCTCGCGCCTGTTGCGCCGCACGCTTAAGAAGATTCAGGACAAGATCGACCCCGACGGAGTGATGATTCGTTCATGAGTGAACACCCCCAACAACATACCGACCGCGCTTTGCGCGATACCCGCCTTCTTACGCTGCGCATTTGGGCTGTTGTCGGCTGCATTGTGATTGCTGCCGTCATCTTCAACCTCATGGGCATCTTGGCGCCGGTTATTGAGTTTCTTGCCGTCGGTTCCATCATCGCCTTTGTGATGTCGCCGATTACCAATTGGCTCGAGCATCACGGCGTGAATCGCGGCATCGGTTCTCTCATCGCGCTTATCGTGGTCGTTGCCGTGCTTGTCGGCGTCGTCTGCATCCTGTCGCCGATTCTGTTCGGCCAGATTATGGAGGTCTTGAGCCGCCTGCCCGAGCAGCTGCGCGCTGCGGGTGGCGACCTCAACGAGATGGTCTCGCGCGCCAAGACACTCAACAACACGCCGCTCAAGGAGTACTTGGACGACAACCTGTCCTCGCTCGTTACCGTGGCATCGAAGTATGTATCCCAGATTGCCGCTGAACTTGGCCGTGGCGTGTTCCCGCTCATTACCAGCACGGCGTCGCAGCTGTTCGTCATTTTCCTTGGTCTGGTGCTTGCCTACTGGCTTGCCTGCGATTATCCCCGCATGCACCATGAGGTTTGCACCATCCTCGGCCAGGAAAAGGAGACCTCGTATCGCTTTATGGTCGCCATTCTTTCGCGCTCCGTTGGTGGCTACATGCGTGGCATGGTCGTGACGTCCATCTGCGGCGGTATTTTGGCCTTTATCGGCTTCACGATCATCGGGCATCCGTATGCGGCACTCATGGCTATCTTTACCGGCATCATGCACTTGGTTCCGGTTGTCGGTCCCTGGGTAAGCGCTGCAATTGCTACAGTCCTCGGCTTTATGTTTAGCCCGATGCTGGCGTTGTGGACGCTCATCGTGACGATGGTCGCGCAAAATATCACTGATAACGTGATTTCGCCCAAGGTCATGCAGAGCTCGGTCCAGGTACATCCCATCATGAGCCTAACGGCGCTCGTTATCGGTTCGGCGCTCATGGGCCCCATCGGCATGGTTATCGCCATTCCGCTGTGCGCGGCGCTCAAGGGAATCTTCGTGTATTACTTTGAGAACGAAACCGGGCGTCAGCTCGTGGCTTACGACGGCGCCGTCTTTAAGGGCACACCGTATCGCGATGCCGAGGGCAACCCGGTTGCCGCCTACGATGCACTTGGTGACGACACCTTCATCTACGAGTCCGAGCTCATCGGCAACGAGACCGCGCCCGAGGCAAAGGCCATGCCCAAGCCCGAGCTCGACAACCCCTGGATCAAGCTCTCAGGCTTACAGCCCGATGCCACGGGTTTCTTCAAGAATCCCTTCGCCAAGGATGATGACTCCAGCTCGGACGATGACACCAAAACCGGCATCGACGGCTCCATGGACGATTCGGATTCTAAATAGATCCTGTTAGCGTTTCTTGATGTTGTAAATGACAAGAAACGCTAACAAAGCGATTGATAAGGGACCAGCTACATAGAAATAGAGAATGTCAATTGCGCGTAGAGCGTAATAAGTCTTATCGCCGGACATTACTGCATACAATACGTAGCCAAATGCTGGTTGGTTTGCGTACCAGCAGGAGAAGGCCAAGAGCGCTAAAAGTGCTAGTACCAGAAGTGCATTCAGGACAAATCGTTTACTTCTCATCGATCGCTCCTTCCGGGTGACTCTTATATGTAATTCTACAGCAGTCCTTTTTCAAAGGATCGCACAGTACTGAATAACATGCACTTTCGCTGGAGGGTCGCTGTTTGGCGGCCCTCTTTTTTGCACTGGGGCGGTGGGATGGTAATATCGTTACGTTTGAACTGTTTCGATGTGAAACCGAGGAGATTCCCTCTATGAGTGCTGACTACCCGTCAATGACTACGGCCGAGATCCGCTCTAAGTTCCTCAACTTCTTTGAGGAGCGCGGTCTTAAGCTCTATCCTTCTTCGTCCCTCGTTCCAGACGATCCTTCGCTGCTGCTTGCCAACGCCGGCATGAACCAGTTTAAGGAGTACTACCAGGGCAAGAAGACCATGAAGGAGATCGGCGCGATCTCCTGCCAGAAGTGCGTCCGCACCAACGATATCGATTGCATCGGCGAGGATGGCCGTCACCTGTCCTTCTTCGAGATGCTCGGTGACTTCTCCTTTGGCGGCGTCTCCAAGGAGCAGGCTTGCGCTTGGGCCTTCGAGCTCATCACCAAGGAGTTCAAGCTGCCGCTCGACCGCCTGTACTTTACCGTCTTTACCGAGGACGACGAGACCCACGACGTGTGGCGCTCCCTGGGCGTTGCCGAGGATCACATCTCCCGTCTGGGCGAGGACGACAACTTCTGGGCCGCTGGCCCCACCGGCCCCTGCGGTCCGTGCTCCGAGATCTACTTTGACATGGGCGAGGAGGTCGGCTGCGGCAAACCCGACTGCAAGCCCGGCTGCGACTGCGACCGCTTCCTGGAGTTCTGGAACCTCGTGTTCACCCAGTACGACCGCCAGGAGGACGGCTCCATGCCGGAGCTGCCGCACCGCAACCTCGATACGGGCATGGGCCTGGAGCGCATGGCCGCCATCATGCAGCACAAGACCGCCAACTACGATGGCGATCTGATGCAGCACCTCATCAAGCTGGGCGAGGAGATCAGCGGCAAGACCTATGACGCCGACGATTACTCCGGTGCCAGCCGCTCCCTGCGCATCATTGCCGACCACTCGCGTGCCGTCGACTTCATGATCTCCGACGGCATCCTGCCCGGTAACGAGGGTCGCGAGTACGTCCTGCGCCGTCTGCTCCGTCGCGCCGTGTTCCACGGTCGCCTGCTGGGCATCGAGGGCGCCTTCCTGACCAAGTTCATCGACGAGGTCAACGCCCAGATGGGCGAGGCCTATCCCGAGCTGCTCAAGAACGTAGCACTCGTCAAGGGTATCGTCGCTTCCGAGGAGGAGCGCTTCTCCACGACACTCGATAACGGTCGCGTCTACCTGGACGAGGCCCTGGCCGCGCTTGCCGAGGGTGCTGTCCTTCCGGGCGACGTTGCCTTTAAGCTGCATGACACCTTTGGTTTCCCCATTGACCTGACTATCGAGATCGCCGGCGCTGCTGGCCACGACGTCGACATGGACGGCTTCACCGCCTGCATGGAGGACCAGAAGGCCCGCGCTCGCGCCAATGCCAAGGGCGACGCGTGGGGCAGCTTCAACGACGTGTGGGTCGAGCTTTCGGACAAGGTCGCCGCGACCGAGTTCGACGGCTATGACAACGATGTGATCGAGGGTGCCAGGGTTGTCGCTATCGTGCGCAACGGCGAGTCTGTTGAGTCCGCTGCCGCCGGCGAGGATGTCGAGGTTGTGCTCGACCGCACCCCGTTCTACGCCGAGATGGGCGGCCAGCAGGGTGACGCCGGCGAGCTTTCCGCCGAGGGCGTTGCGCTGACCGTTTCCGATACCAAGAACCACAACGGCCTGTATGCTCACGTCGCCCACGTCACCGAGGGTACGCTGACCGTCGGTGCTACCGTGACCGCCGCGCTCGACGCCGAGCGCCGTGGCTTCCTGCGTCGCAACCACACCGCTACGCACCTGCTCGACGCCGCGCTTAAGCAGGTCCTGGGCGAGCATGTCTCCCAGGCCGGCTCGCTGGTGACGCCCGAGCACCTGCGCTTTGACTTCACGCACTTCGAGGCCCTGTCCTCCGAGCAACTCAAGGCTGTCGAGGACCTGGTCAACCAGCAGATCTTTGCTTCCAAGCCGGTCGTGACCCGCGTCATGGGCATCGACGAGGCCAAGGCCGCCGGTGCTGTCGCCCTGTTTGGCGAGAAGTACGGCGACGTCGTCCGCGTCGTCTCCGTGGGCGCCGAGGACCAGCCGTTCTCCCGCGAGCTCTGCGGTGGTACGCATGCCGCCAACACCGCCGAGATCGGTCTGTTCAAGATCATTTCCGAGTCTTCCACGGGCTCGAACGTCCGCCGTATCGAGGCCGTGACCTCCAAGGGTGCGCTCGACTATATGGCCGACCGCCTGGCACTCGTCGACGCCGCTGCCGCCGCGCTCAAGTGCCGCGTCGACGAGGTCCCCGCCCGTGTGGAGAACCTGCAGGCCGAGCTCCGCGAGACTTCCAACAAGCTCAAGAAAGCGCTCACCGGTGGCTCCTCCGATGCCATCTCCAGCGCCATCGACGGCGCCGTCGAGCTCGACGGCTACAAGCTCGTTGTCGCTGAGCTTCAGGGTCTCGAGGCCGCTGACCTGCGTAACGTGTGGGACACCGTGCACCAGAAGGTCGCCGGCCCCGTCGCCTGCGTCGTCGCCAGCGTGACCGAGAAGGGCACTCCGGCCCTGCTCGCCGCCGGCTCCGACGATGCCGTCAAGGCCGGTTTCCACGCCGGTAACGTGATCAAGCAGATTGCGGGCCTGGTCGACGGTCGCGGTGGCGGTCGTCCCAACATGGCCCAGGCCGGTGGCAAGAACGCCGCCGGTATCGCCGATGCCCTCGCGGCCGCCAAGACCGCGCTCGGCGCCTAAGAACCTAAGTAGTCGCTGTGGTCGCGCTCGCACTGGACATAGGGGAGACCAGGATTGGCATTGCCGTCTCGAGCCGTGATGGCAAGATGGCGATGCCCGTCAAGGTGCTCCCGGCTGCCGAAGTCACCGGTATGGCCAAGACGTTTCGCTACCTGGTCGAGGACTATGAGCCCGACATTCTGGTAAGCGGACGTCCCCTGACCATGGCCGGTGAGCCCGGCCCCCAGGCCGAGCGCGTCGCCGCCGTGGCGCAAAAGATTGCCGACGAGCTCGATCTTCCGCTGGAGTTTGAGGACGAGCGTCTGTCCTCGCAAGAGGCCAAGCGCATCCTGCGCGAGCAGGGACTCAACGAAAAGCAGATGAGGGGCAAGATTGACATGATCGCCGCCAGCCTGTTTTTGCAGACGTGGCTCGATCGTAAAAACGAGGAGGTTCAGCATGCCTAGCGCTTCCGACCCGCGCCAGCCGAATCGCCAGGGACAGCCCGTGTCGCGCCCTGTCCAGGCAGGCCAGCGCCCGGTGCAGCCGACACAGCGTCCGGCTCAGCCTGTTGCACGTCCGGCGCAGCCCTCCTCGCATGCGGCCCGCCCCGCCCAGCGAACGACTCAGCAGCCAACTGCTCGTTCGGCGCAGCCCACTGGCGGCACTCGCTTTAAGCGGCAGGCTCCTACGCAACGCGCGCAGGTACCTCAATCGCAATCTCATGCGCATCGCGCCCATGGCTCGCACGGTGTGGCTCCCGCGACGCGTTCGAGCTACAACACGCATGTCCGCCGCGGCGTCCAAAAGAAAAGCTCCCCAGTGCCCATGATTATCGGCGCCGTGGTGGCGGTGCTCGTCCTTGTCGCGATCGTCTTCTTTGTCGTACCGGCCGTCAAAGGCTTCTTTACCGGTGGGGATACGAAGGTCACGGCTGGTCAGCAGGTCACCATTACGATTCCCGACGGTGCCTCGGGTGACACGATCGCCTCGATTCTCTCCGAGAACCATATCGTCGAGAACCCCAAGGATTACTACGCGGCGGTCAAAAAGCTCAACGCCGATATGTCGCTCAAGCCCGGCACCTACTCGTTTACCACGCTTATGGATGCGACGAAGGTCGTCCAGCAGCTGATGGAAGGCCCCAACGCCGGATCCAATACGCTTACGATCCCAGAGGGCTTGACCGTTGACCAGGTAGCCGACCGTGTGGCACAGGCTTATGACAGCATTTCTAAGGAAGACTTCCTTAACCAGGCCAAGGCATCCTACTACGTAAATGACTATGGCTTCCTGAAAGATGCCGCCAACGATTCGCTTGAGGGTTTCCTGTTCCCCAAGACGTATTCGTTGGGCGATTCGCCCACGGCAGATGATGTGATTCGCGCGATGCTCGACCAGTTTAAGGCTGAGTACAAGTCGCTCGATTTTGCCGGCTGCGAGGCCAAGATCAAGGAACGCTATGGCGTGGAGATGTCCGACTACGACATCGTCAACCTTGCCTCCATCGTCGAGCGCGAGGGTCTCAACGCCGATCAGCGCGCGCATGTGGCATCGGTGTTCTATAACCGCCTGGCGGGCAAGCTCGATGGCCTGCGTTATCTCAACAGCGATGCGACCATGATGTATGTCACCGGCGGCGAGGTTACCGCCGACGACCTGCAGAGCGATAGCCCCTACAACACCTACAAGCACGAGGGCCTTCCGCCCACGCCCATCTGCTCTCCGTCGCTCGAAGCGCTCAAGGCCACTCTTGAGCCGACAGACTCCGATGACCTGTATTTCTACATTACGCAGGACGAGGAGTATTTCTCGCAGACCTACGAAGAGCACCAACAGTCTTGGAATTGATCATGAGGATTTTTAGCCCCAAACGATATGTTGCCTCGGTCGACCGCATCGACCTCGATACCTTGTGGGCCGACGGCAAGCGAGCCATTTTGCTCGACCGTGATAACACTTTGGTTCCGCGCGATACCGAGCAGGTTCCCGCTGCGGTTTCCGCTTGGCTCAAAGCCGCCCATGCCAAGGGCTTTAAGCTGTGCATGGTGTCCAATAACTGGCATCGCGACCAGGTCATGGCGTCTGCCCGCGAGCTGGGGCTCGAGGCCATCAGCCACGCCATGAAGCCGGCGCCGTTTGCTCTCAAGGCCGGTCTTAAGCGCCTGGGCGCGACGGCCGATGAGGCCGTGCTGATCGGCGACCAGCTCTACACGGACGTGTGGAGCGGCAATTTCGCCGGTGTCGACACCATCCTGGTTAAGCCGCAGGCCACGCAGGACTTGTGGTATACGCAGATCTTCCGTATCTTTGAGCGCCGGGCACTGCGCGACCTTCCCTGCGAGGAATAGGTTTCGCCATGTCTCAGCATATCAAACACGGCTGCGACCA
Source organism: uncultured Collinsella sp. (assembly GCA_934646865.1). Taxonomy (GTDB): domain Bacteria; phylum Actinomycetota; class Coriobacteriia; order Coriobacteriales; family Coriobacteriaceae; genus Collinsella. Next base: position 3,486 of record CAKUEU010000021.1, on the reverse strand, counting down.
TATTTTCTTTATCGGCTTTTTGGGCGCGGGCAAGTCGACGCTCGCGCGCAACGTCGGCACTATGTTCAAGCGCCGATTCATCGACACCGATCGTCTGGTCGTGCGCCGCTGCGGCAAGTCGGTGACCGAGATTTTTGAGACCGAGGGCGAGGGTCGCTTTCGTGAGCTCGAGACCTCGGCGCTGCGTTCACTCCGAAGCGAGCGCAGCCTGCTGGTTTCGTGCGGGGGCGGCATCGTCGAGACGCCGGTGAACATTGAGCTGATGCACGAGATGGGTACGTGCGTGTATCTTGAAGGCGACTTTGAGGACTCGATGCGCCAGATTCGCCGCTCGGATACTCGGCCCGATTTCCGCTCGCCCGAGCATGCGGCGCGCCTATTTGAGCATCGCCGTCCGCTGTATCGCCAGGCCGCCGACATTACCCTTGATATTCGCAACAAGTCCTTCGAGGACGTTTCCTACCTTTGTGCCGAGATGCTTTTGGAGCGTGGACTGCTATGATTCGCCGTCAACTTATCAATTTCCAAAACCGCAGTGTCGATGTTCGCGTCGGATTGGGCGCGTTCGAGGAGCTGCCGCGCATGTTTGCCTCGGCTGTGGGCAAGCCTAAGCGCGCGATGGTGGTTTGGAACGACGCTACATCCGAGCGTTTTGGCGAGGCTGTCGAGCATGCACTGGTTGACGCCGGTTTTGCCGTGTCGTTGCTCGTCCTCGAGGTTTCGCCTGCCGGTGCTACGCTGGTCGATGCCGATACCGTCTTTGGCGCCCTGTCGGCTAATGGCATTACCTGTGACGATCTCGTTGTCGCTGTCGGCGACACGGCGACCTGCTCAGTCGTTTGCTGGTGTGCCAATCAGTGGTGCGGTCGCACCGAGTGCGCCTTACTGCCGACGACGTTTGACGCCATGCTCACGGTCGCGACGACCATGAAACCGCTTGTCGCCTCGTCGGCGCATGCGCTTCCCGCTATCGCGTTCCGTCCCGAGCCGGGCTTGGTCGTGTGTGACCTCGACCTTGTTCGCGAGGCAGACCCCGAGGATCTCAAGCTCGGCTATGCGATACTCGTTGGCACCATGCTTTCGAGCAGCAAGTCCCGTTGGAATCAGTTTACCGAGACCGTCCCCGAAATTCTCGCGGGCGAGGAGGTCGCGCTCGTCAATGCCGTTCAGTGGTCTCAGACTGCCCGCAAGGACGCACTAATGGCAACGAACCCGAGCGCCCGCCATGCGCTCGATTTTGGCAAGATGGGGGAGCGTACCCTGCGCGTCTGCCTGGGCAAAGCCGCGGCGCAGGTTCCTGCCTACCAGCTGCTGTCTGAGGGCATGCGCTTTGAGGCGCGTCTAGCACATGATGCCTGCGACTTTGATATCGATTACGTCTTTGAGGTCGATGACTGCCTGGAGGACTTTGGTATCGAGGAGCTCGCCTTCGATCTGGAGCCTGCCGCATATATCGAGGAGTTCCGCAGGCAGCAGTTTGCCCGCTCGAACCGTAGTATGTTGCCGCTGCCCGCGGCACTCGGCGCCATTCGTCTAACGAGCGTTGAGGACGAGGTTCTTGAGCGCCATGCTCACGCATACTTGGCTTCTCGCAAAGATCTTCTCTAGGATTTATTGACATCCATAGTCTTTCGTATCATGTTGATGGGCGGGTTTCCAATCGGTTGCGAATCGCTTGCGATTCCGTACGTTGATTGAGCCCGTCCCGTCTTTATGAAGACAACAAGAAAGGAATCTGCATGTCTGAGTTTGCTGCCGGTCCTGCCGGTCGTATCGAGCGTGTCCGTGCCCTAATGGTTGAGCGCGGTTACGACGCCATCGTGGTGCGCGACGAGGCTAATCTTCGTTGGCTTACGGGCGTCAAGGGCGTTTTCGATTACACCTTCGAGTTCCCGCACGCTGCGTTTATTACGGCCGACCAGTGCCTGTTCCATACCGACTCGCGCTATCTCAACAGCTTTGAGGAGAACACGCCCGCCGGCAGCCCCTGGGTCTACGACATGGACGAGGGCACCATACCCGGTTGGGTCGCCGGCAAGATCGCGGCCAACAAGTGCCGCGTCTGCGCTGTCGAGGACGATATGCAGATCAATTTCTACCAGGGTATTCAGCGTGGTTTGGAGGATCGTTCCGTCGCCTGCATGTTGCCGCTGATGCATGACGACATTCGCAAGATGCGCGCCATCAAGGACGCCGAGGAGATCGAGCTCATGCGCCATGCGCAGTCGATCACCGACGCCGCCTTCCAGCATATGCTCGGATTTATTAAACCCGGCATGACCGAGAAGCAGGTTCGCAACGAGCTCGAGAACTTTATGTTCGCCAACGGCGCCGACAGCCTGGCTTTCGGCTCCATCGTGGCGAGCGGCCCCAACACCGCCAACCCGCATGCCGTCCCGAGCGACCGCGTGATTGAGAAGGGCGACTTCGTACTCATGGATTATGGCGCGGGCTATTGCGACTACCGCTCCGACATGACTCGTACCGTCGTGATGGGCGAGCCCACGCAAGAACAGCTCGACCTGTACGCGCTCGTACGCCGCACCCACGAGGAGTGCGTCGCCGCCATCCATCCGGGCGTCGAGGGCAACGACATTTTCAAGCTTTCCAAGAAGATCATCGGCGATGCCGGCTATGGCGATTACTACAACCATGGTCTGGGCCACGGCGTGGGCATTGACATCCACGAGCTGCCCAACTTCAACCGCAGCAAGAATATCATCGAGGTCGGCTCGGTTATCACCATGGAGCCCGGCGTGTACCTGCCCGGTGTGGGCGGCGTGCGCCTGGAGGACTACGGCGTGGTCACCGAGAACGGCTACGAGCCCTTCACCAAGACGCCGCATGACCTTCACGTTATCGACTGCTAGCCCTCTTCGATAGATATTTGGGCGGGGCGTCCGGAGCTATTCGGGCGCCCCGCGTTCTCTTTTTATGCGCTCGCTGCAGGCGCCGTCTGCAAGTGTATAATTTCGGTCGTATGTAATTTGGACGCTTGTGCGTTCTGCCCATAAGAAGAAAGGTCGCTATGCCTACCATTTCTACCGCCGACTTCAAGAACGGCCTCGGTCTCCGTATTAAGGACAAGGTTTATACCATCGTCGAGTTCCAGCACGTCAAGCCGGGCAAGGGCGGTGCTTTTGTGCGCTACAAGACCCGCGACATCAAGAGCGGCCGCGTCGTTGAGAACACCTGCAACGCCGGTACCAAGTTCGAGAGCGTCATGCTCACCACCCGTGAGTTCCAGTACCTCTACAACGATGGCACCGACTACATCTTCATGGACAACGAGTCCTATGAGCAGGTCCCCGTTCCCGAGGACATGGTGGGCGAGAACTCCAAGTGGCTGCGCGAGAACGACATCTGCCAGCTGCTCTTCGCTGACGATGAGCTCATGGGTGTGACCCCACCGATGTTCATCGAGACCACCATCGTCCAGACCGACCCGGGCTTTAAGGGCGACACCGTCCAGGGTTCCACCAAGCC